>CAZUZO010000001.1:0-39622 GCA_964624765.1 uncultured Thiotrichales bacterium
CACCGCCCAACGCCGCTATCGGGTCGTGTAGCAGGTTTTTTCACAACCTCTGAGGGGATGAAGAGGCTGTCACGCCTTTGCGTTTTTTCGCCTTGTATCCCATTGGAGATAAGGCGGGCTTTCACCAGCCTCCCTTTCGGAGGGTGGGAAGGGGCATGGCGGATCACTAGACTACGCGCTCTGAGAATGAACGATTTGAATCCAAGAGAAAATGCGCGGTGTATGGCCAGCGGTTCACCGCCTGCAAGCCGGTGCCTACCAGGTGAAGCCCGAATTATTTGCTTTCAAGGAGATAGGTAATGAAAAAGCATGATACCCCGATGCTCGACCAACTTCAGGATGGGCCTTGGCCTAGCTTTATCTCAGGGATAAAGAAGCTGCGGGACGAACATCCGAGTGAGCGCATTAACGAGATGACCAACGATCTGCTGGGACAGCTCGAGCACTCCTACGAGACGCGCAAGGGCTATTGGAAAGGCGGTACGGTCAGCGTTTACGGCTATGGCGGCGGCATTATTCCCCGCTTCTCGGAAGTAGGGCAGATGTTTCCGAAATCCAGAGAGTTTCATACCCTGCGGGTGCAGCCGCCGGCGGGCAATTTCTACACCACCGACATCCTGCGTAAGCTAGCCGATAGCTGGGAGAAGTGGGGCTCGGGTTTAGTGACCTTTCATGGCCAGACCGGCAACATCATGTTCATCGGCGCAACGACCGACAACACCCAGCATTTCTTCGATGAGGTCAACGACTATGGTTTTGATCTCGGTGGTGCCGGGCCGTGCGTGCGTACCGCGATGTCCTGCGTGGGTTCCGCCCGCTGCGAGCAGTCCTGTGCCAACGAGCACAAGATTCACCGCACCCTGGTGAATAATTTTACCGATGACGTGCATCGGCCGGCATTGCCTTATAAGTTCAAATTCAAGGTGTCAGGCTGCCCGAACGACTGTGTGAACGCTATCGAGCGGGCGGATTTCGCCGTGATCGGAACCTGGCGCGATGATATGAAAGTGGATCAACAGGCGTTCCAGGAATATCTCGCCAAGAAGGGACGTAAGTACATCATCGACAACGTCATTGCCCGTTGCCCCACCAACGCGCTTTCGCTTAACGACGATGACACCATCGCGGTGGACAACCGTAACTGTGTGCGTTGCATGCACTGCTTGAACGTGATGCCAAAGGCGCTGTCCCCCGGTGATGACAAGGGGGTGAGCATTTTGATCGGCGGCAAGCGTACGCTCAAGATCGGCGACCTGTTCGGTACCGTGGTGGTGCCATTCAGGAAGCTCGAAACAGAGGAGGATTACGAACAGCTAGTGGAGATGGCCGAGAACACCATCGATTTCTTCGCCGAGAATGCGTTGGAACACGAGCGCATCGGCGAGACTATCGAACGCATCGGGTTGGTGAATTTCCTTGAAGGTATCGGCCTGGAAGTGGATCCCCATATGGTGGCGCATCCGCGCGAGAGCTCCTATGTGCGTATGGATAACTGGGACGAAGAAGCCGAGAAATGGTTTCAACGCAAGGCTGAGGAGAAGCAAGCCGCCGGGGCATAACCGCTCTGGTGACTGAAGTTGCTTGATACGACGCGAGGGGGAATGCATTGCCGGTGCTCGGTGGTGCTTTCCCTACTCATCAGCATAGCGATGTCAGACGAATTTGGAGGTTAGGGTATGGCTCAATTGCAGATGCGGACACCGATTGAAAGTGGGTGTCCAGACGGTTTCCAATACATGCATCCAGTGATGCTGAAGAACTTCGGGCAATGGAAGTATCACGAAGACCCGCGCCCCGGTGTGTTGCGGCATGTGGCGGAGAGCGGGGAGGAGATCTGGACGGTGCGGGCTGGCACCCAGCGCATCTTGGACGTTTTTACGCTGCGTAAGCTGTGCGAGATAGGAGATCAATACGCCGACGGGCACGTGCGGTTTACCATCCGCAGCAACATGGAGTTCATGGTGGCCGATGGCGCCAAGGTGGAGCCATTAATCAACGCCCTAGAGGAAGCGGGTTTTGTGGTCGGGGGGACGCGCAACTCCGTCGCGATGATTTCCCACACTCAAGGTTGGTTGCATTGTGACATACCGGGGACCGATGCCTCCGGCGTGGTCAAGGCGATGATGGACGAGCTCCATGAGGAGTTCAAGACGTGGAACATGCCCAATCGCGTACACATCACGACCTCCTGCTGCCAGATCAACTGTGGAGGGCAAGGTGACATCGCCATCAACATTCAACACACTAAGCCTCCCAAGATCAATCACGATCTGGTGGCCAATGTCTGCGAGCGTCCATCGGTAGTGGCGCGCTGTCCGGTGGCTGCTATTCGGCCCGCCATGGTCGCTGGTAAGCCGTCTCTTGAAGTGGATGAAAAAAAGTGCATCTGCTGCGGCGCCTGTTACCCTCCCTGTCCGCCCATGCAAATCAATGATCCCGAGCATTCCAAACTGGCCATCTGGGTAGGCGGTAACCATTCCAATGCACGCAGTAAGCCCTCCTTCCAGAAGCTCGTGGCTGCGGGCATTCCCAATAATCCGCCGCGCTGGCCAGAAGCGACGGCCATCGTGAAGCGCATTCTGCGCGCCTATAAACAAGATGCGCGCGACTGGGAGCGCGTCAACGACTGGATCGATCGTATCGGTTGGCCGCGATTTTTTGAGCTGGCGGAACTGCCGTTTACCAAATTTCATATCGATAACTGGCGAGGTGCCCGTAAGAGCTTAAATGCCTCCTCTTACATTCGGTTCTAACCTCGTGCCAACGGGAGCAGAGTAGGGGATGAAGTTCAGCGTATTGGTCAACGAAGGTCCTTATCAGCATCAGGCATCGGATTCGGCCTACCAGTTCACCAAGGCCGCGCTCGAGAAAGGGCACGAAATTTTTCGCGTTTTCTTTTACCACGATGGTGTCAACAATGGCACCCGTTTGGCGACGCCGCCGCAAGACGATCGCAATATCACGCAGCGCTGGTCGGAGCTGGCTCAGCAGCACAATCTGGACCTTGTTGTGTGTGTGGCGGCTGCCCAGCGGCGGGGAATCGTGGATGCCGACGAGATGAAACGCCACGGTAAGGATGCCAATAATATTGCACCGGGATTTCGTATATCCGGGCTTGGGCAGCTTATCGAGGCGGGGATTCAAGCCGACCGATTGGTCACGTTTGGCGATTGAGGGGTGCTGAGGAAATCGTCGTGAGTGGCCCGAGAGCACGCGACGACGAGAGCTATTAGGTAGGAGTTGGAGGCGCGAGCACCGCCTCATGACGCTGTTGGAGGGCGTACTGGTTTTTTCATGACCTCTTAGGACGTTACTCGAGGGCTATCGGCTTACGCTCCTCAGAAGCCGTTGGATACCCGCGGTTGTGGTGGGAATGGTTTCTGAGGCGGCGTGAGTTACGGCTAGGAGGATGGGATGAAAGCCGGGCGAGCGCGGTAGGTTTTAGAACCGTCTCTGAGCGGCCGGTTGGAATACAACGTAAGTGGAGTGGCCATGACCGACGAGACCATGTTGGAAGAAGAGGGTGAGTTCTCAGGGGGGGTCGTCAAAAAATTTTTGTATGTGAATCGCCGGGCACCCTATGGCAGCATCTATGCCTTGGAGTCGCTGGAGGTGGTGTTGATTGGTGCTGCTTTCGAGCAGGATGTGAGCTTGCTGTTTCTGGATGATGGGGTCTTCCAGCTCAAGAAAGGGCAAGATACCGCGGCGTCGGACATGAAGAACTTCTCTCCCACCTACCGTGCGCTGGAGATGTACGACGTGGAAAAATTGTACGCGGACAAAGAATCCCTCGAACAGCGCGGGCTGACCGAAGACGACCTGATTGTGCCGGTGGAGATTCTGAGCAGCGAGGAGATCAAGGATCTGATGGCGCAGCAGGACGTGGTCTTAAGCTTTTAGGAATGCGACAATGACCATGCTGCATATCGTAAACAAGTCACCGTTTGAAAAGAGCACCCTGGATAGCTGTCTTCGCTATGCACCAGACGGTTCCTCAGTGTTGCTGATTGAGGATGGCGTCTACGCTGCGCTAAAGGGAACGAGCGTAGCTGAGAAGCTAGCCGGTTTTTTAGAGACGCTCAAAGTGTATGTCCTGGAGCCGGATCTAAAGGCTCGGGGCATGGACGAGTCGAGGCTTCTCGAGGGCGTGGAACTCCTGGATTACGGTGGTTTTGTTGATTTGACAGTTTCTCACGACATCGTGCAATCGTGGTTGTAGGTCTGTCGACTGATGTTGATGACGAGTAGATGAGGTGACGAGCAAATGAGCATTGAAGTGAACGGTAAGACGCTTCAAACGGACGAGGAAGGGTATCTGGCTGACTTGAGTGAGTGGGAACCCGGCGTAGCTGAGATCATGGCTAAAGTGGACGGCTGCGATCTGACGGAAACTCATTGGGAGGTTATTAACTTTCTTCGGGAATACTATGAGGAATATCAGATTGCACCAGCGGTCCGGGTGTTGACCAAGGCCATCGGCAAGAAGCTTGGCAAGGACAAAGGCAATAGCAAGTATCTCTACGAGTTGTTTCCCTATGGACCGGCGAAGCAGGCATGCAAATACGCCGGTTTGCCAAAGCCGACCGGCTGCGTGTGAGTCGTGTCGCAACTGAGAGGTTGTGAGAAAACCGTCGCGAGCGGCCCGAGAGCTAGGCGGACGGGGCTAAGCCGAGAGACATATCAGATAGATAGGCGAGGAGCGAGCACCGCCCAACGCCGCTATCGGGTAGCGCAGCAGGTTTTTTTCACAAGCTCTGAGGGGACGGGGAGGGTGAGTGGGATCGCTCACCTCCCACCAGAGTATCGTTCATAGACTTGATGAGGTCACACCGAAGGACGCCCAAGCATGTCACTGCTGACCATCGTCTATGCTGTCTTATTTTATGTGGCCACCCTCATGTTCATTGGGGGGTTGGCCTATAAGATCTGGCAGTATGCCCGTACCCCGGCACCGTTGAAGATCCCTACGACACCCGCCCCAACGACGAGAGGGGGTGTGGCGCTGCGCATGTTTCGCGAGGTGGTGTTTTTCGAGAGTCTGTTTAAGGGCACGAAATGGACGTGGCTCTTTGGTTGGCTATTCCACCTCGCGCTGCTACTCGAATTCGTTCGGCACTTACGTTATGTGACGTTTTGGAGCGGGTTCGCGTATTTACAGCCCTTGGCTTATGCAGGATTCGCCATGCTAGTGGGACTCGCCGGGCTTTGGGCGCGTCGCTTCTTAGTGGACCGTGTGCGCTATATTTCGGCGCCGTCGGATCATTTGATGTTGGTGCTACTGATTGCCATCACGGGCACGGGTCTGCTGATGACGTATGTGCAGCACACGGATATCGTGGCACTGAAAGCGTTTATGCTGGGGTTATTTTACTTCGATTGGCAACCTTTGCCGACGGACGGCCTGTTGCTCTTACACCTCGGGTTGGTGGTGGTGCTGATGATGATCTTTCCGTTTAGCAAGCTATTGCATGCCCCCGGTGTGTTTTTCAGCCCGAGCCGCAATCAAATCGATAATCCCCGGGAGCGACGCCACCTCGCTGGCTGGGCAGCAGGGCTCGAGTCGCCGCGGAGTCAGCCTTAAGCAGGAGAGGTGCGTGTCGTTTGGTGCCAAGGCAATGGTGTGTGTCTCGGGTGGCTGAAAATTAGCGCCCTGATCGGCGGTCTCGGAGGAGTTTGCCTAGGATGTATTATGGTGCACGAGGCGTTCGCTTGAGTTCTGGCGAGGAGTGAGGAATGGCTAAGTTCGAAACCCCTCCGCTCAAAGAATATCCGGAAATACCGGTCGTTCAGCCTGGATCGATGGCCCATAGCCGGCCATTCGTGGCGGCGCCGGCCCACCAAACACCTCTCGGATTCCCAGGGGAGCTGGTGGATGATTGGCAGACGGTGGCCGTTGCCAAGATGGGAGAACTGCTTGGCAAGTATCGGTCGTTGCAGGTGTTTTTGGATGCTTGCGTGAAGTGCGGCGCATGTACCGACAAGTGCCATTACTTTCTCGGAACGGGCGATCCGAAGAATATGCCGGTGGCTCGACAGGATCTGTTGCGGAAGGTGTATCGCCGTTATTTCACCTTTGCTGGCAAACGCTTTCCGAAGCTGGTCGGGGCGGTGGACCTGACCAAAGAGGTGTTGGACGATTGGTACAGCTACTATCATCAGTGCTCCGAGTGTCGCCGCTGCTCGGTTTTTTGTCCCTATGGTATCGACACGGCTGAGATCACCATGGCGGCCCGTGACATCCTCGACAGTGTCGGGCAGGGACAGAAGTACTCCAATGAGATCATCGGTAAGGTATTTAAGATCGGTAACAATTTGGGTTTGCCGGGTCCTGCCCTAGAGGACACCCTTGATGGCCTAGAAGAGGATGTCGAAGACGACACGGGTGTTCAGGTTCGTTACCCCCTGGATCAAGAAGGTGCCGAAGTTCTGCTCGTCACACCATCGGCAGACTTCTTCGCGGAACCCCATGTCGACGGTCTTATCGGCTATGGCAAGGTTTTTCACCAGGCCGGCATCAGTTGGACGCTCAGCTCTTACGCTTCGGAAGCCGCTAATTTCGGCCTCTTTATCGGTAGTTACGAAAACATGCGCAAGGTGGCTTTGCGCATCCGCAAGGCGGCCTTAGATCTCGGTGTTAAGCGCATCGTGTTTGGTGAGTGCGGGCACGCCTGGCGTGTGGCTTACAGCTACCTCAACACCCTGGCGGGGCCCTTTGATTTCCTCGACCCGCGTTACCCGGTGCCGCAGCACATCATCGAGGTTACCCACGATCTCATTCAGCGCGGCGCCCTGACATTAGATAAATCCGCTAACGACGAACGACGGGTGACCTACCATGATTCGTGCAACGTGGCCCGCGCCTCACGTATGGGGACGATGCCCGGCGGACAGTTCGTGTTGCCCCGGGAAGTCATCAAAGCCTGTTGCAACCATTTTTACGACATGGCCCCCGACACTATCTATGAGAGTACGTTTTGCTGCGGTGGGGGCGGGGGTTTACTGACCGACGACCTGATGGAGCTGCGGGTCAAAGGCGCGTTGCCGCGCATGCAGGCACTCAAAGAGGTCGTCGAGAAGCACCAGGTGACCCACATAGCAGCCATCTGTGCCATCTGTAAGAGTCAGTTTTCTAAGATCTTGCCGTACTACGGCTTCACCATGGACCAGGTTGTCAGTGTCCATCAGTTGGTCAGCGACGCTATCGTGCTGGGAAGTAAGCAGTAGCCCGATGAGGTCTGTGTGAGCCAGCCAGTACAGCGGTGCAATTACAAGATTCTATGTCGATTCGTCAATAGGAGAGTTCAACATGGCGACGCCGTGGAGTAAGACATACAAGGGTGAAGGGCACACCTTTAGGAAGTATAAAGAAGGGGACCATGTTTGGTCGAAGCTGGAAGCACAAATCTTCGAGGGCGACCATAGCCATAAGTGCCCCACCTACGTGCATCGCACGCCGCCCTGCCAGGGGAGCTGTCCCTCAGGCGAGGATATCCGCGGTTGGCTGCAGATCGTTCGTGGGATCGAGAAACCCCCGGCCGATATGAGCTGGCAGGAGTATGCCTTTCGACGTTCCACCGATGCGAACCCCTTTCCCTCCCAGATGGGTCGGGTATGCCCGGCGCCGTGCGAAGATGGCTGTAACCGCAACGAGGTGGAAGATTTCGTCGGTATCAACGCCGTGGAGCAATTTATCGGCGATTACGCCACCAGCCAGGGATTCAAGTTTGAGGCGCCAAGCCAGCTTTCGGGTAAACGCGTTGCCATCATCGGTGGTGGTCCAGCTGGGCTGGCCGCCGCCTATCAACTGCGCCGCAAGGGTCACGCCAGCACTGTCTTCGAGGAGCACGAGGAGCTCGGCGGCATGATGCGTTACGGTATCCCCGGCTATCGTACGCCGCGCAAACACCTGGACGCCGAGATCAATCGCATTCTCGATATGGGCGACATCGAGGTGCGCACCAATACTCGCATCGGTCGAGATGTGACCATCGAGGAATTGGAGGATCGTTATGACGCCATCCTATGGGCAGTCGGTTGCCAAAGCGGTCGGGCGCTACCCGTGCCGGGTGGCGACGCACCTAATTGCGTGAGTGGCGCTAAATTCCTGGAGGCTTTCAATACCGGACGCCTCAAGGTGACGGCAGAGAAGGTCGTCTGTGTGGGTGGCGGTGATACCTCGATCGACGTGGTCTCCGTGGCCAGGCGACTCGGCCATATCAAGAGCAATAACCCGAAGGAGCGCCCGGAGCTGGTGGTGCATGGCTTCACCGCCCATGATGCCGCTCAGGTGGCGGCCCGAAAAGGGGCTCAGGTGACCCTGACGGCGCTGTTTAAGCGTGAGGAAATGACGGCAGCTGAACATGAGGTGAACGATGCCTTGAAGGAGGGAGTGACGATCCTCAACGGAGTCCTGCCGGTAGAAGTCGTTCTGACCGAAGACGGCCGCGCCTGTGGGCTGAAAATGGCCGAGTGCGACTTGATCGATGGCAGACCGGTGCCAAGAGAGGGTACTGAGTTTGAACTCGAGTGTGACCTCGTGGTTTCGGCGATCGGGCAAGGAGGGGACCTGGCCGGTATCGAAGCGATGGATAACGGTCGCGGGCTTATCGATGCGGACAACTTCTACCAGGTTCCCGGCAAGCCAGGCCATTTCGTGGCAGGTGACATCATTCGTCCCCATCTGCTCACCACCGCCATCGGCCAGGCATCCATTGCATCGGAGAGCGTTGATCACTATCTCAAGGGCGAGCAGCAGAGGCGGCGCCCGAAGGTCGACGTGCATCATTTCGACCTGTTGAACAAGCTGCGGGAAAGTAATCTCGCGCCCGAGGAGTACGATCACCAACAGAAGTGGGGAACAGCCTCCGGCAAGTTTGCCGTGCACAACTTTGAAGACCGCTCGGCGCACGAGATCGTCCATGCCGACGAGCTGTATCTCGGCCATTTTGGCTACACACCGCGGTACAAGCGTGGAGAGAAAGTCCCGAGCTCCGAAGAAGTCCTGGGCCATTTCGAGGAAAGGGTCATCGGGTTGGCCGAAGAGCAAGCGGTGGAAGAGGCCAAGCGCTGCATGAGCTGCGGTATGTGCTTTGAGTGTGACAATTGTGTGATTTTTTGTCCGCAGGATGCGGTGTTCCGCGTGAAAAAATCCGAGAGCACCACGGGCCGCTATGTCGACACGGACTACACGCGGTGTATCGGCTGTCATATTTGTGCCGATGTTTGTCCGACTGGCTATATCGACATGGGCCTTGGGGAATAGGTGTCAGCATGCTCACCACAACGGCTTTGCGACGGCGACTGCTGTGGGCGGTGACGCTGGCATTGCTGGCGGGAGCCGTTGTGGCAGCGGAGGGTGGTGTTCCCCTGCCAGTGATTCCCATGGGCAAGGGAGAGCAATGCGTGGAGCCCACCCCGGTGATACGGCGTAATCACATGGTGTTCTTGCTGCATCAGCGCGATGCGACGATGCACCAGGGGATTCGGACCAAGCGGCATAGCCTCGTTGAGTGTATCGAATGTCACGTTTCCGTCGATGACAAGGGATACACCATTCCTGTGAATGCGCCTGGACAATTTTGTGAGACGTGCCATAGCTATGCTGGCGTTAGCATGGATTGCTTCCAATGCCATGCGACGACACCCGACAGCGGCGAAGGGGTGCCGGAAGCCATGAGACACAGTGTGCCTGGGGCGGATCCTGGCGCGCCTACGGCGGCTAGTGGGCGGGTCCATTCCGAGTTAGCCAGTGCAAGGGGAAGGTAATAAATGAGCAACGCATGCGAGCGTGGTTCTCAGCCTCCAACGGCTGAGAACCACGATCCCGATCGCCGCCGCTTTTTTAGCACTGCGGCGTCTGCGGCGGCATTAGCGCTCATTCCTGGTGTGACATTCGTTAGCTTAGCGGGGGCACGTTCGCCCGATCAGCCCGTCACC
Organism: uncultured Thiotrichales bacterium; assembly: GCA_964624765.1. Taxonomy (GTDB): domain Bacteria; phylum Pseudomonadota; class Gammaproteobacteria; order HK1; family HK1; genus JAGTVB01. The sequence goes on from CAZUZO010000001.1 coordinate 9,937, forward strand.
GATGAGCGGCGCTGGGGGATGCTGATCGATACGAATAAGTGTGCCGAGGGGTGCGATGCCTGCGTGCGCGGCTGCGTGGAGGAGCATGGGCTTTGGGGTCACGATCGACCCGAGACGGATGCCCAGTGGATCCGAAAAGTTACGGTACGCGATAAGTTAACGGGTCGCGTCACGTCGCTGCCTTTGATGTGTCAGCATTGCAAGTACCCTCCCTGCGTCGATGTGTGCCCAACAGGGGCCTCCTTTCGGCGTCCCGATGGTATCGTACTGGTGGACAAGCACATCTGTATCGGCTGTCGCTACTGTATGATGGCGTGTCCCTATAAGGCGCGCTCCTTTATTCATGAGACGCTCACGGAACAAAAACCCTACGCACCGCGCGGCAAAGGGACGGTTGAGAGCTGTACCTTGTGCGTCCATCGCGTGGATGAGGGCGGCGAAAGGATCCCCGCGTGTGCCGAAGCCTGTAACGCGGCGGGACACCGCGCCATGCTGTTTGGGGATCTCAACGATCCGGAAAGCGAACTGTCCCGATCGCTTGTCGAGTATGGCAGCGAGGAGCTGCGTGCCGATATGGGTTTGCACCTCGGCGTTCGCTATCGCGGGCTGTAGTTTTCTGGTACAGCCTAGTGCTGCCGAGTGGGTATGATTGGGGGATCGACTAGCAAAGCGTGACAGAGATGGAGAGAACCGATTACCTTGAGATCGATGGAAATAGCCGAGGTTATTATGGGCTTCTCGGCTTGCTGGGGTTGCTCGTTGTGATCGGTCTGGGGGCCGCCTACTACATGGAGCACCACGGCCACTATGTGACGGGTATGACCAACCAGATCGTTTGGGGCACACCGCACATCTTCGCCGTTTTCTTGATTGTGGCCGCCTCGGGAGCGCTGAACGTCGCCTCCATCGCTTCGGTTTTCGGGCGGACATTCTACAAGCCGCTGTCGCGGCTTTCCGGCCTGTTGGCTTTGGCGCTGCTGGCGGGAGGGTTGGCGATCTTAGTGCTCGACTTGGGTCGCCCCGATCGATTGATCGTCGCCATGACGACCTATAACTTTAGGTCCATCTTTGCCTGGAACATTTTCCTTTATACCGGTTTCATGGCTATCGTCATCGTGTATCTATGGATGATGATGGAGCGGCGTATGAATGCTTATAGCAAACCGGTGGGATTGGTCGCTTTTGTCTGGCGGCTCGTGCTCACCACGGGTACGGGCTCTATATTCGGATTCCTAGTGGCCAGGCAGGCCTATGATACGGCTATCATGGCGCCGATGTTCATCGCCATGTCGTTTTCCTACGGGCTCGCGATCTTTATCTTAGTATTGATGGCGAGCTACTGGGGGACCGGCCGGCCCTTGGGCGATGTACTGCTAAGGCGACTCAAGAACTTACTGGGGGTATTCGTTGCCGCAGTATTTTACTTCGTGTTGGCCTACCATGTGACCAATCTGTACATGACAGAGCTGCATGGGGTGCAGGGCTTTATCCTCACCAGGGGGGGTGCCTTTACCGTGGCTTTCTGGCTGGGGCAGATTTTTATCGGGTCCTTGTTGCCGCTCGTCATCTTCTATCATCCGGCGACCGCAGGTTCCAGAACCTGGCTCGCTCTCGGTGCGGTGCTGGTGATCGTGGGAGGCTTCGCCCAGATGTATGTCACCATCGTCGGCGGACAGGCTTATCCCTTGGCCATATTCCCCGGCAAAGAGATGTTGAGCAGTGGTTTCTACGACGGTGTGGTTGCTCCGTACACACCGAGTCTGTGGGAGTTGTTGCTGGGCTTTGGGGGCGTTGCCCTAGCGCTGATGATCGTGGCCTTGGCGGTAAAAGTATTGCGCTTCCTGCCCGTTAGCCTGGGCGATGACGTGTTGCCCCTCCCGACCGAATCAGAACCGGCTTCCTCTGAGGGTGCGTTGAGGGCCGCTAGCTGACCTTCTGATCGTCTTTTAACCTCTCGCAACCTGCGGGCCACCGTGGTCACACCCTCCGAAGGTGCTCGCTGCAGCGCATGGCTTCGCTCTATCTGACAGCGACTCACAAATCCTCCGGCAAGACCGTGGTGGCGCTCGGTCTTTGTCGCGCATGGTGTGAGCGCGGGATCACTGTTCAACCGTTCAAAAAAGGTCCCGACTACATCGACCCCATCTGGCTAGGAATGGCTGCTCGGCGGGATTGCCATAACCTGGATTTCCACACCATGGACCGAGCCGAGATTCGCAGGACCTTCGAGCGCTATGCCACAACAGCGGATGTGGCGCTCGTGGAGGGTAACAAGGGTCTGTACGATGGTATGGATACGCGGGGCAGCGACAGCAACGCCGCCCTGGCAAAGCTGCTGGCAGTTCCGGTGGTGCTGGTGGTGGACTGTTCGGGTATGACCCGTGGCATCGCGCCTTTGCTGTTGGGCTACCAACAGTTTGATCCGGGCCTGCGGTTTGCCGGGGTTATCTTGAATCGGGTAGCAGGCCCACGCCACGAAGGGAAACTGCGCGCGGCCGTCGAGCACTATAGCGATCTGGCGGTGCTGGGGGCTGTGGGGCGTAGTCAGCAACTGCAGATCGTGGAACGCCACCTTGGCTTGATACCTGGTAACGAAGTGGGCAGCGCAGAAGAGCTTATCGGGGCTATCGGCCGCGCTGTCGATGGCCAGGTGGATCTCGACCGGTTAGGCGCGATGGCTCAATCCAACGGCCGCCCATCGGTAGGTGGTGGGTACGCGCCACCGGCAACCCCGAAGCCGGATGTGGCGCTCGGCATTGCCCGCGATGCCGCGTTTGGTTTCTATTATCCAGGTGACCTGGAGGCGCTCAGCGCGGCGGGAGCACAGCTTGTGCCCATCGATACCCTGCGGGATACCGAGCTTCCGCGAATCGATGGGTTGTTTATCGGGGGCGGTTTTCCAGAGACCCAAATGCACGCCCTGGAGGCAAACTGGCGTCTACGTCACGCCATTCGAGAGGCGATCGGGGCTGGGCTGCCGGTGTATGCTGAATGCGGAGGTCTGATGTACCTGTCACGCAGTATTCAATGGGCTGATCGACGCTGCCAGATGGTGGGAGCGATTCCCGCCGACGTACAGATGTGCGATCGCCCTCAAGGACGCGGTTACGTGCGGCTACGAGAAACGGGGGCGGGACCTTGGCCGTTGCGCACGGGAGAAGGGACGTTGGCGGACTTTCCCGCCCATGAGTTTCATTATTCGAAGCTGATCAACTACGATGGATTTCGCTATGCCTACCAGGTGTTGCGCGGGCACGGCATTGATGGTAAGCGAGACGGTATCGTCATGGCCAACATGTTAGCGAGTTTTTCTCATCTACGAGATGTGGCTGCCAATCACTGGGCGGAGCGTTTTGTGCGTTTTGTGCGCGCTCACCGCGGGTCGCTGCAGCCTGTGATCTGCAGTGAGGGGGTAACTGGCAGCGCCACGCGCGCCGACATGGCTGGCAGGATAGGAGTGGACCAATGTTTACGTTGACCCCACAGGCGGCAATCGAAGTGCGGCGTTCAGTGGACGCGGGTGATCACAGTGGGTTCGCCTTGCGGATAGCGGCCAGCCGCATGCCTGACGGTGGTATCGACTATCGTATGGGTTTTGATGAGATCGGTGAACACGACACCCATATCACCTCCGAGGGCATCGACATCGTGATCGCCAAACAAGACCTCGCCCTGCTCAACGGGGCGGTGATGGATTTCGTCGAGATCGAACCGGGTCAGTTTCGCTTCATCTTCATGAATCCAAACGATCGCAATTACAGCCCTCCCGACCGATCCTAGCCTCCCGCTGCTCCCACCATGTCCCTTGCCGCCAGTGATCTGAGCCAAGGGCGCCTCCGTACCTTGCTCACGCGCCTCGTCTCGCCGGTCGATGATTGGGGCGAGCGGGCTACCCGCAGGGGGACGAGCTCGTTGCTAGTGCTGTTGCTGTCCGTGGCGATCATTTTTTTCCTAGCGGTTGGGGCGGCTTTGGCCTTGGCTGTTGTGGGTCCTCACCCACCAAAGCTGTTATGGATCCTGTTGCTGTTGCTTGTTCTCGGTGCGGGTCTGATCGGCCTATTGATGTATCAGGTGCGTTACCATCTCCTGAATCCCTTTGCCCATCTGCGACGATGGGCTTTGAATATGTGTAACGGTGATCTGTCAGCACGGATACCGCTGGTGGGCCAGCATGGAGAATTCAGGAAGCTGGCATTCCACATCAATCGGTTGAGCGACGCGTTGGAAGCATTGGCCAATGAGATGGACGACCTGGTCTGCAGTCAGACCCAGCGGTTGCAGGAAAAAAATCGTTCGTTGGAAATGCTTTATGATATCGCGGCGACGGTTAACGCGTCGCGAGAGCTGGATGATTTGCTCGAGCGTACCGTGAGAAAGCTCATGGAGGTGGTGGGCGCCTGGGGTGCGGCCGTGCGGTTGCGTACCGATGAGGGTCAAATGCGGCTTTCCAAAACCATTGGCTTTGAGGATGCGCCGGAGGTGCTCGCACTGCGAGATCGGCTCGACGGTAACGCCTTCTCCGAGATCCAGTGGTTGCATGACAAGCAACCCGTGCCGCAGCAGGTATTGGTGGATAGCGCTGGCGTCGCCGGGCGAACTATGGGATTGATATCCATTCCCTTACGGTATCAGAGTCAGACGTTAGGTGTATTTACGCTATTCACTCCCACCCCAGAGGTGGCTGAAAACACTGAGATCCACAGATTGCTGGTGAGTGTCGGTAAGCACGTGGGTATGGCGGTAGAAAAGGGTAGACTGGACAAAGAAGGTCAGCGGCTGTCGATCATGCGCGAGCGCACGACGCTTGCCCATGAGTTGCACGATTCGCTGGCGCAAACCCTGGTGAGTCTTCGCTTCCAGGTTAAGATGTTGAAAGAAACGCTCGAGAGCAGCGGCTTATCCGTGGCAGCGCGTCGAGAGCTTGGCCGCATCCAGAATAGTCTGGACGAGGCTCACACCGAACTGCGTGAACTGTTGACCAACTTCCGTGGTCCCATCGATGCTCGGGGGTTGTTACCCGCGATGGAGGAACTCATTGCGCGCTTTCGTCGCGAGAGCGGAATCGCCACCTATTTTCAAAATGAATGCAGTGACTTGCAGCTGTCTGCAGTGGCAGAGCTGCAGGTGCAACGTATCGTCAGCGAGGTCTTGACCAACATTCACAAACACAGCCAGGCCGAGACAGTGCGCATTTTGTTTCGTTGCGACGACATCGGCAATTGTCGGCTGCTCATTGAAGATGATGGTATCGGCATGGGCGATACGCCCTTGCAGGCCCGTAGGGCGGGTGAACAATTGGGGTTATCCATCATGCAGGAGCGGGCTCGCCGCCTTGGTGGTGAATTGCAGATCGAAAGTGAGGCGGGGGAAGGGACACAGGTTCTATTGACGTTTCGTAATGGGCCGATGCCGGCGGAGTGTGAAGCGAGTCGTTGAACATGACCGCAGAGTCTCCCCAGGCCATTGAGGTTGTGAAAAACCGTTGAGAGCGGCCGGAGAGCAAGGCGGTGCCACCCACGGGCAATGAAAGTAGACGTCCTGCGATATGCGGATACTGTTGATCGATGACCACACGCTGTTTCGTATGGGTCTAGAGGAATTGCTCGAACGGCGCGGGATAGAGGTGGCCGCTTCGGTTGGAGACGGGCGTGAAGGCTGCCGCTTGGCGGCCGAGCTGAATCCCGATGTTATCCTGTTGGATCTTCGTATGCCTGATATGAATGGGGTCGCCGTGTTGAACCGGCTACGCACCATGGGGCTCGACATCCCCGTGGTCATGCTCACCACCAGCAGTGAGGAACGGGATTTGGTGCAATCTCTGCGAAGTGGAGCGAAAGGGTACCTGTTGAAAGACATGGAGCCTGACGCCTTACTCGATTCGCTGCGCGAGATCGTGGCAGGAAAGACCGTCGTGGCCTCCGACATGACCGCCGTGCTGGCTCGGGTGGTACAGGGCGAGGCCTCTACCGCCGGTTCACCGCTTGGTTTTACAGAGTTGACGCCGCGGGAGCGGGAAATCTTGTGCCATCTGGCGGAGGGGCAGAGCAACAAGGTAATCGCGCGAAAGCTTGGGATCTCTGACGGTACCGTGAAATTACATGTGAAGTCGATACTGCGCAAGTTGCGAGTTCACTCTAGGGTGGAGGCTGCCGTGTTGGCCGTGGAGCAGGGACTTTGCCGTAACGGTCCCACAGCATGAAGCGTTTTAGCGAGTTGGTCGAGGCAGGTCGACAGCGTGTCGCGGAGATCTATCCCTGGGATCTGGCTAAGTGCCTCGAATCGCCCGACGTACCGCTGGTGCTGGATGTGCGAGAGCCCTACGAGTTCGACACCATGCACATTGCGGGCTCGCTGCAAGTGCCCAGGGGTATTTTGGAATCGGCCTGCGAGTGGGGTTACGAAGAGACGGTGCCAGAGCTTGTGCAGGCGAGGGAACGGGAGGTAGTGGTGATCTGTCGCTCGGGCAATCGCAGCGTGCTGGCGGCTGATGTCCTCCTGTCGCTGGGCTATTCCAGGGTCGTCTCGTTGCGTACCGGGCTTCGGGGTTGGAACGACTATGAGCAGCCGCTAGTGGATCGGGAGGGGAATCGGGTGCCGTTGGAGGTGGCCGATGACTATTTCATGCCCAAGGTCGCCAAGCACCAGCTCGGGCCGCGCTAGCTTTGGGCAGTTCTTCGGCCGGGCACCGTCTAGCCACCGCCCTGCGGGGGCCAGATAGGACGGGCCAAGCCGCCGTCAAGCTTGAGCTTGTGCCAAGGGCCGCGGCGTAGCGGGGGGTTGTTGCGGCTCAAACCACTGGAGCTTTTCGTGCAGCTTCACGATGTCGCCGACAATCAGCAATGTGGGTGGTCGTGGGGCGGTGGCCTCGACCAGACTCGGCATCGTCTCCAAGGTTCCTATGCAGACCTTCTGCTTCGGCGTCGTCCCCTGTTGGACCAGGGCCGTTGGCGTATTGCCAGGCAGGCCATGGTTGACGAGTTCCTGGCAGATGATGGGTAAACCCCTAAGACCCATGTAAAATACCAGTGTCTGTCGTGGCTGCGCGAGTACCGACCAATTCAAGTTCACAGTTCCATCTTTGAGGTGGCCGGTCACGAACACACAGGACTGGGCGAAGTCGCGATGGGTCAGGGGGATCCCGGCGTAAGCCGCGCAACCTGAAGCGGCAGTGATGCCGGGTACCACCTGGAAGGGGATACCTGCTGCGGCAAGGGTCTCAATCTCTTCGCCACCGCGCCCGAAAATAAAGGGGTCCCCCCCTTTCAGGCGCAGCACCCGCTTGCCCTCTCGGGCCAGGCGCGTGAGTAGCTGATTGATGTCCTCTTGGGGCAATACATGGTTGGCCCGCTCCTTTCCGACATAGATGCGCTGGGCATCCCGGCGCGTGAGCTCTAGCACCGCGGGAGCCACGAGCCGATCGTAGATCACTACATCGGCTTGCTGCATGAGCCGCAGGGCGCGAAAGGTCAAAAGATCCGGATCACCAGGCCCCCCCCCCACGAGATAGACCTCCCCTCGGCTTGGGGATGTTTTGGCCCCCTCTTCAATGGCCGATGCTAGAGCCCGCTCAGCCGCAGCCTCTTGACCGGCAAACATCATTTCGGCCACCGGTCCTTGGAGCACCCCTTCCCAGAAAGCGCGCCGCTGGGCGACATTGGGGAAGCGCTGTTTCGTCTTTTCGCGAAACCGGCCCGCAAGCGCGGCAAGTCGACCGAAGGAGGCTGGAATCAGGGTCTCAAGCCGCGCACGGACTAACCTCGCCAGTACCGGTGCCGCACCACCTGATGAGACCGCCACCATCAGCGGCGAGCGGTCGACGATGGAGGGCATCACGAAATTACACAGGGCTGGCTGATCCACCACGTTGATCAGCATGTTGCGTTCCTCAGCATGTTTGCGCACCACTCGGTTGAGCTCCCTATCGTCAGTGGCAGCAATCACGAGTCGATGCCCATCGAGGTCGCTAGGGGAAAAGGATTTTTGCCGATAGCGGATTTCTCCGCGCTCTCGCAACTCCGTGATCTCTGAACAAGGATTGGGGGCCACCACCGTGATCTTGGCTTGCGCCGAACGCAGCATGGCACACTTGCGTACGGCCACTTTGCCTGCGCCCACCACGAGGCACGACTGGCCTTTCACATCTAAAAAGATCGGTAGATAGTCCATGTTCCCTTCCAGGTTGAGAGAGCCATTCGGTAAACCGCCAGGTTGGATGCGTGTGTAGGCTTAACCTGCCCGCAAAACATTAGAATATTATAACTTTCTCGAATTTGGCAGTACGACGCGATGCGGACATCATTCGAGGAGTTTATGCCAAGATAAAACCATGCCGAGCTGTGCAGAGTGCTTGTTGTTGCATAGGGGCATCGATTAGTTTATAAGTGATGCCTAAATTTCAGGCAGGTGAAACAGGAGGGACTATGGCTGGATTTGACCAAGAGCTCGATGCATCCGGGTTAAACTGTCCGCTTCCTATTCTTCGGGCCAAGAAAACGCTGTCAGGCATGGAGAGTGGGAAGATACTTCGAATCATTGCGACCGATCCTGGCTCGGTGAAGGATTTCGAGGCGTTTTCGAGGCAGACGGGCAACGAACTTCTGGAGTCTGCGGAAGATGGTGGCAAGTATCTGTTTTTGCTAAAAAAGGCCTGACACCCCGAGGGTAGGTGGTGCCAAGCGCCAGAGGAGATGTTAGATGACTGAGAAAAAGCTCGCCATCATCGCAACCAAGGGTACCCTGGATTGGGCTTATCCGCCCTTTATTCTAGCGTCGACGGCCTCCGCGTTGGGTTATGAGACGCAGGTGTTTTTTACCTTCTATGGCTTGCAGTTATTGCGCAAGAAACTGAATCTCAAAGTTTCGCCATTGGGTAATCCCGGCATGCCCATGCCCCTCGGTATGGATAAGTGGTTCCCCGTCATGGGAACCGCCCTGCCGGGAATGGAAAGCGTCATGTCCGCGATGATGCGCAAAAAGATGAAAGAGAAGGGTGTTGCCAGTGTCGAAGAACTGAGGGATCTCTGTATCGAGGCAGAGGTCAAGATGATCGCGTGTCAGATGACCGTCGACCTCTTCGACTTCACGCCGGATGAGTTCATCGATGGCATCGAATATGGTGGGGCGGCAACGTTCTTTGAGTTTGCCGGTGAGTCCGACATTTGCTTGTATGTCTGAAAGGTTGTGAAAAGACCGCCGTGAGCGGCCCGAGAGCCAGGCGGACGGCGCCAAGCCGAGAGACATATCAAGTAGATAGATAGGCGATGAGCGAGCACCCCCAACGCCCCTATCGGGTCGTGTAGCAGGTTTTTTCACAACCTCTGACGCTTGCTGATTCTCACAGCGGTGGTTTGGCAAAGGAAACCGGAGACGCAGCCAGGGGGCGATGATCGGGTAAGCCCGATCGGGTTGTCCGAGAAACTGTCCCTGAGAGGCCTGTGAGGTGGCTCGAACGGCGTGGCACGGCGGCTTGACCCGGGATTGTGCCGGGAGCGGCTAACCAGGGACAGAGCGAATGATCGACGTGCACGCTGGTATAGGCTCCGGTTGCTTGTTACCGTGCCTGTCGCGGTCAGTTCTGGAGCCTGCCACATCTCTCAAATAGCTTCTAAGGTGCTAAGGTGCTTCCCGCAGGCGAGCGCAGGTGTTATCCATCGGACAATCGCCGACAAGATTCTTTAGCTCGTCCATCGCCCGGATCGCCACGTAGCGTCGGTTGACGCTGATTAACCCTTCATCCTGGAAGCGGGCAAACAGCCGGCTCACTGTTTCGACCGCGAGACCGAGATAGTTGCCGATCTCGTGACGTGACATGCTCAGATGAAACTCACGTGCAGAAAAGCCGCGCAGCTTGAAACGGTTGGAAAGGCTGAGCAGGAAAGTGGCGAGGCGCTCCTCGGCCGTTTTCTTTCCTAAGAGGATCAGCATCTCATGGTCGACGGTGATCTCTTTGCCGATGAGCTTATGAATTCGGCTATCGATGCCGGGTAAGGCGTGGCAGAGTTCTTCGAGGCGAGCATAGGGGAGTTCACAGACCGTCGTGGTTTCCAGCGGTACCGCCGCGCAGGTATGGTGCTGAGCCTCAATGCCGTCGAACCCAAAGAACTCGCCTGGCAAGATAAATCCCAGCACTTGCTCTTCACCCGGTTCAGTTGGGACATAGACTTTGATAGAGCCTGAACGCACGGCATAGAGGGATTGGATCGGGTTCCCGATCTTGAACAGGTGCTTTCCACGGGGCAGGGACGGGCTGCGATGAATGATGTTCATGAGCTGCTCGAGCTCAGTGGAGCTGAGCCCGGTGGGGAGGCAAAGCTCGGAAAGACAGCAGTCCTTGCAAGACACAGCTGCTTTCGAAAGGTTCGGTACGTAAGGCTGGAGCGTCACAAAGATTTCTTTCGTAGCTTGATAGGGAATTTGACCAGGTTTGTTGATCCAGATCAACTTAAACCGCGACGCGGACAGGCGGCGCCATGGCTTGAGAAGCTGTTTTAAAGATGTAGGATGATAGCCAGTATAGCGAGGCATTTATGGCCAGCGTCATAAAGAAATTGCGCATTGATCATGCCAACATGTCCAGGTTACTGGATGAACTGGAGACGCAGATTGGTCTGTTTCACGCAGGTGAAAATGCGGATTACGTCCTGATGATGGATATCATGCAGTACATGAGCCACTATCCTGACCTGTTTCACCACCCGCGGGAGGACCTAATTTTTGGGAAGCTCGTCGAACGGGATCCGAGTACTCGGCTGGTAGTCAACGAGTTGCTTCACAAACACGAAGTGCTGGCGGACAGCGGGAAACAGTTCATCGACTCACTGCAGACCGTTTTGAGTGAGGCGTTGGTGGAGCGTGAAGCCCTTGAGGCACAGGGGCGCAACTATGTGAAAACTTTGCGACGGCATATCAATATCGAGGAAAGCCAGGTTTTCCCCCTGGCGGAGAGAGTGCTGGACGAGAACGACTGGCATGATATCGAGAATGCCATGGACGCCATGGAAGATCCGTTGTTCGGAAGTACCGTGCACCGAGAATACTTGGCACTTTACGACTACATCCGGCACCAGAGTGAGTGAGCGGTTGTGAAAAAACCGTCGCGAGCGGCACGCAGCGACGAGACATATCAAGTGGATAGGCGAGGAGCGAGTACCGCCCAACGCCGCTATCGGGTCGTGTAGCAGGTTTTTTCACAAGCTCTGAGTCCTTCTGCGAAGCTTCCTATGGAGATCCTCTACGTCCTAATCCCCATCTCGCTGCTGTTGGTTGGGTTGGTGGCTGTTATCTTATTTTGGGCGGTACGTTCGGGTCAGTTCGAAGATCTCGAAGGCCCCGCCCACCGGATACTGATGGATGAAGATGATGTGCCTCGGCCGAGCGTCCAGGGACATCGGCGGCACAGGGCAATGGATGAGTGACCATGGGCTCTTTGGAGGCGACTCCTTCCTTCGAGCAGCGTCTGTGGGGACGCTTCTCTGGCGTATTGCGCTGGCCTCAGTTAGAGGTGCTTTGGCAACGCGTGCTCGCACACCCGAGCGATTGGTATATCTATGACCTGCGAGGGGAACCGCCGGTGAGACCCGTTTCCGGCGAAGCGCTCGTCACCTTTCTGAGACAGGTGGATAAGCAGCTGCGACGGGAGCATGCCTACGACTATTGCGGCATCGTGTATGCTGACGATGTTCACAAGCCATCCCTCATCAAGATCTATGATCCCAATCATCTAGGCGCGGTGTGTGGACTAAGCGGTAGTCGGGTGCTTCCACGGTGGGTCATGAGCCGCATGCAGCCGACTGCTCTAAGCGAGCATCGGGCTGGCGAGAAGGGGCCGCCCGATGCGTCTACGGTGAAGTGGTGGCAACGCCTCTTTCGCCCTCCCGGGTAGAACTTCGTAGCGGCGGGGCTGATGGCTTGCTGCGGAACCCGCTAGGCGCGCTCTCCTTGTGCTGAGTCCGTCTTGGCTTCCAACGTCTGGAGCGGCTGGGAGCGGGTCTCAGCGGAGCCGCCGGTTTCCTCGGTTTCCAAAGCAGGGAGCCGACCTTCCGATTGACTGCCTGACGGATTGGTGAACTGGTCGTTGAGCGTTTGCACGTAGAGATCCGCATCCTTCAGGACCTGAGCGATACGCTTCTTGGCCCGGCTCCCCCAGCCCACTGGATTCGAGCTGAAGATGGAGTGGGTAAAATGGGTATTCTTGAGAAACGCGGCGATCAGCGCTTCCCGATATTCGCTCAGGGTGGGATCGCGGCGCAGTGTGGCGATGATGGTGCGCGCTGCCAGTCTGCGCAGCACCAGGTGCAGATAGAGTCCCAGTCCTGCCAGGACGGCTACACTTAACCCCAGTAGCCAACCATTGCGGCTGAGGCTGGCGAGCCAGGGAGGGGAGAAGAAGAGTCCGTCCCAGTAGCCCGCTGGAATGCTCCAAGCCAGAAAGCCCAGGATGAGCAGCCCGAACACAGCGCCGTCTGCCCAGAGGGTGCGGTGTTTCCAGAGCGTTTTCGCTTGCCGTAGGCGTGGGACGATTTGGTGCTCAATGCCCTTGGCGATTTTTTCCAGCACACCGACGATGCGGTAGGCGCGTTCTTCGCCCACTTGTTGGAGGCGCGAATGGATGTCAGCGAGGTCGGTATCACGCTTGGTTTCAAAGCGCCGTCGCAGCTTCTCGTCTTCGATGGGGATGGCGGCTTCCGGGCAATAGATTCGGTAGAAACGCCCCGCCGTCAGGCCTTTCTGCGCCAGCGCCCGCTGCCAGGCAGCGACCACTTCTTCGGGATTATCCTCGCGGGCCGTGGCGTCAAGCTGATTCAGTATATAGAGGAATTTGTTTGAGTCTGGGCGATTGATGGTATCGGCTACCAGGTGCTGTAAGGTGTCTTGCATAGCTCCTGGTTCTGGATGACGGGCATCAAAAAACACTAACACCAGGTCGGAAAGATCGATGATGTGGTCCGTGATGCGTAAGGTCGAGGTGCGTTGCGCGTCGGCATCGAATCCTGGCGAATCGATGATGATCTTGCCTCGCAGGCGTTCGCTAGGACAGGTCTTGAGCTGCAGGTAGGCATCCACCCGTCTGCCCTCGCCGGCAGCGACCCGTTCGATGTCCTCGCTGATCTGATAAAAAGGGAAACGGGGGTCTGCATCGAGGGCGAGTCCCGGTAATGCCCGCGCGGCTCCATCGCTGCTATAGCAGATGACCGTGAACTTGTCGTCGACAGCCTGGTTGCCGGTGAGTTGTAACTTGGTGCCCAGGTAATGGTTAATAAAAGTCGATTTTCCGGAGGAGAATGTTCCCAACAATGACACCATAGGCCACCAAGGGACCTTGGTGGCGTAGGACTCCTCACGTTGCAGCAGCCCCAGGCGGTAGGCGACGCTATCGAGCGTACGAAAGCTCTTGACCGCTTGCAGCAGGACCGGATTTTCCTGTTCCAGGTGGACCTCGAGTCGTTGCAGGCGTAGATTAAGAGAGGATTTGGCGGGATCGGCCATGAGTTGCCCCACGAGTAGATGTCAGATTAAGCCTGTTGTGACGCGTTGCCGGCACGGCGGTGCGATCACGGGGTCGGAACGAGAACTAGGCGCCAGTATACCAGACGACGAGCAAGGCACTGACCCACTTCCATCGATCTCGACCTCGCCGAGAAGGGGCGCTACAGTTAGGGGCGGGTAACAGTCGGCGCCTGCACACGCCAGGTGCCGGACCGGCCACCAGACTTTTCTATCAGACGCACGCCTGAGATCGTCATCCCCCGATCGATCGCTTTACACATGTCGTAGAGGGTGAGCAGCGCGATCTGAACTCCGGTAAGCGCCTCCATTTCAACGCCTGTGCGGGCATCGGTTTCGGCGCACACACGGCAGCGAATCGAGCTCGACTCGGCTTCGGGGAAAAATTCGACCTCTAGCGCAGTAAGCGGCAGCGGATGACACAGTGGCACCAGGTCGGCCGTTCGCTTGGCGCCCATGATTCCCGCGATCCGGGCTATCCCCAACACGTCACCCTTGGCCACGTCCTGGCCGACTAGCCGTGCTAGGGTTTCAGGGGCCATGTGGATACGTCCTTCGGCGATGGCTTTGCGATGGGTAGCGGGTTTGCCTCCGACATCCACCATATGGGCCTGGCCACGGGTATTAAAGTGAGTGAACTCACTCATGAGAATCCCTCTGGGTGCTTGCTTTGGGCAAAGCGAGGTGCTGTGGGGGTGGGCGGTGCGAGAGCTTGCCAGCCGGCGCCACACTCCACCGGCGAGACCGATTGAGGCGGTCTATCGCCGAGCCGAGGGAAGGTCAACGCGGTTCTCGCAATACATCGAGCACCATCTGCTGCAAGCAGAGCTTGACGGGTTCTGCGAGCGGCTGGTTGCAGCTGTCTGTAATGAAGAAAATGTCTTCGGCGCGTTCGCCAAGGGTCGCGATCTTGGCATTTTGCACCCGTATCTCGCAGGCCACCATGGCGCTGGCGATGGTGGCCAACAACCCCGGTCGGTCCCGGGCGATCACCTCCATGACGGTGCGATTGTTACGGTCGTCGGGATAGAAAGAAACCTTGGGCTCGATGGGAAAATGCTTCAGCTGGCGCTTGGCCAACCGGTTGACCGGTAATAGCGCATCTTGAGGAGCTCGCAGCCGCTCACGCAGCACTGCGCAGATCTCCTGCTCGCGCTCGGGGTCGCTGATAGTCTCGCCGCCTTCCTCCAAGACTGCATAGGAGTCAAGCGTCATGCCATTATTGGCGGTAAGAATACGGGCGTCGTGGATCGTCAGCCCCAGTCGACTGAGGATGGATGTCATGGCCGCGAACAAATTGTCCTGGTCTTGGGTATAGACGAACACTTCAGTACCGCCGCGTCCCTGGCGCACCAATACCAGCGGCGCGTCGCGCTCGGCGTGGACGATGGCGTGGGTATGCCAGGCAATTTCGTCGGGTCGAAAACGTAGGAAATAATCGTCGCCAAACCATCGCCATAGGCTTTTCACGGCCTTCAGGTCGGGGGGGGGATGGGTCGCCTCGGTGGCCAGCATCCGCCAGGCTTCAGACTGGGTTTCCTCTATGAGTTCGGTGCGGTCCACCGGATTTTCGAGCCCACGGCGAAGCGCCCGCAGCGTAGCGTCGTAGAGATCCCGCAGCAGCGCATCCTTCCAGTCATTCCAGAGCTTGGGATTGGTGGCGCGAATGTCCGCTACCGTCAGCAGGTACAGATAATCCAGATGGATTCGATCCCCGACCCGGGCGGCGAAGGCTGTAATCACCTCGGGATCGGAGATGTCCTGGCGCTGGGCGGTCATGGACATGATGAGGTGATGTTTCACCAGCCAAGCTACCAATCGCCCTTCATAATGGCTCAAACCATGGTGTCGACAGAACTGCAGCGCATCTTGGGCGCCGAGCTCCGAATGATCGCCACCGCGTCCCTTGGCGATGTCATGAAACAACCCTGCGATGTAGAGAAGCTCAGGCTTCGGTAAGCGCTGGAAAATGGTCGAGCACAGCGGAAACTCATGGGCTCTTTCCGCGACGGCGAAGCTACGCAGGTTGCGGACCACAAAGAGGCTGTGTTCATCCACGGTGTAGACATGGAATAGGTCATACTGCATGAGGCCGACAACCGCCTCGAACACCGGCAAATAGGCCCGCAGTACCCCGTAGCGATGCATACGCCGAAGCTCATGGGTGAGCCCGCGGGGCTGCCGTAGAATCTCCAGAAACAGCCGACGGGCGCGAATATCGAAGCGAAACTGATCATCGATGAGGTAACGGTGGTCCCTGACCAAACGAATGGTGGAGGCGCGTACACCCTTGAGCTCCGGAAACAACTGCAGCACGAAAAAAAGCTCTAGCAGCGCTAAGGGATAGCGCTTGAAGACCTTATCGTCAGTCACCTCAAGGAAACCATTACGGCTCTGAAAACGTTTCTCGAAGCGCTGACCGATGGGTACGACCTCGGCGGGCGCATCGGCATAAAGGATCACCTCCTCAAACAGCTCGAGCAGCATCTCGTTGAGGCGATCGAGCTCTCCGATCGAGCGATAGTACCGCTTCATGAACTGCTCCACCGCTAGGTGATGGTCTTGGTCACGGTGGCCGAATTGCTCTGCCAGCGTCCGCTGATAGTCAAACAGTAGCCGATCCTCGCGCCTCCCGGTCAGCGTATGCAGGGCGTAGCGTACCTGCCACAAAAAATCCTGTTCACCGATGAGCGTTTCGTACTCGGAGTCGGTGAGAAAGCCGTGATCGACCAGTTCCTTTAACGTGCGGGCGCCGAAATGGCGTTTGGCCACCCAGCCGATGACATGGATGTCCCGCATCCCTCCAGGGCCCTCCTTGACGTTTGGTTCCAGATTGAATGCGGTATCATGGTACTTATGGTGTCTGCGCTGCTGCTCTTGCCGTTTAGCTTCAAAGAACTCCCGACTGGACCAAAGCTGCGACGGATTCAAGCGCTTGTCCAGTTCGTCGAGCAGTGACTGGGCACCCTCCACCAGGCGCGCCTCCATCAGGTTGGTGATGACCGTCAGATCGCGGCGGGCTTCCGTTACGCACTGAGCTAGCGTGCGCACGCTGTGGCCGACTTCCAAACCGATGTCCCAGAGGAAGGTGATGAAATCCTGGATGCGTTGCATCGAGTCATGGTCTGGTTCGCGGTCAAGCAATACCAGTAGATCCACGTCTGAACCGGGGTGCAACTCTTTTCGGCCGTAGCCGCCGACCGCCACCAGAGCCAGGGAGGGCTTGTCCTGCAGCGCAAACCGCCGCCATGCCTGCCGCAGGATTTGGTCGATCTGCATCGCGTACGCATGGATCAAGTCGTGAGCCGGATGGCCGCCCCGAAACCGCGCGATGAGCTCGGCCCGCGCCCGCAGGAGCTGCTCGCGCACCCGCTGGCTGGGGTCATCCGAGGTGGAAACATCCCAATCGGCACGAGCGTCGTCGGTCTCGGGGAGGGGGGCAGACACCGATGCAATCGAGGGTGGATTCATGGCTAGAGATCATCTCCAGGGCGCTGCGTGAGGACTTCCACGCCGTTATCAGTGACCAGCACGGTATGTTCCCACTGTGCCGATAGGCTGCGATCCTTGGTCACCACCGTCCAGCCGTCGGGCAGCACCTTAACTTGCCGGCTTCCGGCGTTGATCATGGGCTCGATGGTAAAGGTCATCCCGGCCTCGAGGCGCTCCCGCGTACCGGGGACACCGTAATGGAGAACCTGGGGATCCTCATGGAAGCGTCGGCCGATACCGTGACCGCAGTACTCTCGAACCACCGAACAATGCTGCTTTTCCGCGTGGCATTGTATGGCGTACCCGATGTCGCCGAGTCGAACCCCGGGTTTCACCTTTTCGATACCGATACACATGCACTCGTAAGCCACTCGGCTGACGCGTTTGGCTATCACTGAGGGCTCGCCGACGAAAAACATCTTGCTTGTATCGCCATGATAATCGTCCTTGATAACGGTGATGTCGATATTGAGAATATCGCCGTTCTTGAGCAGTCGGGTTCCCGGGATGCCGTGGCACACCTGGTGATTGACCGAAGTGCAAATGGACTTAGGAAAGCCATGGTAATTCAGAGGAGCAGGGATCGCGTGCTGCACCCCGACGATATAGTCGTGGCAGAGATCGTTGAGCTCTTCAGTGGTTATGCCCGGCCGAACGTAAGGGCGAATGAAATGCAGCACCTCAGCGGCGAGTTGGCCAGCGACGCGCATCTTCGCGATTTCGTCGGGAGTTTTGATATCAATGCCGGTGCGTTTTCGGGTGTCCATCGGTGTCTTCGGCGGTTTTTATGTCGCTATGGTTTTCCGGCCATGGCCATCGTTTCGTCAGGGTGGCTGTTCGGAGCGCTCAAGCGCCGCCCAAGCCTTCGGCAGCCGAGCCCCTGGCGAGCGAAGGGTGTGTGTGGCAGGGATGCCGGACCCAAGCCGACAGGGACGTCTTCACGGCGTACCTTGCGGCGACGGGCCGGCTGCCCCAAGGCCAAAGGTTATCAAACTGCTGAAACGATGACGGAGGCCGATTTTCGTTTCGGCACCTGCTTGCGTTTTCGCCTGGGGCTAGTCGAACGCTCGAGCCCATCGTAGCCGCCTCGGTGAGCGAGCTTGGTGATGCTGGCTTGGTGCAGAGGGTAGCATAGAAAAGTTACTGCCTGCGTTATCGCCACCGAGTCGGTGTTGCGCCTAGGCAGGGGTGCGGCTGAGCGACTCCCGCGGCGAGACGTCTCGTTCAGCGGGGTTTGGATGGGACAACGCTCATCGTTTTGACCGTTTGCCGTGGCGTGCTTCAAATTTCGTCCTCCGATCGGCCCGATTTTCTCTTCTCTAATGAGCACTTACGGATTGTTGCGGGCACCTTTCTATGGTATAAGAACGCCTCTCTGTCGGGCAAACGCCGCGCGCTGTTTGCCAATTCCTGACGTTGCAGCTATATACTTCGGCGTTGAAGCGCCATGCCATGTGCGCGGGTGTTGCATAAGCGCCTGTTTACCACAGGGGGCGTTAAGGTGGCTCAATCCCGAATTCGGAGTATTTTCGATGGCAGTGGCTACCATGCGTGAGATGCTTGAGGCCGGGGTGCATTTTGGTCATCAGACAAGATACTGGGATCCTCGAATGTCACCCTACATCTTCGGGGAGCGCAACAAGATTCACATCATCAACCTCGAGAAGACATTACCTCTCTATATCGAGGCCACCAATTTCGTGGGTCGGATGGCAGCAAACGGTGGCACGGTCTTGTTCGTGGGCACCAAACCCTCGGCCCAAGAGGTGATGCGCCGGGAAGCCAAGCGGTGCGCCATGCCGTACGTAGACCGACGTTGGCTCGGGGGCATGCTGACCAACTTCCGTACCGTTAAACAGTCGGTTAGGCGCCTCAAGGAACTCGAGGCCATGATGCAAGACGGTACCTTGGGACGGCTGACGAAGAAGGAAGGCCTGTCTTTGCAGCGCGAGCTCGCCAAGCTGGAACATAACCTCGGTGGCATTAAGGATATGGACGCCATTCCCGACGTCCTGTTTATCGTCGATGTGGGCCACGAGAAGATCGCCGTCAGTGAAGCCGTGAAGCTCGGGATCCCGGTCGTCGGGGTGGTGGATTCCAATAACAGCCCTGTCGGGGTCGATTATGTGATTCCAGGCAATGACGATGCCATTCGCTCGATTCAGCTGTATGTCGAAGGCGCGGCGGAGGCGATCATCCAGGGGCGCGTGGCGGCTCAGCTGGCCGTGCAACCTGGCTCGGTGGAGGGGGCTGAGGAGCATTTCGCTGGCTCTGGCGAGGCCGATGATAGGGGCATCGAATCCCAGCGGCTGGCTCACGAAGGATCGGTGCCCGACCCTGACGAGAGTGAGGCGACTTTGACAGGAAAAACGCCGGGGCCATCGGCAGCGGGGATTGGGTCTGCGCCGGTCGCAGGCTCCCACGATGCTGTTGACTGAGAGGTTGTGAAAAAACCGTCGCGAGCGGCCCGAGAGCCCGGTCAAGGACGGGCGGCGATGGGACATATCGGATCGATAGGCGACGAGCGACCCTGCCCAACACCCTGTCTACAAGCGTAGTCGGCTTGCGCAAGTTGTGAGGGCGCAGGGCCGTTTCTTGGCCTTCTCCAATGGGCAAGACTTGTGGGGGGCTACCAAGGGTGAGTTCCTCATCGAGCGACGGCGGTGGGATAGACCGTTTCTCAACGGTTTCACTGCCGGTGCCGGCTCGGGGCTCTCGAGGGAGAGGCCGCGGGAGGCGTTTTGTGGAAGGAATAACATGGCAATTACGGCAGACTTGGTGAAGGAGCTTCGGGAGCGCACCGGAGCTGGCATGATGGAGTGTAAACAGGCCCTGGTTGATGCCGGTGGCAACATAGAGAAAGCCATCGAGGCCATGCGTAAAGCAGGGCAGGCCAAGGCGGACAGAAAATCCGGGCGGCGGGCAGCGCAGGGGCTGATTGCCATCGCCATAGACCGCGAGGCGGCACGGGCGGCCATGGTGGAGATCAATTGCGAGACGGATTTTGTGGCCAAGGAGGACAGCTTTCAAGCGTTCGCTGCCCAGGTCGCGAAGCAGGCTGTGGAGGTCGACCCGCCCACCTTGGATGCGCTGCTAAGCACGCGCCTAGAGGGACCCGACGGCGGCACGATAGAGGAGCAACGGCGCCAGCTCGTCGCGCGCATCGGCGAGAACATTGCGATACGCCGACTCGCGTCGATAGCAAGCACCGGCGGACGAGTGGTGAGTTACCTCCACGGAGGGCGCATCGGCGTACTGGTGGCGGTCAGGGGGGGAGACGAGAGACTGGCCAAGGATATTGCTATGCACATTGCCGCTAGCAGACCCCTCTGTGTCGCCGAGGGGGATATTCCCGCCGACCTGCTAGCTAAGGAGAAGGACATCTTCACCGCGCAGGCGGCAGCCACCGGTAAGCCCTCCCAAATCGTAGAGAAGATGGTGGCCGGGCGGTTGCAGAAATTCGTCGCCGAGGTCACCTTGCTGGGCCAACCCTTCGTGAAGGATCCGGACATGACGGTGGCCAAACTTCTCGCCACCGAGGGCGCGACGATCGAACAGTTTCAGCGCTTCGAGGTGGGGGAAGGACTGGAGAAGACCACGGCCGATTTTGCCGGGGAGGTGATGGCGCAGGTCAAAGGGCGAACCGGGGGTGTCCCGGATGGTCCACGCGAGGACATGTCGTAGCCCGTCGTATGACGTATCGGCGAATACTTCTCAAACTCAGCGGTGAGGCGCTTGCCGGGCCAGCGGAGCAAGGCATTGATTCGCAAGCTCTGGATCGCGTTGCCGGCGAGATTTACGAGCTGGTCCAGCTGGGCGTGCAGGTCGCCTTAGTGATCGGCGGCGGCAACATTTTTCGTGGCGCAGGGCTCTCGTCTGCGGGAATGGATCGGGTAACGGCCGACCAGATGGGCATGCTGGCGACCGTTATCAATGGCCTGGCGTTAGAGGATGCCCTCGAGCGTCGCGGGCTCGCTACGCGCGTCATGTCCGCTATCCGCATCGAAGGGGTGTGCGAGGAATACATTCGCCGCCGAGCACGCCGTCACCTGGAGGAGGAGCGGGTGGTCGTTTTTACTGCGGGGACCGGTAACCCTTTCTTCACCACCGATTCTGCCGCCAGTTTGCGGGCTATCGAGATGGGGGCTGATCTGCTCATCAAAGCCACCAAAGTCGATGGGGTGTTCTCCGCCGACCCGCACAAGGATCCCAACGCCAAGCGCTTCGTTCGGCTGGATTATGATGAGGTACTTTCCCGGAAGCTGCAGGTCATGGATGCGGCGGCCATCGTTTTGTGCCGGGACTACGATATGTCCTTGCGAGTCATCAACATGCGTCGCCCCGGAGCGCTGAAGCGTACGGTGCTGGGGGAGGACGAGGGGACCTTGGTGCAGAGAATGCTCCACGGTGCAGCCGCTGCCAGCTGAGAAGCTGTTTTAAAAATGTCACGAGCACCGCCAGAGCAAGGCGCACGGCAGCGAGAAAGCGGAGTGTACAAAGGAGTACATGAGCATTTCGAGCTGCCGCGCAACGCAGCTCAGGCAAGCGCAGTCATTTTTAAAACAGCTTCTGAAGCCGGTGCGGGGTTGTTGTGCCGCGGCTTTCCATCCTGGTCACTGCCCGATGTTCATCGCCGACAAACGAACATGGGTTCCGTCACGGGAGCCTCAGTAAAGCACTGACAGTGGAGCGTAGCAGGTAGCGATGATAGACGATGTCAAAAGCGACGCGGAGCATCGGATGCAAAAGAGCCTGGAGGCCCTGGAACAGGAGCTACGGAAGTTGCGAACCGGTCGGGCCCATGCCAGCTTGTTGGACCATGTGAAGGTATCCTATTACGGCTCGGAAGTGCCGATTAATCAGGTGGCGAGCATCAATGTGGCGGACCCCAGGACATTAGCCGTGTCGCCGTGGGAGAAAAAGATGGTGCCAGAGGTGGAGAAGGCGATCCTGAACGCCGATCTCGGTCTCAATCCGGTCACGTCCGGGGACGTTATTCGCGTGCCGTTACCTCCCCTGACTGAAGAACGCCGTCGTGACATGACTCGTTTGGTGCGCCAGGAAGCAGAGGCCACCCGGGTGGCCATTCGCAATATCCGCAGGGATGCCAACCACGCGTTGAAGGCCATGGTGAAAGACAAGGCGATCACGGAAGATGACGACCGACGTGCCGAGGAAGCGGTGCAAAAACTCACCGATCAGTTTATTGCCGAGGTGGAGCAGGTTCTGAAGCGGAAAGAGCAAGATCTCATGGAGATCTGATAGGCGAGCTCTAAGAAGACGTTATAAAAACGTTGCGAGCGCCGGAGCAAGGCGCACGGCGGCGACAAAATCGTCGGGGACCATTTTTTTGAACAGCTGGAAGCTGGTCCGGAAGGGGTGAGTCCCCAGGATAGGGCGCGCAACCACCGCAGGCCCACTCTGAAACGCGCTGATGCTGAGTTTCGAGCTGCGGCGCTGACAGACCCCTCCAACATGACTCACCTTGAGATCTGGTTCCCGTCCCAAATCTTGGGGCGTGCGCAGCCAGGCGATGGGATCGGCAGCTATTTTGCACATGAGCGGTGCTAGCACCGCTCATGTCGCTTTTGCGTATCCATATTGGTGAAACAAATACTTGCATTAGAAGCGGGCTTAGGATTGTTGCAGCTCCCAGCCAGACAATCTCTTGGTCGTTTCCAGGAAGAGCGTGTCGGGTGTCCGGTGGTCTGGGACGACGCTATTACCCTCAATGCGCTCTTTGCATTGCAACCCATATTGAACTGATATGACCCCTATTTCTCAGATCGCCCCTTCGCCGAGAGTGCCCCGGCATGTGGCGGTCATCATGGACGGCAACGGCCGTTGGGCACGTAATCGCCACCTTCCGCGTATCGCTGGGCACCGAGCAGGTGTGGAGGCGGTACGTGCGGTGGTTCGCAGGTGTGCAGAGAGAGGCGTCAGGGTGCTGACGCTGTTTGCTTTTAGCAGCGAAAACTGGCGGCGCCCCGCCGACGAAGTGCGATTGCTGATGGGACTCTTTGCCACGGCCCTCGAGCAGGAGGTGTCGAAGCTTCACCAACACGACGTTCGGCTGCGCGTCATCGGCGATCGCAGCGCCTTTGACCCGAGATTGCAGCGACTGATCGACCAGGCGGAACAGCTGACGGAGCGTAACGAAGGGTTGAATCTCATGGTCGCCGCAAACTACGGGGGCCGCTGGGATCTGATTCAGGCTATGCGCCGGTTGGCTTATCGGGTCAATCGAGGCGAGTTGTCGGTCGAGGCGATCGATGAGCAGGTCGTCCAGTCGGCACTTTCGTTCAATGATTTTCCGGACCCCGATCTTTTTGTTCGGACCGGTGGTGAAAGCCGGATCAGCAACTTCCTGTTGTGGCAGCTCGCCTATACGGAGCTCTACTTTACGCCTTTGCTGTGGCCGGATTTCGGTGCCAAGGCCTTAGATGATGCGCTTGCTTGGTACGCGTCCCGTGAGCGGCGCTTCGGCCGTACCGGTGAGCAAATAGCCAAGGCCGAGGGGTACTGACGAGCTTGCTCAAGGCATGATGTCCGGGTTCGGTCGACGCGTCGTGACAGCGGGAGTACTGGCTCCCCTCATGATCGGCGCAGTGCTTGTGCTGCCGACTCCGGTCTTCGCTGTCGCCCTGGGGGGCGTGATTTTGCTGGCCGCGTGGGAGTGGTCGAGGATCATAGGATGGACCGCGCCAGGCATACGTTGGGCGTATACCCTTGCCTTTGTGCCTGTGCTGGGTATTGCCTATGGGGCGACATTCGCCTACGCGGCGTGGCTTGCAGTGCTAGCGCTCGCCATGCTCGGGTGGCTGGTGGCAACACTAGGGGTGGTGCGGTTTCAGCGAGGGCACGACATGCCGGCTGCTTGGAACAGTATCCCCGTGCGCATCACCGCCGGGCTCTTGGTACTGGTGCCCCCCTGGATGGCCCTCATCGGGCTGCACGCCGAAGGCGAGGGCGGGCGGCACTCCGTGATATTTTTCATGGTGGTGATTTGGGCTGCGGACACCAGCGCCTTCTTGGTTGGCAGACGGTGGGGTACGCGCCGATTGGCATCGCGAGTCAGCCCGGGCAAAAGCTGGGAAGGGGCCGGTGCGGCGCTGTTAGCAGGAGCGATGCTGGCGGCGTTAGGGGCCGGTTTTCTCGGTGTGGCTGGCGGTAGGCTGCTGCCCTTTATATCATTGTGTATGATGGTCGTGGCAGTCTCCATTCTCGGCGATTTGGCGGAGAGCCTATGCAAACGCCAGGCAGGGATGAAAGATAGCGGCAGCTTGTTGCCAGGGCATGGAGGGGTGTTGGACCGCATCGACAGCATGACGTCGGCCGCGCCATTTTTTGTGCTGACTCTGCAGTGGCTAAGGGCACTGGGGTGAACGGTGGCTCAGGCCGTTTGCCTTTCTGTTTTTGTTGCCGGCGTGAAGTGGACCATGACATG
This sequence comes from uncultured Thiotrichales bacterium, assembly GCA_964624765.1. Lineage (GTDB taxonomy): Bacteria > Pseudomonadota > Gammaproteobacteria > HK1 > HK1 > JAGTVB01. The sequence goes on from CAZUZO010000001.1 coordinate 34,379, forward strand.
CGAGCCATCTGCAACCCTCCGTCACGGTGGTTTTGCCAGGTCGTCGGGCAGCCGGGTCGCACTGGCGCCGCCTCGGCGATGCCCCCAGTACACCGTTGCGCTAAGAAGCTGTTTTAAAAATGTCACGAGCGCCGACAGAGCAAGGCGCACAGCGGCGACAAAATCGTCTGGAACGATTTTGAACAGCGTTAAGCTGGCCCCGAAGGGGCGAGCCCCACGGATGGGGCGAGTAACCACCGCAGTGTACAAGGGAGTACATGAGGATGGCGAGCCGCTGCGCACAACGCAGCTATGACAAGCGCAGTAGTTTTTAAAACAGCTTCTAAGCGCCGTCGGTTTTGAGACGGTTCTGAGATCCCTGCATGCGCCATGATTGGAATCACGATTCTCGGTTCAACTGGCACCATCGGAGTCAACACGCTAGATGTCATTCGCCACCACCCTGAGCGTTTTCGGGTGGTGGCGCTCACTGCCAACACCGATGATCGGCGGCTGTTCGAACAATGTTGCCAGTGGCAGCCCCAATACGCGGTGATGGCAACGTCGCAGGCCGCCGGGCGGCTACGGGAACGCCTGGCGGGTAGGCTAGAGACGACCGTACTGGCTGGCACGGAGGCCCTTGAACAGGTGGCGAGGCTTCCTAGTGTCGACTACGTGATGGCGGGAATCGTCGGCGCGGTCGGATTGCTGCCGACCTTGGCGGCGGCCCAGGCCGGAAAGCGCGTGCTGCTCGCCAACAAAGAGGCGTTGGTGATGTCGGGGACGCTTTTCATGGAGGCGGTAAAAGAGTCTCGAGCCGAGCTATTGCCCATCGATAGCGAACACAATGCGGTGTTCCAGTGTCTCCCAGAACGCTACCCTGAGGGGCGTGCCGGGGTGCGCCGGATCTTGCTCACGGCGTCTGGCGGACCCTTTCGTAACCGTCCGCTGGCGGAGCTGGATGCGGTCACGCCTGAGCAAGCCTGTGCGCACCCCAATTGGGTGATGGGTCGAAAGATCTCTGTCGACTCAGCCACCATGATGAATAAGGGGCTCGAGGTCATCGAGGCATGCTGGTTGTTCGACGTTACGCCTGAGTGTGTGCAGGTCGTGGTGCACCCCGAGAGCGTCATCCACTCTATGGTGGAATACCGCGATGGCTCGGTGCTAGCGCAGCTGGGCAATCCGGACATGCGAACGCCCATCGCGCACGCACTGTCGTGGCCCGAGCGTATGGAATCGGGGGTCGAGAGTCTCGACCTAGTCGCCCAGGGCTCGCTGAGCTTCGAAGCGGCCGATTTTGGGCGGTTTCCCTGTCTGCGTCTGGGTTACGAGGCTGCCGCCGCAGGGGGTACTGCAACGACTATCTTGAATGCCGCCAATGAAGTGGCCGTGCACGCCTTCTTGGAGCGACGCTTACGTTTTGGCGACATTCCCCACGTCATCGAGGCGACCCTGACGGAACAACGTTATGGTCCGGCTGAGACCCTCGATGGGATTCTCGACGCCGACGCGCAGGCGCGCGAGGTGGCATTAGCGCACGTTGCCCGGCGGGCGCAAACCAGGGGCTACGGCTAATGGACTTCGTGCATACCCTCTTCGCATTCGTCATCGCCATCGGGGTTCTCGTCACCATTCACGAGTTTGGGCATTTCTGGGTGGCCCGCAAACTCGGTGTCAAGGTGTTGCGTTTTTCCGTCGGCTTCGGCCCGCCGCTGTGGAGTAAGCGCGCGGCTGCCAGTGAGACTGAGTACGTCATTGCCGCAGTGCCGTTGGGCGGCTACGTCAAGATGCTCGACGAACGCGAGGGCGAGGTGCCGGAAGCGGAACAGCATCGCGCCTTTAACCGCAAGCCCCTGGGGGCACGAACGGCTATCGTGCTGGCCGGTCCGGTGTTTAATTTTCTGTTTGCCGTCCTCGCCTATTGGGCCACCTTCCTGATCGGGGTCACCGGCCTGAAGCCGCTGATCGGAGACGTTGCGCCCGATTCTCTGGCGGACCGGGCAGGCATCCAGGTGGATCAGGAGATCGTGGCCATCGACGGACGCGAGATACGGACCTGGGAGGCCGCCGTGCAAAGTCTCATGGGCGAGGCCATGAAGCAACGGACGGTCGAGTTGACATTGCGGGATGTAGAGGGCCAGTTAAGCTCCACTGCGCTCGACTTAGAGGGCATTGCGCTGGATGATCTGAGTCAAGGGCGGTTTTTTGAGACTTTGGGGTTTCAGCCTAGACGCCCCAAACTAGCTGCCGTCATCGGTCGGGTGGAGGCCAACGGACCGGCTGCTCAAGCGGGTCTTGAGGCGGGCGATCGGATCGTCGCCGTGGGCGGCAAGCCCGTGGAGAACTGGCAGATGTGGGTGGACACGGTGCGCAGTCACCCAGGAGAGGCCATCGATGTCGAGGTTGAACGCGCAGGTACCTCACTCCGGCTCGTGATCACCCCGGAACCTGTTGCCAGCTCGCAAGGCGCGACGGGCCGGATCGGGGTCGAGGTAGCACGCATCAGAACCGCGGCGCCGGATTACACGGTAACTGAACAGTATGGGGTGGTGGCAGCTTTCGGCCGGGCTTGGGCCAAGACCTATGATGTCTCGATTCTGACACTGCGCATGCTGTGGAAGATGCTTCGGCTAGAGGTCTCGATGGAGAATTTGAGCGGCCCCATCAGCATCGCCCAGTACGCCGGTGCCACAGCCAAGATAGGGGCCAGCGAATTCCTCCAATTTCTGGCTATCGTTAGTGTCAGCTTGGGAATCTTGAACCTGCTCCCGATTCCAATACTGGATGGCGGACACCTGATGTACTACTGTATAGAGCTTTTCACGGGTCGACCGGTGTCTGAGACCGCCCAGATGATCGGACAACGGGTGGGGCTTGCGATGTTGTTCGCTCTGATGGGGCTGGCATTCTACAACGACGTGGCTCGGTTATTCGGGTGAGGGGTCGTGAAGGAACGGTAGCGAGTGGCCCGACAGCAAGGTGCACGGCGCCAAGCCGCGAGACAGATCAGATAGATAGGCGAGGAGCGAATACCGCCCAAGGCCGCTATCGAGTCGTGCAGCAGGTTTTTTTACACGCTCTCCGCGCTTCTTGGCTCGCGAGGATGCTGGGCCTCGTACTGCTCTTGGGCGGCGCTGGGGTGCACGCGCGGCAGGGTGCGGAGCCGTTTGTTGTCGAGGATATGCGACTCGAAGGACTGCAGCGCATCTCGGCCGGCACCGTCTTTAATTACCTACCGGTGCAGATCGGCGATTCGATAGATGCCAGTCGAGTGGCCGAGGCGATTCGCGCGCTTTATGGCACTGGCTTTTTTAGTGACGTCAGCCTGGGGCGCGAGGGCGCGACGCTGGTGGTCTCGGTGGTGGAACGGCCGTCCATCGCTGAAATCGAGTTCTCAGGTAACAAATCGGTGGGAACCGAGCAGCTCTTGGAATCCCTAAAGCAGGTGGGGTTTGCGACCGGGCAGGTGTTTAACCGCTCTACCTTTGATCAGGTGGAGCAGGAGCTGCAGCGAACGTATTTTAGCCTTGGGAAGTATGCGGCCGAGATCAAGAGCACGGTGACACCATTGGAGCGTAACCGCGTGGCCATCCGCTTTGAGATCGCTGAAGGCCAGGTCGCCAAGATCCGGCGTATCAATGTTGTTGGCAACGAGGTCTACGATGACGATAAGCTTCTTGCCCTCTTTAAACTGAAGGCAGCGGGCTGGCGGACGCTGTTGTCCAGCGCTGACCAATATTCCAAGCAGAAGCTGGCCGCCGATCTTGAGGTGCTGCGCTCCTATTATCTCGACCGCGGCTACATCAACTTCAACATCGATTCGACCCAGGTCTCCATCACGCCGGACAAAAAGCACATCTACATCACAATCAACGTCACCGAGGGAGGTCGGTATACGGTCAATGACATCAAGTTAGCGGGGGATCTGATCGTTCCCGAAGAGGAATTGTTTCCCAACGTCACGATCAATCGCGGCGATGTATTCTCGAGGCAGAGCGTGACCGATACGACTCAGCGTCTTACCGAGCGATTAGGCGAAGAGGGCTATGCCTTCGCCAATGTCAACGCGGTCCCGGAGATCGATGAACAGGAGCAAGAAGTGGCCCTGACGTTTTTCATCGATGCGGGCAAGCGGGTTTATGTGCGCCGCATCAACTTCAAGGGCAACACCAAGACTCGGGACGAAGTGCTGAGAAGGGAAATGCGCCAACTGGAGGGAGGCTGGTTCTCTACCCGGGCCGTGGAGCGTTCTAGGGTGCGCCTGGAGCGCCTCGGTTATTTCAGCGAGGTGAACGTGGAGACACCGCCGGTTCCGGGTACCGCCGATCAGGTCGATGTCGACATCAGCGTGGTGGAACAGCCCTCGGGAAGTTTCGTCGCCGGTTTGGGTTTTTCCCAGGCCCAGGGGATTGTGATCAACGCCAGCATCAGCCAAGATAACTTTCTCGGGACCGGGGATCGGGTCAAGGCTATCTTTAACACCAGCAAAATTAATCGGATATTCAGTATTTCCTACCTTGATCCCTACTACACTCTGGACGGTATCAGCCGGGGCTTCGACGCCTATTATGAGGACATCGATGCGGCCGCCGCTAACATCTCCGACTATACCCTCGATCGCATCGGCGGTGGCGGCCGGTTGGGTATCCCTACCAGCGAGTTCGATTTCTTGAACCTCGGATTGATCGCGGAGCAGCGTCGCTTCCGTATCGGTGCTTTCCCCTCAGAGGAAGTACTGCAGTTTCAGGAGGACAACGGCGACCGCTTCTTGGAGTTTCTCCTGACTGCCAGCTGGTCGCGCGATGACCGTAATCGTCGCATCTTCCCCGATCGTGGTATGCTGAATCGGGTTGCCGGTGAGCTGGCGGTGCCGGGCAGCGACCTCACGTTCTATAAACTCACCTACCAGAACCAGACCTTCGTGCCTTTGTATCCCCCTTATACGATGATGTTGGGTGGCGAGGTAGGCTATGGCGACGGTTACGGCAACACCCAAGAGCTGCCGCTTATCGATAATTTCTTCGCCGGCGGTATTCGAACAGTGCGCGGGTTCGAAGCCAATACTCTTGGGCCGAGAGACTCCCTGGGCCAGCCACTGGGGGGCAGCTTTAAGTTGGTGGGTAATGTGGAGCTGCTGCTGCCGATTCCCTTCGTGCAAGACATTCGATCGGTTAGACTCTCAGGCTTCTTTGATATTGGTAACGTGTTTGCCTCGGTGGATGATTTCGATGTGAGCGAGCTTCGGTATTCGGTCGGCATCGG
>CAZUZO010000001.1:39722-110533 GCA_964624765.1 uncultured Thiotrichales bacterium
GAGGAGGTCGTTTCCCGTTTGACCGACGAGTTCAAGCGATCCGGCAAAGACCGCGGATCGAGGCGTTAGCAGGATCCCGGCCTTGGCCATGTCTTTATTGGAATTGTCAGGGCATATCGGGGCGCGATTGCACGGTGACCCGGATATGAGGGTTCACCGGATAGGCACCCTGAAGGATGCGCAACCGGGCGACTTGAGTTTCTTTGCTAATTATCGGTATCGCCGACAGCTGGAGACTACGGAAGCCTCTGCGGTGATCCTGGCGGCGGATGCTTTAAGTTTTTGCCACGTGGCTGCGTTGGTGGTAGATAACCCGTATGTTGGGTTTGCCCGCGCAGCAGCGCTGTTTGCGCCCTTCCAGGAGCGGCCGGTGGGCATTCATCCAACTGCCTGGGTAAGCCCCGATGCCGTCGTGCACGAAACGGCTTGGGTAGGACCTCAGGCTTCAGTGGCGGCGCGGGCACGCATCGATGCCGGGGTACGGATAGGTCCAGGCTGTATCATTGCAGAAGATGTGGCGATCGGCGAAGCGACCGAGCTCGTGGCCCGTGTGACCTTGTGTCGAGGTATTCGAGTGGGGAAGCGGGGTCTGTTTCATCCTGGCGTGGTGATCGGTGCCGACGGCTTCGGCATCGCCAATGACCAAGGGATCTGGATCAAGGTGCCGCAGCTTGGCAGCGTGCGCATCGAAGATGATGTCGAGATCGGCGCCAATACGACCATCGATCGGGGCACTATCGAAGACACCGTGGTCGAGAGGGGGGTGAAGATCGACAACCAGGTGCAGATTGGTCACAACGTTCGCGTCGGTGCGCATACCGCCATCGCTGGATGTGTGGCCATTGCCGGCAGCGTGCGTATCGGCAAACGCTGCGCCATCGGTGGAGCCGCCTCTATCGCAGGCCATCTCGAGATTGCCGATGATGTGCACTTGACCGCTGCCTCGGAGGTCTCGAAGTCCATCCTCCGGCGCGGCACCTACTCGTCGGGGATGCCGGTACAGGAAAATCGGCTGTGGCGGAAAAACATCGCGCGGCTCCGCCATCTGGATGATCTCGCGCGGCGGATAAAGCGCTTGGAAAATCACTATGGGTTGACCGAAGGTCAAAATGAGCCGCTGTGGGAGTCACCGGAGTGAACGTCGCAGGTGATACTGTCCGATGTTCCGGTACCCGCCTCCCTCAGAAGCTGTCTTAAAAATGTCACGAGCGCCGGCAGAGCAAGGCGCACGGTGGCGACAGAATCGTCGGGAACGATTTTGAACAGCTGGAAGCGGGCCCCGAAGGGGCGAGTCCCAAGGATGGGGCGAGTAACAACCGGAGTGTACAAGGGAGTACATGAGGATTGCGAGCCGCTGTGTAACGCGCTCAGGCAAGCGCAGTAGTTATTAAAACAGCTTCTCAGGGATACGAGGCGATGGAGCGGGGACATCGCGTCATGTGTTTGTTAGCGGGACCCTCGTAAGGTCCCCACGTTCAGAGCTTGTGAAAAAACCGTCGCGAGCGGCACGAGAGCCAGAAGGACGGCGCCAAGCCGAGAGACATATCGAATAGATAGGCGAGTACCGCCCAACGCCGCTATCGTGTCGTGTAGCAGGTTTTTTCACAAGCTCTCAGGTCATTTGCAGCCTGTGGAATAAACGCCATGGCCGAGATGGACATCAAAGACGTGTTGCGGTACCTGCCCCACCGGTACCCCTTCTTGCTTATCGACCGCGTTATCGAATGCACACCAGGATCCTCGCTGGTGGCACTCAAGAACGTCACCTTCAATGAGCCGTTTTTTGCCGGTCATTTTCCCCATCGGCCCATCATGCCCGCGGTGCTCATTCTGGAAGCGATGGCTCAGGCGACCGGAATCCTGGCGCTGCGTACGCTCGATACCTTGCCGTCGGAGGAGGCGGCATACTATTTTGTCGGTATCGACAATGCTCGCTTCCGGCAGCCTGTGGAGCCGGGGGATCAGCTATTCATCGAGGTGACTCTGATGCGAAACGTGCGCACGATCTGGAAAGCAAACTGCGAGGCTAAGGTCAACGGTGGCGTGGTTGCCGGCGCCGAGCTACTCGGCGCCTTAAAGGGGCGTGATGGGTGATTCACCCGACGGCGATGGTGCATGCCGATGCCTGTCTGGCGGCCGGTGTGCGGGTGGGTCCTGGATGTATCATCGGCGCTGGTGTAGAGGTGGGGGAGAATACCTGGATCGGTGCGTACTGTGTCATCAATGGGCCCACACGGATCGGTACGAACAATCGCATCTACCAGTTCAATTCCATCGGTGATGTTCCGCAAGACAAGAAGTATCACGGGGAGATGAGCTACCTTGAGATAGGCGACCGCAATGTCATCCGGGAATACTGCACATTCAATCGTGGGACCGAGTTGGGAGGGGGCATCACTCGGGTCGGGAATGACAATTGGATCATGGCCTATGTGCACATTGCCCACGACTGCGCCGTGGGCAGCCATACTGTCATGGCTAACGGGACGACTCTTGCTGGACACGTCGCGGTCGACGATTATGCCACCTGCGGAGCATTTACCATGGTGCATCAGTTTTGCCGCATCGGCGGTTATAGTTTCTCCGCCATGGGATCGGTGATCTTAAAGGATGTGCCCCCCTTCGTCATCGTGGCCGGCAACTCGGCAAGACCCCGGGGTTTGAACACCGAGGGCCTACGACGGCATGGTTTTGCCCCGGAAACCATCCGCGGCCTGCGCAACGCCTATAAGACACTCTACAAGAAGGGATTGAGCCTCGAGCAGGCGACCGAGCAGCTGCACACGCTGGCCGCCGAATGCGATCCGGTGAGGGCCATTCTGGAGTTCCTCGGCCAGTCGCGGCGTGGCCTGATACGCTGATCCGGTAGGCCGCCGCTCATCCGCTATGGCCTATTCAAAGGCAGCGAAGGGGATTCGACTGCGCGTCGCCATCGTCGCTGGGGAACCGTCCGGTGATGCGTTGGGTGCGGGCCTGTTGCGGGCACTCGCCGTGCACCACCCGGCGCTGGAGATCGAGGGCATCGGGGGTGAACAGATGATCCGCGCCGGGTGCCGCAGTCTTTATCCCCTGGAGCGGCTGAGCGTCATGGGATTGGTGGAGGTTCTTGGTCGCTATCCGGAGATCCTCAGGCTGCGCAGGCGCTTGGTAGCGCGCTGGCTCGCTGACCGACCCGATGTTTTCATCGGTATCGATGCCCCCGATTTCAACTTGGCCGTGGAAGCGCAGTTGCGGCGGGCCGGTATTGCGGCTGTGCACTATGTCAGCCCCCAGGTGTGGGCCTGGCGGCGTTATCGCATGCGTGGCATCGCTCGAGCGGTGGACTGCATGTTGATACTGTTTCCGTTCGAGGAGGTCGTTTACCAACACCATCAGGTGCCGGTACGTTACGTGGGCCATCCGCTGGCGGATCAGATCCCCATGCGGGTAGCGCCGATAGCCGCGCGGCAAAGCCTTGGCCTGGCGGTCGATGGGGAGGTGGTGGCGCTGCTACCCGGCAGCCGCCGGCAAGAGATCCAGCGGTTGGCTCCGACGATGATGGCGACCGCTCGCTGGTTACTGGTCCGACGGCAGGGGCTGCGGTTTGTTTTACCGGTGGCGGCGCCGATGGCAGATTACGTTGCGAAGCTAGCCCGATCCCTCGGCCAGGGATTGCCGCTAACCCTTGTGGAGGGCGAGGCTCGCACCGCCATGGCGGCTGCCGATGTCGTGCTGGTGGCGTCGGGGACCGCCACTTTGGAGGCGCTACTGCTCAAACGGCCGATGGTGATCGCCTATCGTACGGCATGGCTCACCTACCATTTGGCCAAGGCTCTGGTCCAGGTCCGCCATGTTGGACTCCCGAACCTGCTGGCGGGCCGCTCACTGGTCCCGGAGTTGCTACAGAACCAGGCCAATCCCTCGATGCTCGGCGCCGCCGTGTTGCAGTGGCTGGAGCGACCGCAGCAGCGCGCAGCATTGCAAGGGGAGTTCGACCGCATCCACACCAGCCTACGCCAAGGGGGCGATGAACGGGCTGCAGAAGCCGTGCTTGAGTTGCTGCGACGGCGGGGGAAACTGTAGGTCTCCTGACCGCGGTTCGCGGCAGTGAACGGTGAGACTGCTAGCCCGGGTGCGCGGCTGGATCTTGCCGCGAACCGCGGTTTCGTTCGGCGCGTGCGTAGCCGCGTTGGCTGCCGCTGGCGAAGAAATCGGCCCACACTTGGAGGAAGGGATTCGGTAGCTGTTGGCGCAGCCATAGCAAGAAGTCACCGAGGGGTTCGCGGTACACACAGAAACGCCGGTAGGCGCTCTTTAACCCTGGGACTGCCGCGGCGGGGTAGGCCGAGCGCCGGATGCCGACTCGGTTTAGCCCATAGAGGGCGTTGTCGCGCGCCATCACGGTGAAGGGTAGGACGTCTTGGCTCACCCGCGCCAGCCCGCCTACCATGGCCAACTCACCCACCCGAGCAAACTGGTGGACCGCGGCACCTCCTCCCAGATTGGCGCGATCCTTGATCTGCACATGACCGGCGAGATTGACGCCATTGGCCAGGATGATCTGATCGCCGAGCCGACAATCGTGCCCCACGTGACTATAGGCCATGAAGTAATTGCGGTCACCGATGATGGTCTGACCGGTGTCGCGGGTGCCTCTATGAATGGTGACATACTCTCCGAACCAGTTGCCGTCACCGATCACGAGCCGCGTGGATTCGCCCCGGTCACCAAAGGACTGGGGTTCGCCGCCCAAGCAGGCGCCACGCATCAAACGATTACCGTGTCCTATGCTGACCGAGGCGTAGATATGGCAACCGGCCCCGATGTCATTGTTATCGCTGAGCAGGGCTCCGGGCTCGATAACGGTGAAGGGTCCGACGACACAGCCCTCCCCCAGGCGGGCGTTATCTCCGACGATGGCCGTGGGGTGAATGGTCACAGCCACGGTGTCAACGACCCCGAGACGTTTGCCCCACTGCGGCGGCGGGTAGGTTGAACCAGCCTGCTCGGAGCCTCTGGGCAGGGTGGTGCACTCACGAGGCGCCGGCTCGTATGCGATGGGTGATCTCGGCGGCAAGCTGCAAGGCCCTGGCCGCCTGGGCGCCGCTGACCACCGGTTGGTCACGGGTCAGGACACAGCGCGCAAAGGATCTGAGTTCGTTGGCCAATGGCTCGCCTTTCTCGATGGGCACCGACTCGCAAGTAATACCGGCGGCCGATTTGCGTCGGATCTCCCCCGTTTGTCGGAGATAATCGAGGGAGATGTAAGCGTCCTCCAGGAACACGCGGAACTTGCGCGTCGGTTCCGGCGTGATGCGGCTACTGGTGAGGTTGGCAACGCAACCGTCCGCGAACAATAGGCGCACGTTGGCGATGTCTTCTGTTGGGCTCAAAACCGGCACCCCGACGGCGCGCAGCTCGCAGACGGGCGAGTGAACCAGGTGCAAGATGACTTCCAAGTCATGAATCATCAGATCGAGGACGACGCTCACCTCTGTGCCCCTCGGTGGCAGGCCCGGGCGCGGCGGGGGATAGGGCGCTAGCCGGTGAGCCTCGATGAAGCGAGGTCTTGCCAACATTTGCTCGAGAAAGGCAAAGGCCGGATTGAATCGCTCGATGTGACCGACCTGTAATACCCGCTGTCGCTCCGCCGCTAGCGCTACTAGGGCTTGCGCTTGCGCCGTAGTCTCGGTGATCGGCTTTTCCACCAGCAGGTGCAGGTCGCTTGCCAGCAACTGGCTGGCGATGCGATGGTGCTGGTCCGTCGGCACCACGATGCTGGCTGCCTCGATGTCGGCTGCCAGGGCTTCCAGGGAGGGGTAGGCCTTGGTCTGGTAGCGCGCCGCCACGTCGGCCGCCCGCTCGGGGTGCACATCATAGATACCCACGAGCTCGGCTTCCGGAAGCAAGGCATAGATCCGAGCGTGGTGCTCTCCCAGCGAACCGACGCCTACTACCCCGACCCGAACAGTCTCCCTCTTCATGTCACCTCGCTGATATCTTGACACATCCCATGCGATGCGGTGATGGACCCGCCCACCGGCTGTCAGCCTCGGCGCTTGTGCCACAACCCGGTTGACAGCGGGAACACGAGCCATCCTGCTCCCTGCCTATTGACAGTTGGATTAGCCAGTTGCCACAAGCCAGCGGCGCTCCCCCTCTGCCTATGGTACGGCGTTGGTCGTCGTTTCGGCAGCTTGATGACCTTTGCCCTTGGGGCAGCCGAAGGCTTGGGCGCCAACGGTGCGCTCCAGAGCAACCCTGACGTAACCGTTCAACCCCCCCCCAGCGGATTGCGGGCCTTACGAAGGTAAGTCTTTGAACCATCTATCACAGGCTCCCTAAAAAGGGTGAGGGGTCTGAACGGTTACACCCTGACAAAACGATGACCATGGCCTATGGTACTATGGCGGGCGTTGTATTGGGGCTAGCCAACGGAGTTTTATTCTATGGAGTTGGTAGCCGGCGTGGATGAGGCGGGGCGGGGCCCCCTTGCCGGCCCTGTTTTTGCGGCAGCGGTGATCTTCGATGGGAAAGCGCCGGTGCAGGGGGTCCGTGATTCCAAACAGCTCACGCCCCGGCGCCGGGAGCAGCTGGCGGAACGGATCGCCGCACAGGCGTTGGCTTGGGCCATCGGGTACGCTACGGCAGAAGAGATCGACGCATTGAATGTCCTGCAGTCTAGCCTGCTGGCCATGGGTCGGGCAGTCCGGGGTTTGACACCGGTGCCTCACCGGGTGCTGGTGGATGGGCGCCAATGCCCAGCGTTGGCGGTCCCGGTTCAGGGCATCGTCAAAGGGGACGCGTTGGTACCGGTCATCAGCGCAGCTTCGATCTTAGCCAAGGTGGCTCGAGACCGGGAGATGTTGGCGTTACACGAGATCTATCCCCAGTACGGATTCGCCCAGCACAAGGGTTACCCGACCTCGGCCCATCTTGCAGCGCTGCGCCGCTATGGGCCCTGTCCCATCCATCGCCGAACTTTCCGTCCGGTGCAAGCACTGCTGGATTTTTCTTTCCCGCTCTCGCCATCGGTGTGGCATCAATCGCCCACCCACTAGAGGTCGCTGCCGGTGCCCACTTTCGTACATCTCCATGTGCATAGCGAGTACTCCATCGTCGACGGTATTCTCACCATTGCGGCGCTCATCGAAGCCGTGTCCGAGGCTGACATGCCGGCGGTGGCGCTCACCGAACAGGGCAATCTGTTTTCGGTGCTGAAGTTCTATCGAACGGCGATGGCGGCGGGGGTAAAGCCTATCATCGGTGTGGATGCCTGGGTGCAAGATGAGCGGGCTGGGCGAGATCCAGCGCGGCTGGTGCTGTTGTGTCAGGACGACATCGGTTATCGTCATCTGCTCGAACTGGTCTCGCGTAGCTACACCGAAGGCCAAACCGATGGGAGACCGATCATCCAACGTGCCTGGCTGCAGGCCGCAAGCGGTGGACTGATCGCCTTGTCCGGAGGGATGTGGGGAGATGTCGGCCGCGCATTGCTCAACGCTCAGCCCGAAGAGGCACGCGAACGGCTCGGCTGGTGGCTCGAACACTTTCCCGATCGCTATTACCTACAGCTGCAGCGAACCGGCCGCGAGGGAGAAGAGGCGTACATCCAGCAGGCGCTGGCCTTGGCCGGGCAATTCGATGTGCCGCTGGTGGCCACCAACGATGTGCGTTTCCTCACCGCCGACGATTTCGAGGCCCACGAGGCGCGGGTGTGTATCCAGGAGGGACGGACGTTGGCGGACACGCATCGCACCCAGCACTATTCCAGTCAGCAGTACCTGCGCCGTGCCGAGGAGATGGCCTCGCTGTTCCAAGATCTACCGGAAGCGCTCGAGAACGCTGTCGAGATCGCGCGCCGCTGCAACGTGGCGTTGCGTCTGGGCCAGAATTTCCTGCCGGAGTTTCCAGTGCCGCCGGGCAAAACTGCCGTGGCCTGGTTTGAAGAACAGGCCTGGCAAGGGCTCGAGGCGCGCTTGGCGAGTCCGCGGTACGCCAATATTTCAGGCGCCCGCTTCGATCGGGCGGCCTACGAAGCGCGCCTGCGGCATGAGCTCGAAGTCACTACCGGGATGGGATACGGTGGCTATTTTCTGATCGTCGCCGATTTCATCCGCTGGGCTCGCGAGCACGACATTCCGGTGGGGCCCGGCAGGGGCTCGGGAGCCGGGTCACTGGTTGCCTACTCCCTGGGTATCACCGATCTAGACCCGATCCTCTACGATCTGCTGTTCGAACGTTTTCTCAATCCCGAGCGGGTGTCACTGCCGGACTTCGATGTGGATTTTTGCATGGTGGGCCGGGACCGAGTCATCGAGTATGTGGCGGCGCGCTACGGCGGACATCGATACGTAGCCCAGATCATCACATTTGGCACCATGGCGGCCAAGGCTGTGGTACGTGATGTCGGTCGTGTGCTCGGCTATCCCTACGGCTTTGTCGATCAGATCGCCAAACTCATCCCCTTTGATCTCGGCATCACGTTGAATCGGGCGCTAGCGGAAGAGGAACGGCTGCGGCAACGCTACCAGGATGAGGAGGATGTGCACACCCTGATCGATCTGGCCATGCGTCTGGAAGGTTTGACCCGCAACGCCGGTCGCCACGCCGGGGGGGTGGTGATCGCCCCTGCGCCGCTCACCGAATTCACTCCTCTGTACTGCGAGCCGGGCGCCACCACGGTCGTCACCCAACTCGATAAGGACGACGTCGAGGCGGCCGGATTGGTCAAGTTCGATTTCCTCGGCCTGCGCACGCTCACCATCATCGACAGGGCGGTGAAGAACATCAACCTGGAGCTTGCCGGTGGTGCTCGCGTCGACATCACCACCATTCCCTTGGACGACCAGAAGACCTATGAGCTGATCAAGCGCGGGGCCACGACTGCGGTGTTCCAACTGGAATCCCGTGGTATGAAGGAACTCATTCAACGCTTGTTGCCCGACTGTTTCGAGGACGTGATCGCTCTGGTGGCCCTGTTTCGCCCCGGGCCGTTGCAATCCGGAATGGTGGACGATTTCGTCGATCGCAAGCACGGTCGGGCTTCGGTGGTCTATCCCCATCCCGCCTTGCAAGCGATTCTGAAACCGACCTATGGGGTGATCCTGTATCAAGAGCAAGTGATGCAGATCGCCCAGGTTCTCGCCGGTTACACCTTGGGGAGTGCCGATTTACTGCGCCGTGCCATGGGAAAGAAAAAGCCGGTCGAAATGGCGCGACAGCGGGCGGTGTTTGTCACCGGGGCTGCCGAGCGCGGGGTGCCTGAGGTCCAGGCGAACGCCATCTTCGATCTCATGGAAAAGTTTGCCGGCTATGGCTTCAACAAATCTCACTCCGCCGCCTATGCTTTGCTCGCCTATCAGACGGCCTGGCTTAAGGCGCACTATCCGGCGGCCTTCATGGCCGCGGTGCTGTCGGCGGACATGGACAATACCGACAAGGTGGTGGGCTTCATCGAAGAGGCGAGGGAGTTTGGATTATCGGTACGTGGCCCCGATGTCAATCGCTGCGCTTATATGTTCTCCGTTGAGGATGCGCAAACCATTCGTTATGGGCTGGGTGCTATCAAGGGCGTGGGCCAGTCGGCGGTGGAGGCGATCATCGCTGCCCGGGAGCAACGCGGTGAGTTTACGGATCTGTTTCACTTCTGCCGTGCCGTCGATCCGCGCAAAGTGAACCGGCGGGTGGTGGAGGCCTTGATTCGGTGTGGAGCGATGGATCGCTTGGGTGTCTCCCGCGCGGCCATGATGGCAACGCTGACCCAAGCCCTGATCGCTGCGGAGCAGTCCTTGCGCGATCACTCCGTCGGTCAGAACGATCTGTTCGGCGGGGTCGGTGGGGTGCAGCCACCCCCGCCCCAGCCGACCACCTGGGAGGATTGGTCTGAAGCGGAGCGGTTGTGCGGTGAAAAGGAGACCCTGGGCCTATACCTCACTGGCCACCCCATTACTCAGTTCGAGGCCGAGCTGGCCCATTTCACCAACCACCGCTTGGCGGAGGCGCGTCCGAGCTCGGGTCGCAGTGTGGTGGTGGCCGGGCTCGTGGTGGGCCTTCGCACCTTGAACAGCCGTAATGGGCGCATGGCGGTGGTCACGTTAGATGACCGCACTGGGCGCCTTGAGGCCATTCTCTATGCGGAGGTTTTCGAGCGTTCTCGCGAGGTGCTGGCTAAGGACAGGCTGCTGGTGGCGGAGGGGGAGATTGCTGCCGATGACTTTAGCGGTCGGTACGCCATGATCGTGAGGAACCTCTATGATCTGGAGCGTGCCCGGGCGCGTTTCGCTAGCCATCTGTGCATCGAGGTGAGCGCTCAGCAACTGGGCAACGGCTTCGTCGACAAGTTGGCGGGGGTGCTAGCTCCCTATCGACAGGGCTCGACACCGGTTTGCATCCATTACCGGCGCGCCGATGCCGCGGTCCAACTCGCCCTCGGTGATGCCTGGCGAATTCGTCCGCACGACTCATTGCTTCAGGGCCTCACAGCCCTTGCCGGCAGCGATGCTGTGAAGTTGGTCTACCGACAGTAACAGGCCATCTTAAGAAGATTAGCGTTGGTCATCGTTTCGGCCGTTTGATGGCCTCTGCCTGGGGGCAGCCGACCCGGGGCCGCAAGGGACGCCGTGAAGACGTCCCTGTCGGCTTGGGTCCGGCCGCCTCCGCACACACCCTTGCCGCAAGGGGTGCGGCTGCCGAAGGCGTGGGCACCGCGACCGCGTGCTCCAGAGCAACTCTGACGAAACGATGACCATGTCCAGAAGATTTACACATCAATACGCTCAACCGTGAGCTTACTTATTTTACCTGGATAGTGGTCTTGACAATCGGATCCACTTTAACGGTCCGCAGTTGAATCGGTTTTTCGTCTGATAAGGGACGGGGTTCAGGGTGAGCACTCGCTGAGCGCTGAATTGGCCAGCTCGACGAGCGACTCGAGCAGGACCTGACAGCCGGCCTGCAGGTGCGGATCGGAGACGTCTTCATCGGGATGATGGCTGAGGCCGCCTTTGCAAGGGATGAAGATCATACCGCTGGGCACTCGTGTCGCCAGCGGGTAGGCGTCATGGCCCGCTCCGCTCACAATCGGCCGATACGACAAATGCAGTCGGGCTGCCGCCTTCGAGATAATGTTGCGTATCTCGGGATCAAAGTCGATCGACGACAATGAAAGCGTTCGGTTGACTTCGGACTCGACAGAACACTCGCACGAAAGGTTCTTGATGGTGCGCCGGATTTGCGTTTCAAGCACATCCAACTCGGATTCCTTCGGCGACCTCAAGTCGATGGTGAAACTCACCTCTCCTGCGATCGTGTTGGGGGAATTGGGACACACATCGAACCGTCCGACGGTGAATCTCAAGTCATCGGAAAGGGAAACGGATAACTGGTCCATGGATTGGATCGCGGCACAGGCGGCCCGCAACGCATCCTTGCGGTACGCACGCGGCGTTGTCCCGGCGTGGGCCTGTTGACCCACCAGCCTGACTTCCAGGCGGCGGGCTCCCTGGATTTCGGTGACAACGCCGATAGCCACCTGCTCTGCTTCAAGCACAGGACCTTGCTCGATGTGGGCTTCTACGTAACATGCGACGGTTGGGGGAGCGGCAACGGGAACCGGATTGAGTTTGAGGGCTTGCTTGACGCTGACGCCGTCGCGATCGGTGAGCGCCAGGGCGTCAGCAAGGGTAAGGGCTCCTGAAAACACGCTCGCGCCGAGGGCGGGATGGCGAAATCGGCAGCCCTCTTCATTGGTCCACACGGCCACGCCGATCGGGGCCTGGGTGGGGATGGCGTGCTCCTCTAGGGCTTGCAGAACCTCAAGTCCCGCAAGAACCCCGTAAACGCCATCGTACATCCCTCCGTTCGGTTGGGTATCCAGGTGACTGCCGGTCAGGACCACCGGGCGATGGGCGTCGGTGCCTGGCCGAATCACAAACAGATTGGCGATCTCATCGGCTGAGATGGCAAAACCCGCGGTCCGACACCAATCCGAGAACAGGGTGCGTCCTTGGTAGTCTTCCCGGCTCAAAGCCAGGCGCGAGCAGCCCCCCGTCGGGGTGCGTCCGATGTTGGCCATGGCCTTCAACCGTTCGACCAGCCGAGGCAGTCGGATTCTGGGATGCCGTTCGCTGCCACTCGGCGAGTCCGTTTGGTTTGAAGAGCATCTGGTATCGAGGCTATCCACTGTCCGGTGTTCGATGTCGAGCAGATGGGCCGGATTTCCGAATCTCACGAATCTCGTCATCGCCGATAGCGGGTGCTCTTGCGATGCTCGTCTGTCTGCGTGTGTTTCGTGGGCATCCTCGCCTGACTTCACGCGCTAGCTCTATGTCAGTGACGTCAGCGTAATTCCCGATTACGCAATCTCTCAAGAAACAAAACTGAAAGCAGCCGTTTTCATGTCACCTTGTACCTCACGCGCGTTTCTTACAGAACACCAACCCCGCGCGCGGGGTTGGGATGCTCAGAGGTTGTGAAAAAACCTGCTACACGACCCGATAGCGGCGTTGGGCGGTGCTCGCTCCTCGCCTATCTATCTGATATGTCTCGTCGCTGCGCGCCGTCCGCCTGGCTTTCGGGCTGCTCGCGACGGTTTTTTCACAACCTCTCAGCGCTTAGATCGGCTCCTTGAACCGCTCCCCATCGAGTGCCCAACCCTTGTGTGTGCATTCGCGGATTTCCGCCAGATCGTTGCTGGAAATCGCTGCCTGGAACAATTCCCGGTAGGCGCTCTGCCTGTCTGCCTCGCTGCGGCCCAATCGCAGATATTCCTCGTGGGCCCTCAACCCGTCAGCGTTCAATTCCGACTCGCCCTGTGCATGATGGCGATTTGTTGCCACGCTGGATAATGTCCTGTGGCTGGCCAGGGATGATGCAGCGGGGAAGGCGGGCCATGGGGGTTCATGGTATGGAAAATAGCATCAAGGCGTTAAGATAGCATAAAATGTCGTGTCTGACCCCATTTTCCTTTTCTTAACAATGCGTTAGCGGTAGAAACTTAATAGCCGATAGATTAAGGAGGTAATGACTATGCAGAACGAATATACCGCTGTTGTGAAGCAAGAAGGCGATTGGTGGGTGGGTTGGATTGAAGAAGTACTCGGCGTAAATTGCCAGGAAAAAACCTATGAGGAACTGAAAGAAACCTTGGAAGTAACGCTGAGAGAGGCGCTGGAGCTCAATCGTTAGGGCACAAGACCATGACCTATTACCTACGCTGCACGCTATGCCGAGCGAGACCGCGCGCTGGCCGAAACCGAACCTACCGAACTGGCGCCTACAGCATGCAAGCGATCGCCGAGCATTTCGGTGTCAGCCGTATGACCGTCAGCCGGCCGGTGAAGCACCGTGAAAGGACGCGCGGTTCATCCGATGGGCGATGTGAGTTCTGACCCTGAAGGCGAAACGTTTGACGATCCCACCGGCGAGGGGTTAGTGTTGAGAGGTGCCGCCGTCCTTTTGTCGAGGGACGCGAGCGCTTGGGCACACGTTGGGGTGGCGCTCACGCTCACGAACGGCAAAGCCCGCGCACTGCCTCACTCAGAGCTTGTGAAAAACCGCTCAGGAGTGGTTAATTGCCAGCATCTATATCCTCCCTTTGGTGATGGTGGCCCTTATGCAGTTACCTAAAATGACCGTATCGTTCCGATCCATCTTGGCGTTATGCGCCGTTCTCTTACTTGCGTTGCCGGTGCTCGGCCAGCCGACCGGGGATCCGCGCGTCCGCGAGGCCCAAACGCTTTTGACTGAGCAGAATTTTAGCCCGGGTCCAGTCGACGGGATTTTAGGGCCCCGAACCCTAAGCGCCATCTTACGGTTCCAGATCGACCGCGGCTTGTCACCGACTCGGGAGCTGGATGAGATCACTTTCGAGGCGCTGCGATCCGCTGGCACACCGCGCCAGGGTGATGCACCTGCAAGGGAAGCGGTGGTGAGTTCTGCCCAACCGAGAGAAACCGCCACACCCACTGAGCTGCAGGAGGCCGAGGCCACTTCAAGGGCGCGTGTAGAGGATGCTGACGACGCCAGGACCGACGTTCAGCCTCGTGAGACAGAAGTGCCACCGGAGCAGGCGAGGCGCGTGCCTGAGAGCGGTCAAGCGATTGCCGTCACCCGGCCCTTATCTGAGGCTCGCAGGCCCGCCGAGCATACCCTTGCTCAGGCCGAGGAGGTGTCGACTGTCGAATCAAGGGAACTCGCCCAAGAAGTGCGGCCGGAGACCGCCTCAGGGCCCGGTGAAGAGGCGTCCGAGACGCTTTCCTCGCGGCTGCCCTTCGAGTTCAACATGGAAAACGCTTTGTTTATCGGATTGCTGGTGTTCGCAGGGATGGCTGTCCTCGCGGCTGTCTACACCAGCATTCGTGGCAGAGAGTCCAAACAGGCCGAGTCCCCCGATCATTTGGCAGCCGATGAGCCGACCATTCTCGCGAGTCTCTCGGACCGGGATCCGGAGGCGACGATCATCAGCCCTGTCCAGGCAACGGTGACTTTACCTCCCGAAGCGACCGTGACCGCGCCAACCGAGGCAACCATGAGGAGTGTCACCGAGCGGGAGCAGTCTTCCCGCACCGAGCCGCCGCCCCCCGAAGAGGTCACGCAGGCTGTGCGCTCAGAGCTCTTTCCTGAGTTGGAGCTGGGCCCAGGACGGGGGACGTTCGAGCTGAAGGCGCCGCTTTTCAACGAGCCACCGCAGGAAGATCCACTCGCCGATTTGAATGTTCATCTGGCGTTTGAGCGCTTCGACCAAGCCGAGGCGCTGGTCAAGGATGCGATCGAGAGATATCCTCAGCGCCACGAGTATATCTTACGGTTGCTGGAGGTCTACACTGCGGCCAGGAATCCGGTGGCCTTCGAGTTGTACGCGAAAGCTCTGCGCGAGGCGGTCGGCGCCCATAGCCCGTTGATGGCAGCAGCGCTTAGATGGTGGGATACGATCAGCCCCGAGCAACCGTTATTTAAGGAGCCGCTTGAAGAGGAGGTGCGCGGAACTTAGCGTTGAGTCAGATAGATAGGCAAGGAGCGATCACCGTCCAACGTGGCTATCGATCGGGTTGTGTGGCAGGTTTTTTCACAACCTCTGAGAAAGCGTTGCCGCCCAGGCTATCCGCTTCGGCCGGGGTTTCGCCAAGCTAGGATGCATAGGGCGACACCTTGCTCCCAGGTTCGGATCAAAGCGCCCTCTATCCTTGGGAAGCGTTCACCGAGGCCACGATTGCCAAGGCTGGCAGCGCCGGTGGGGCCGATGCCGCCAGCACTCGGGCTGGCAGGGCACGGCCCCACCGGCGCTGGCCATCGCGGCTCGCGAGGCCTCGGCTAGTTAAGCCCGCAGACCCCGCCGCCGCACGGTCCGCCAGCACCAGAAGACGAACATCCCCCACCGTAGTCAACCGTGCCCTTCGTCATTAATCCGATACCGCCCGTCACCACCCGGCGCACAGGCTCTCCCGTTTCCGGATCGACACGCAACGGCTCATCGGTCATGCGTTGAACCATTTCGAAGCGCCGCGGTGATGACTTGCCGTCGGCTGGGATGGTTTCGTACACATAGGTCGGCATAGTACGTTACTCTCCTTGCTGTATATGACTTAAGCGAAATACACCTGCCAGAGCAGTTTTCTCAGTGCGCCTAATATAGCTTATCGGACGCTTGCCTCCCAGACGGTAGGTCGCTACCGAGGCTTTTCACTCTATTGCAGGCCGAAGCCGATTGCTGGGCGCGACTTCAGAGCTTGTGAAAAAACCTGCTACACAACCCGATAGCCACGTTGGGCGGTGCTCGCTCCTCGCCTATCGGTCTGATATGTCTCTCGGCTTGGCGCTGTCCGCCTTGCTCTCGGGTCGTTCGCGACGGTTTTTTCACAACCTCTCAGTGCCCTCGCGCTGATCGGTTTGAAAATCAGAAATGTTATGGGATACCATTCTCGTTGCCCTTCCGTGGATCCACCATTTTGGTCGCAAAACACAACCCTGGGACTGCCCCATTTCCACAGCGTGATCACGAGCATGGCCTCTGTATTGAGGCGGCCCTAGAGCGAGCCGCCGCAGTGTGCGCGGATCACGGTGTACGCTTGACCGCGCTGCGCCGGCGCGTACTGGAGATTATCTGGCAGAGCCATAAACCCCTCGGTGCCTACAGTATTCTCGAGCAATTGCGGCACGATGGGCGAGCGGCAGCTCCCCCGACGGTCTACCGTGCCCTGGATTTCCTGCTGGAACAGGGACTGGTGCATCGCATCGCCTCGATGAACGCTTTCGTGGGTTGTTCACGACCGGGACACATCAGTGACGGGCAGTTTCTCATCTGTAGAGGCTGCGGAACGTCTACTGAGTTAAATGACGGCAAGCTTGAGAAACTGATCGCGCGCAACTCAAATTCCCTTGGGTTTTCGGTGGAGCGCTTGACTATCGAAGTGAGCGGCCTGTGCCCGCACTGCCGTGAGGCCCGAACGACCCCGGCCGAAGACGCACAACCCGAGGTCACAGCCGAAGAGAGTTCGGACGGCTAGCTTCCATTGACCAAGTGGCCAGTGGGTGGAACTGAACCCAGAACCCTTGACATCCCGGGAGTCACGAGACGCGATATAGCGCACCTACCTGATTTGTGGACTAACCAGACCTGCCGACTTGAACATTGGCTGGGATCGCTACCACGAATGTCTTAGGAGCGCTATAGGGGTCTGACAAGCCCGATACCCTCTGTGCCCGCACGGCGACTCGCCGTTTCTTTCCGGCTTCGGTGTCCACTTCCCTTGCCCATGTCCAAAAGGGGCTAGTCTTTGACGGGGCGTTTCTGCAGTTTGCGCTGGAGGGTGCGCCGGTGCATACGCAGGCGCCGAGCTGCTGCCGAAATGTTGCCGTTGCATTCTACGAGAACCTTTTGCAAGTGCTCCCATTCGAGCCTGCGTACCGACAAAGGTCGCTTGTCGATGGCCAGACCCGAGTCCCCGTCGTGATTGCGGTGTAGGGCTGCGACGATTTCATCGGCGTCTGTCGGTTTGGTGAGATAGTGAATGGCGCCGAGCTTGATGGCCTCGACGGCGGTGGCAACGCTGGCATAGCCGGTGAGCACGACGGCGCGGATGCGTTGGTCGAGGACCATTAAACGCTCCAACATAACCAGTCCGGAGGCGTTGCCGATGCAAAGATCGATGACTGCGTAGCGGGGGCCGTAGCGTTCCGCAAGGCGTACCGCCTCCTCAGGGTCTAGCGCCGAATGCACGTCAAAACCCCGGCGCGTCAGGGCTCTCGCCAGCACCTCGCTAAAATCCCGATCATCATCGACCAGTAACAGAGGGCCCAAGGGTATTTCGTTCACGGGTTACCGCTCGCCATCAGGTCGGCGAGCGGTAACACCACCCGCGTGCGGAGACCACCGCTCGTTCGGTCGGCCAGGGACACCTGTCCTCCCAGGCGATGGATAGCCGCATGAGCCAAAAACAATCCGAGACCAAGGCCCTCGGGCTTGGTGGTGATGGGTTCCCGCAAAACCGATGCTGACGCGGTGTCGTTTAGTCCGCTACCCCGATCGGTGACTTGGATCACCAGCTGCGACGCCGTCCACTGGCCGTCCAGTTCTACCGCATCGGGGGAAGCATCGGCAGCGTTGTTGAGAATGCTGAGTAACGCCTGGCTTAAGGTCCGCTCAGAAACGATAACCGGGGATGGCTCGCTGCCATGCAGCTGGTAACGCAACTGCACACCGGGTCGCAGGTGATGCCACCGCTGTACCAGCTCCCGAAGGTACACATCGACCGATACCGGATGGGCCGCTTCAGCGCGGGCTTCACCGGCGGAGGCGGCGATGACGGATAGCCCTTGCTTACAGCGGTCGACTTGCTCGCGCAGCAGCCGAAGCTGCGAATGCAATGCAGCGAACGCCTCCCCAGAGTATTCTTGCTCCAGCTCTCGGGTGAGCAGGACCATGGTGCCAAGGGGGGTGCCGAGTTCGTGTGCGGCACCCGCGGCCAATGTCCCCAGCGCCACCACTTTCTCGTCACGCAGGGCATTTTCGCGGGCCAGCGCCAGGCCTTGCTCCCGCTGTTTCAGGGTCTCCGCCATTTCGACTACGAAGTAGGCCACGATTGCAGCACAAATGACAAAGCCGAACCACATCCCGAAGACATGCAAACCGAACCCGGAGTCGCGATGCAGATCGCCGTAGGGGAAAGGCACGTAAGCCACCATGAGTAGCGTGTAGCACGCTACGGTGAGCCCAGCCATAGCCCAGATATAGGCCCTCGGCAGCAAGGCGGCAGCGATGGTGAGCGGCAACAGGAAGAACCAGGTGAAGGGATTGGTGCCCCCGCCCGTCAAGTACAGCAATCCATAGAGGGCGGCTACATCGAGTGCCAGTTGGGCAAAGAACTCGGCATGCCCGACGGCGGTCGGCCGACGAAGCCGCCACCAAGTGAGAACGTTGAGCAGGGCAAGGCTGCCGATGATGAGTGACAGGGCGAAGACCGGCAACGGTAAGCCGAGGCCGTAGACGGTCACGGCAACCGCCACCGCCTGACAAACGATGGCGACGTTTCGCAGCCAAAAGAGCTTTTCCAGATTGGCCGTAAGGGGAGCCACCGGGCTCATAGCCAGACGCGAAAACAGCCGGCCGGAAAGGTTTGATGGGGGGGGCATCACGCTGAGATTCTATCACAGGGACGGGATTTCGGATTCGCCCGGAGAAGACATCTGCCGCCTGATCAGGAAAAAACCGTTGGCTCACAGCGATATCTGCGAAGCTTCGCTGGCGCCTCGATGTTATTTGGAAGGGCTCCTGCCAGCCGCCAAGGCAAAGGCACGACTGGGATGTCGTGCCATGCCTGGTTTGCCCCAGCTGGCTTTGTCTAGACTGGAGACACCATGGAAAAACTCAAAGTATTGTTCGTCTGCTTGGGGAATATCTGCCGTTCTCCCATGGCCGAGGGTGTGTTGAGGACCTGGCTGGAGTCAGCTGGATTGGCGGATCGAGTCGATACCGATTCCGCGGGGCTGCACGATCAGTTCCGCGGTCAGCCACCCGATGCACGGGCGCAGCGCGCGGTGCAAAAGCATGACATCGACATCAGCAGACACCGGGCCCGGCAGATTCGAAGCCAAGACTTCGCAACCTGTGATTACGTCGTGGCGGTGGATCGCGAGACTCAGGCGCAGTTGCACGCCCAGTGCCCTGCCAACCTGCACGATAAGATCGGCTTGTTGCTCGACTTCGCTCGGGATAGTCGGGAATGCGACGTTCCCGACCCCTATTACGGCGTACAGCGCAATTTCGACGCCGCCCTCGAGCTGATAGAGCAAGGCACGCGAGGGTTGCTCCGGCATATTCAGGAACATCACTTCTGGGCCGAAAAGCCTAATCGATCGTTGCCCCCCGACCGGGGCAATCGCTGAAGCCGAGTCATCGTCCTGCGAGCCTCGGACTGATGACCGCCGTTCTGGGAAGCGAAGCAGTCGCCCATGCGCATCGAGCAACGGCAGTATAATGGGATCGGCGACCGATGGCGGCGTGTTGATGGCGCCTTGGCTCAATGCGTTTGCCCAATCAGCAAAGGGTAGGCAGTCGACATACAGAGTGCTGACGCCGGATAGGCGGGACGGGCCGCTGGGCAGAGCTTTTGATACCGATGAAGATCTCAGAATATCTAGGCTGGCAGACGGCGATCAGACGCAACAAGGGCCCCTTGGTGGCGCGACATGCACTCAATACGCTGGGGCGCGATTTCGTGGTCGGTGATGTCCATGGCATGTTCGGCCACCTTCGGGCCTTGCTCGATGCGGTTGATTTCAAGCCTCTAGCCGATAGGTTATTCTCGGTCGGAGACCTCATCGACCGCGGTCCGGCCTCCAAGGATGTGCTTCAATGGCTGCAGCAGCCTTGGTTTAACGCCTGTCGCGGAAATCACGAGCAGTTTGCCATCGATTCCACAGACCCGGAGCAACTCGAGGTGTGGGTGCGTCAAAATGGCGGCGAGTGGTGGCTCGATGTGGGAGCAACTGAACAACTATTGCTACGCCAGGTGTTTGAGCGGCTGCCCCTAGCGATGGAACTGATGACCCGCAGCGGCACCGTCGGCATTGTCCACGCGGACGTTCCACCGAGACTCACCTGGGATAAGTTTGTGTCTTTGTTGGAGGCGGGGGATACCGACGCTGCCTTCTACGCCCTTTGGTCGCGAGGGCGTATCCAAGGCTCGGCAGGAACGAAGCCGATATCAGGACGCGTCGATCGCGTCTATTGCGGGCACACGCCTACCCGCGGTGTGGTGAGCATCGGTAATGTGTGGTTCATCGATACCGGCGCCGTGTACTGCTATGAGGGTTTTCGGGAAGCCCGGCTCACTATGGTGGAGATACATCCCAGCCGCCATCACGAATTCAGCATCGAAACGGGTTACGGGGCCAGCGGTAATGAAAAAACCTGCTATAGCGCACCTACCTGATTTGTGGACTAATCAGACCGGCCGACTTGAACATTGGCTGGGATCGCTACCACGAATGTCTTAGGAGCGCTATATACAACCCGGTAGCGGCGTTGGACGGTGCTCGCGACGGTTTTTTCACAACCTCTCAGTCGAGCCGCAGCTGGTTGATCAGACCATCGCTGATCCAGCCTTTGAGCAGGCTTGCGGCGCGTAGCGCCACTTGCTCGGCATCGAGCCAACGACAAAGACCCTCGCAGATTTCCTCGAAACGGCCACCGCTATGCGCGCAATCCAGTGCCCAAGCCTCATCTGCCTGCAAGGACCGGTAACGTGACTCTAAACCCTGCCGCCAAACTATCCAATCCCGTCCATCGGCTGCTCGGGTGGGTTTGGCAAGCGGATCGCCCTGATCGCTGGCCTTGCGTAGCGACACCACATTCCACTGCAGGTTGAGCCGCCGAACGGACGCGTGGAAACCAAAGCCCATGGTCGGCCAGGCCTCGGGAGACACGGTGGCCACGCCATCGACGTTGACGATGGGACTGTCCTCGGCATCGAAGGCGGTGGATATCGCCCACTCGAAGGCGGCCAGCTCCGAAAGCCAAGGTTGCTCGGAAAAGGGCTGCTGGCTGATGAGAAAGGTCGCCAGGTGCTCTCCGAACCAGCGTATCGAACGGTATTGCGATGGGAAGGCGTCGATGTATGCACGACCCATGTTAGCGAACGCCTGCGAACCCAGCGCCTGTTGCAACGCCGGGAAATGGGTCTCCAATGCCTCTATGAGCCGCAGGCGATAGCCCTCGGCATAGATTCTCAGCCGCTCGATCGATGTTCCTTGACCGCTCGCCGCGACCTGCGGGGCAATGTGGGGGTCGCCCGCGAGCACATACCGTTGAAAAGCCCGCTGCATCGCGGCCAATGCCGAGGTATCGGGATCCTTCACGCCGGCGCTGTCTGCATCGCACGGAACCGCTGCGTGAGGCTGCGCGCTTGGGCGAGCTCATCGAGCAGATCCTGGAGGGGTGGAATACGATCATCCCGCTCGATCATCGTCGATACGGCACCAAAGCGCTGCACAGCGTACCCATAGAGCTGCCAGACCGGGGGGATAATCGCACTGTCGTGAGTATCGATAAGGGAATGGCCCCGATCGGTATGGCCGGCCAGATGGATCTGATAAACCCGCTCCCGGGGAATCTGATCGATATAGTCGTGCGGCGGGAAACCGTGGTTGTAGGCACTCACATAGATGTTGTTGACATCCAGCAAGATACCACAATCGGCTTCGCCGGCCACGGCGGCCAAGAACTCCCACTCGGTGAGCTCAGACTGTTGGTAGGTGATGTAGCTTGAAACGTTCTCGATCAAGAAGGGGCGCGCCAAGAAATCCTGAACCACGTTGAGTCGCTGCACGACGTGCTTAAGGGCTTCCTCGGTGTATGGTAAAGGCAATAGATCGTGCAGGTTGGTACCATCGATTCCCGTCCAACACAGGTGGTCCGAGACCCACGCCGGCTGAACCCTGTCGGCCAACGCCTTCAGCGCCTGGAGATAGTCCCAGTCCAGGGGCTCAACGCTGCCGATGGATAACGACACGCCATGCATGACGAGGGGATAACGCTCTGTCAGGCGATCGAGGTAGTAGCGCGGTTTACCGCCCGGGATCAGGTAGTTCTCTGAGATGATCTCTAGCCAGTCGACCGCAGCTTCACCGGCAAGCAACGCTCGGTAATGCTCGGAGCGCAACCCTAAACCGAAACCTAGATAGGGACGCTGGGGATGGTTTGGCCTGTACAAAATCGGCAGGTCCTGTTTCTGGATCAGACAAATGGCCGGGTATGTCCGCCATAACCGGCCATTTGAGAGGTGCTCTGGGTGGCGCTATTCCGTCGCCAAGGTCCCGCCTAGCGCGATACAGGCTTCCTCGTTTTCGGCCATCACCACACCTTGACCCTTACAAGCATTTTGTCCCGCGCACGCGCTGGTGGCGGTCTTGCAAGCGCTGGTACCCTTACAGGCATTGCCCCCAACGCACTTGACGCCCGCCTCCGTGGCCGCGTGGGAGGCGACCGGTGCCAAGGCGAACAGACCGGCAGCGGCCGTCGCCAGAACCAATCCGGAGAGCTTTTTCGCTGAACTCATGGCTTCCTCCTGGAGCTATCCTACGCTTTAGTTGTTCGAATCTCGTCCTCGCCACCGGTTTCCCGGAGGGACGAACCATGAGACAAACCGAGTCAAGAATAGTTTCCCGGCACCGATCCACGAAAGTTGCTGCCGCCGGTGGTCCCCAACAATCCTAGGCGGTAGCGAGTAGACTCAGCAATAAACCATGGCCTAGCGGTGAAGTACGCGAGCGGCCAGCTAGCGAGCGCGGTAGGTGATGCGACCTTTGCTCAAATCGTAGGGCGTCAATTGTACGGTGACCTTGTCTCCCGTTAGGATTCGAATATAGTTCTTGCGCATCTTGCCAGATATGTGGGCCGTGACGACATGCCCATTTTCCAGCTGTACGCGGAACATCGTGTTAGGCAAGGTTTCGATAACCGTGCCTTCCATTTCAATGTGATCTTCCTTAGCCAAAGCAACCTCGTTAGATTAGGTGATTGTTTCCGGTATTCTGCCAAAAAAAAGCCTTCGGCAAAAAGCCTGGCGACGCTAGCTCAAGCGCTCCGCCGCGCGCCAGCGGCCCTGTCTAAAGTGTTGTTGAGGCTGATATTGGCATTTGTATTCCATCTTGGGAGAGGAGGGTATCCAGTAGCCCAGGTAAAGCCAATCGGACCCTCGCCTTCGGGTTTCTTGGATCGACCACAAGATCGTAAATACCCCCAGACTTCGTTGCGCGTAATCCGGATCAAAAAACGTATAGACTGCCGAGAGCCCGTCTTCCAGGCAGTCGAGCACCGCCACGGCGAGCAGTTTGGCCCCCATACGAAACTCCCAGAACTCGGTCTCGCACCACGGGCTAGTGAGGAAATCCATGAATTGTTGAGGGGTGGAATCATCCATCCCGCCCCCCCGGTGACGGCTTGTGAGGTAGCGCTGGTACAGTGAAAAACGCTCCAAACTAACACTCGGTGGGCAGCGACGCATGGACAGATCGGAGTTCTTTTGCCAGATGCGACGTTGGCTGCGTCGGGGCTCGAAATCGGCGACGGGGACACGCACGGCGATGCATGCGTCGCAGTTGGGACAGCTAGGGCGGTAGATGTGGTGCCCGCTGCGCCTAAATCCATGTTGCGATAGTGTGGTGTACAGTCGTCGGTCCTTTGGATAGACCGGGTCCAGGAATGCGGTAGCGGCCTCTTGCCCTGACAAGTAGCTGCATGCATGGGAAGCGCTCGTATAGAAGCGCGCCTCAGCGATGGTTACGCGATCCATGATAACTCCCCAGTTCCGAGCGGAGCCAAGGATGGCGTGTCGCTGCCACACCAGCGGTCTAAGAGGGATACGAAGCGTTGCCGACTGATGGCCTGAGCACCCATGCGGGACAGGTGGGGGTTGGGGATCTGGCAGTCGATCACCTGGAAATCGGCACGACACAGGTAAGCGAGTGCCACCTTCGATGCGTCTCGCTGACGACTGAACATCGATTCCCCGAAAAAGACCTTCCCTAACGCCACACCGTACAGCCCTCCCGCTAGTTCCGACCCCCTCCAGCACTCGATGGAATGGGCATAACCCAGCCGGTGAAGCCGAACGTACGCTGTCCCCATCTTTCGGGTAATCCAGGTGCCGTCTTGCTGTGGGCGCGGTGCCGCACAGCCCATCACAACCCTTTCGAAGGCCTCGTTGACGGTGACTCCATAGCGCCCTTGCCGCAGGGTTTTACCCAGGCTGCGAGAGACATTGAGTAGCGCAGGGGACAGCACGGCACGGGGATCGGGGGACCACCACAAGATGTACCGGTCGTCGTTGAACCAGGGAAAAATGCCACGTCGATAGGCATTGAGTAATCGCGCAGGGGTCAAGTCACCGCCGATCGCGAGGAGACCGTTTGGCTCCGTGAGGGCGCAATCGACATGCGGGAAGCTATCAGGGGCGGAATGCTCGCCGATGTAATAGGGCAAAACACTTAACGGCTGCACCGGAGGGCCTCCGATTGTGCATCGCCCTGGGACATTGGCCGGCCGGCGAGCTCTACAGTAGACACCGGTGCGGCCAGTTGGAGGCTTTGCTTCATGGCCACTAGGCTTGAGCCTCCAAGTATTTCTCGGCATCGAGGGCCGCCATGCATCCTGAGCCCGCCGAGGTGACCGCTTGCCGATATACGCGATCGGCTACGTCTCCGGCAGCGAATACACCCTCTACACTGGTCGCTGTGGCATTCCCTTCGAGGCCGCTACGCACTCGAATGTATCCGCCATGCATATCGAGTTGACCGACAAAAATATCCGTATTAGGCTGATGGCCGATAGCGATAAACACGCCCTTCACGTCGAGTTCCTTCGACGCTTGGGTCTTGACATGCCGGATTCGGATACCCGTCACGCCGGTGTCGTCTCCGAGCACTTCGTCGAGGACGTGATCCCACTCGATGCAAACGTTACCCTGGCCCGTCTTCTCTAAGAGCTGATTCGAGAGCATCTTTTCAGCCCGAAACTTATCTCGCCGATGGACCACCGTGACCTCAGACGCGATGTTAGACAAGTACAACGCCTCCTCGACCGCCGTGTTACCTCCACCGATGACGGCCACTTTGTCCCCTTTGTAGAAGAAACCGTCACAGGTGGCACAGCCTGACACGCCGCGCCCCTTGAAAGCCTCCTCGGAAGGCAATCCGAGGTATTTAGCCGACGCGCCGGTAGCGATGATCAGGGCATCGCAGGTGTAGACGGCGGCATCGCCGGTCAAGCGAAAGGGACGCACCCCGAGATCCGCCGTATTGACATGGTCGAACACGATCTGGGTGTCGAACCGCCCGGCGTGTTGGCGCATTCGCTCCATCAACTCAGGGCCTTGAACCCCACCCACGTCCCCCGGCCAGTTATCGACCTCGGTCGTGGTGGTCATCTGTCCACCCTGTTGCAGGCCGGTGATCAGCAACGGTTGCAAATTGGCCCTTGCCGCATAGACGGCCGCGGTATAACCTGCCGGCCCGGATCCGAGAATGAGGAGTTTGGAATGTCGGGTATCGCGCATGTGTGTGCCTCAAAGAATCAGTGTGGACGTCATCGGTAATTTTTCCAATAATGAGACTGTTGTCGTGAACTTCGATTGACCAGGACTGCGGGCATTTTGTCAAGGAAAGCCAAAAACCCGGTGCAGAGCCCATGGCGAAGCATACTTCATCAGGGATTGCGCGAATCCATTCTGATCCTGTTCGCCGGTATCGCTCTGTACTTCACACTGGCGCTGGTAAGCTACCACCCATCGGATCCGGGCTGGTCCCACAGCGCGGAGAGAAGCGTCGTCTTCAATCATGGCGGCCGAGCCGGGGCCTGGATTGCGGACATTCTTCTCTATTTGTTTGGCTACCTTGCCTACCTTTTCCCAGCCCTCGTCGTCTATGCCGGATGGCTGGTGTTTCGTGGAACAAGGCCGCGTAACACCCTGAGCGGCTTAAAAATAGCCGAGCGGACGCTGGGTTTTGTGCTCCTTCTCGGGGCCGGAAGTGGCCTCGCCACACTTTACTTCGGCGCTACAGGCCGGCTGCCGCTGGATGCCGGTGGTGTTCTAGGCCAGGTCGTCGGCAGCCACCTAATCGAACTGTTCGATGCCCTGGGCAGCACCTTGCTTCTCCTTACTCTTTTCGCAACGGGAATCACTTTGTTCACGGGCCTATCGTGGCTGACAATCATGGATACCACTGGTCGCTACACGGTGTCCCTGATCGAGGGTCTCCAGGGATTAGGGCTGTACGCCGTCAACATTGTTCGTGCTTGGCGTGCGCAACGAGATAACCGGCTGCTCGCGGTCGATAATACCAAGAGACCGGCCCAACGTTCTTCGCGGATCCGGGTCACGCGCATCGAACCCGCCATAGAGCGCCCTCGACCGGCGCCAGCTACACCGGCCGGGCAGAAGCCTCAGCTTCCTTTGCTGGAGCCACCGCGCGGCCACGCGCTCCCTTCACTCTCGCTTCTTGACGCCTCAAAACCCGCTATCCGAGTACTCTCAGATGCCGAGCTGGCAAACATTTCCCAACAGGTTGAGCTCAAGCTAAAGGACTTTGGCATTGAGGTGCACGTCGTCGCGGTGCATCCCGGACCTGTCGTGACACGTTTCGAACTACAGCCGGCTCCTGGAGTAAAAGTCAGCCGCATCAGTAATTTATCAAAAGATCTTGCACGCTCCCTATCGACTTTTAGCGTGCGCATAGTGGAGGTCATCCCGGGCAAGTCTGTGATCGGTCTGGAGATCCCAAACCAGCAACGTGAACTCGTGACCTTGAGCGAGATTTTACAGTCCAAGGCATATGAAGATAGCACATCAGCACTTACTCTGGCACTTGGCAAGGATATCGCCGGACACCCGGTCGTGATGGATCTCGCGCGCATGCCTCACCTGCTGGTGGCGGGCACCACCGGATCAGGCAAGTCGGTCGCCATCAACGCCATGGTGCTGAGCCTCCTGTATAAAGTGCCCGCTACGGATGTGCGCCTGATTATGGTGGACCCTAAGGTCCTAGAACTCTCGGTGTACGATGGCATTCCGCATCTGTTGGCACCGGTCGTGACCGACTCCAAAGAAGCGGCCAATGCGCTGCGATGGTGTGTCGCGGAGATGGAACGCCGTTACCGGCTAATGTCGGCACTTTCGGTGCGTAACCTGGCGAGTTATAACCGTAAGGTGAAGGACGCCTTGGCCAGCGGCAGCGGCATCCGAGATCCCTTGTGGTCGGCCAAAGCGGGGGAAGGCGAGGCGGGGATCTTGGAACCCTTGGCGCTCGTTGTGGTGATCGTGGACGAGCTCGCTGACCTCATGATGGTTGCTGGAAAGAAGGTGGAAGAGCTGATCGCGCGCCTGGCTCAGAAAGCCAGAGCTTCCGGCATCCATTTAGTCTTGGCGACGCAGCGGCCCTCGGTCGATGTCATTACCGGTCTCATCAAGGCGAACATTCCAAGCCGAATCGCGTTCCAAGTTTCGTCTAAGATCGATTCGCGTACCATTCTCGACCAAAGCGGCGCAGACCAGCTGTTAGGGCACGGCGACATGCTGTATTTGACGCCTGGGATGGCCGCCCCCATGCGAGTGCACGGGGCTTTCGTGCGCGATCACGAAGTTCATGAGGTAGTGGAGAGCCTGCGCAGCCAAGGACATCCCCAATATATCGAGGATATCCTGACGGGGGGAGGTGATGACGCCACCGGGAGTGAGTGGGAACTGGATGGGGACCAAGAAGTCGAGCAGGATCCGTTGTTTGATCAAGCCGTGAAACTGGTTACCGAGAGTCGCCGGGCTTCCGTGTCGGGTGTGCAACGCCGCCTGAAGATAGGCTATAACCGTGCGGCACGCATGGTGGAAGATATGGAGCGTGCGGGTATCGTGGGACCGCTGCAGTCAAATGGTAACCGCGAGGTGCTTGCTCCGCCTCCAACTGAGAGAGTGTGAACAGGGTGTTGAGTCTCCGATCAATTAGACACGCATCGCTCCATACCGTTGGGAGGAGAATCAAATACTGGTTTCTCCGATGCAATGCGCTACTCGCCGCCCTTGTTTTCATTGTTACCGGGGTCGAAGCGGCGGAAGACGGTGCGAGCGAGCTTTTGCAGCAATTTCTTGGTGGACTGCATACTTTTCAGGCTGAGTTCGAGCAAGTTGTCCTGGATGAGAACGGCGTTCCGCTCGAGGATGCCAAAGGCACGCTCGTTTTGGCACGACCCGGTCGGTTTCGGTGGGATTATCGTGAACCTTATCCACAGCTAATCGTCGCCGACGGGAAATACGTTTGGGTCTATGATCCCGAGCTTGCCCAAGTCACCGTCAAGGAGCTCGATAAAGCGGTCGGCGACACACCAACGCTATTATTGACCGGAGACGACACTCTGGAAGACCGGTTCGTGATCCGCGATCTCAGGAGCCAGGATGGGTTGTCGTGGGTCTCGCTTACGCCTAAGAGCTCGGATGTGAGCTTTACGGAAATACGGCTTGGCTTGAACAGTGAAGAACTCAAGAGAATGGAGTTAGTGGATAGCTTCGGTCAGACGACCCAGCTGTGGTTTCACCGTATCGCGAAAAACCGGGAGGTCAGCCCTGCGCTTTTCTCGTTTACGCCTCCGCCGGGGGTCGATGTCGTTGGCGATACACCAGCCGGTTCATATCCGTAACCCTGTCCCCCATTGTATCGATGCTCAACCCCAACCTCCTTCGCAACCAGCTCGACGACACGGCGGCACGCTTGAGGCGGCGCGGGTTCGAGCTCGATACGCTCACCTTGCAAGCACTCGAGCAAGAACGCAAGCAAGTGCAAGTGCGAACTGAATCGCTACAGCAGGCGCGCAATGCGCGGGCCAAAACCATCGGCCGATTGAAAGCGACCGGTCAGGATGTGACGTCACTGCTGGGAGAAGTAGCCGATATCGGTGCTGAGCTAGAGAAGGCCAAGGCGGCGCTCACCACGGTCCAAAATCAGCTGGAAGCGCTACAGCTTGAGATTCCCAACCTGCCTCACGAGAGTGTTCCCGAGGGCCAAACTGAGGATGACAATGTCGCGGTGCGTTATTGGGGAACCCCCCCCGAGTTCGAGTTCCAGCCGAAAGATCATGTGGATTTAGGCACGGCACTGGGTGGGATGGATTTCGAGCTTTCGGCAAAGATCGCTGGGGCTCGTTTTGTGACACTTTTCGGGCCACTAGCACGTCTTCACCGGGCACTCATCGACTTCATGCTGGATCTCCATACCCGTGAGCACGGCTACCAGGAGGTCTACGTGCCGTATCTGGTGAACGCTGAGAGCTTGCGTGGCACTGGCCAGTTGCCCAAGTTTGGCGCCGATTTGTTTCGAATCGCTGACCGCGACTACTATTTAGTGCCTACCGCCGAGGTGCCTGTCACCAATATCGTTCGCGACCGGGTTCTCGAGGCCAAGGATCTGCCAGTTAAATGGGTTTGTCACACGCCTTGTTTTCGCAGCGAGGCTGGCGCCTACGGCCAGGATGCACGCGGCATGATCCGTCAGCACCAGTTCGAGAAGGTGGAACTTGTGCAGCTGGTCCCCGCGGGAGAGTCCTATGAGACACTTGAGACGCTTACCCAGCATGCCGAAAGGGTTTTACAGGAGCTCGAATTACCCTATCGCGTGGTGGCACTTTGTGCCGGCGACTTAGGATTTGCCTCGGCGAAGACTTACGATATCGAAGTTTGGCTGCCAGGCCAACGCCGGTATCGAGAGATCTCTTCCTGCAGCAACTTTGAGGATTTCCAAGCGCGACGGCTAAAGGCGCGTTGGCGCAATCCAGAGGTTGGGAAGCCTGAATTACTCCACACTCTAAATGGGTCGGGGCTAGCGGTAGGGCGCACGCTAGTCGCTATTATGGAAAATTATCAGGATGCGGCAGGCCGAATTCGCCTTCCCCGAGCACTACATGCCTACCTCGCTGGACAGCAATACGTCGAGTAGTCGAGACGGGCGCGGGTCAATCGCCGGTTGCCGCGCCGAGTTCCGTCTGGTATCGGAACTCGGCGCGGCACACACGGCTTGGCTCGTGCCGGGCCGATTAATCGTCTCCGCCCATAAAGCCTAGAAGGTGAAGCAGTGAAGTGAAGAGATTGAAGATCGAAACAAAGAGGGTGACCGTCGCCATGATGTAGTTCGTTTCACCCCCATGGACGATCTGACTTGTTTGCCACAGAATGAGCCCCGACATCAATAGCACGAACATGGCCGAAACGGCTAGCGACAGTCCCTGAAGCCCGAACACGGCCGCCCCGAGGCCAGCGAGAAAGGCGACCAATATCCCGACCATTAGGAAGCCACCCAGAAAACTAAAATCCCGCCGCGACGTGAGCGCATAGCCGGATAATCCAAGAAAAATGACGCCGGTTGCACCCATGGCTACCATGATGAGCTCACTGCCGTTCGAGAAAGCCTGCACGTAGGAAGTGAGGATCGGGCCGAGCGTGAGCCCCATGAAGCCGGTCAACGCGAACACAAAGACCAGGCCAAGGGCGCTGTTTTGGAACTTGCTGACCAGGAAAAGCAGGGCAAAGTAGCCGACCAGGGTCACGATCAAGCCCGGATGCGGGAGCGCGAAGACCATGGATATACCCGCCATCGCTGCGCTGAACAGCAATGTCATGGCTAATAGCGTATACGTGTTGCGAATGAGCTTATTGGCAGCAAGAGCGGTCGTCGTAGCCGGTCTTGCGATGGCAAACTCATTTCCTGGCATGTGAAGCACCTCCTGATTGAACGGTTGACTGTTGCGTAGACCCCAAACGATGGGCTTAGTTTCGGGAAAGCAGCAAAGATGTCAAGACCACTGCGGACTCATGGCACGGTAAATGGGTTCTCACCGTCACCGTCATGTCGGTCTCATGTCCGCGCTAGAGAGTCGTCGAGTGCGGTCAACGTATGGCTAGCTCGACCGTAGCCATCCTTGTTGGACGGAGCCGCTTCGCGGAGAACGGCTTCGGCGCGTAATCAAGCATAACATAAAATGTCACCTCACCTCTCGCGTAGGAGGGGTCATTCCAAGAAGAATCATGAGGTTATTGCGCCAGGCAAAGCTGGGTGAAGGGGGAAGTCATCTAGACGGATGACCATGACAGAAACCTTCTTTGCGACCCCGCAGGGGCAAGTCCTGAGCCGGCAAAGGTTGGCCACCCGCCGGAACCGCGTGTGGCGTGGTGCGGAGGCGATCCCGGCTGCGAACTCAATTTTTCCCTGGCAGGCTTTCCTTGGTATTCTGGTCCACTGTGGAGAGGTGGCTGAGCGGTCGAAAGCGGCGGTCTTGAAAACCGTTGACCCTAGCGGGTCCGTGGGTTCGAATCCCACCCTCTCCGGCAAATCATGTGCTCGGTTCGTTGACATGCTAGGGAATCGACGTGGCACGGGCAAGCTGTTCCCTGCATGCCCTGTTAGGTTTCCAAGAAAGCCCGCAGGTGGTCTGCGCGGCGCGGGCGACGGAGCTTGCGTATCGCTTCGGCCTCGATCTGGCGAATACGTTCCCGTGTGAGGTCGAATTGCTTTCCAACTTCCTCCAGCGTATGGTCGCAATTCATACCGATTCCGTAGCGCATGGCGACGACTTTAGCTTCTCTCGGCGTGAGGGTGTCAAGGAGGGCGTCCGTGGCGACCTTGCATCCGCGTTGAGTGGCCGATTCCAAGGGAGCTTGGGTCGTATCATCCTCAAGGAAATCGCCGGGATGGATGTCGTCTTCATCCGCACCCAGGCTTTCCATTGATACGGGTTGCAGCGAAGCGTTTAATACTTTTCGGACCTTGTCTTCTGGCATATCTAGGCGCTCCGCCAGTTCTTGAGGCTGAGCTTCCCGACCTTTCTCTTGGAGAATCTGTCGTGAGACCTGCTGCAGCCGGTTGATGTGCTGATACATGTGCACCGGTATTCGAATGGTACGCGCCTGGTTGGCGATGGAACGCGTTATGGCTTCACGAATCCACCAGGTGGCGTAGGTAGAAAATTTATAACCGCGTCTGTAGTCGAATTTATCGACGGCTCGCATGAGTCCGATGTTGCCTTCTTGGATAACATCTAGAAACGGCAGACCCCGATTCCGGTATTTCTTAGCAATCGATATCACAAGCCGGAGGTTCGCTTCCACCATCTGGCTTTTCGCCCGTTTCGCCTTGGCCTCGTTGACAGACATGCAACGTTCCACTGCTTTGAGCTCAGCAAGAGTCAGACCCGCTGCTAGCTGCGCTTGGCGATATTTTCTCTCGGCGGATCGAATCCGGCGGGCTAGGGCCGGTGAACTCGAATCATGAGCGCACGTTGCCTGATAAACAGTGCCAGGTTCACCCACTCCCGTTAGGTGCGACTCCGGCGCTAGCGGTCGTCCAGCCTGCATCTGCCTTAACAGATCGCGGACGAGTTGGGTAAGCTGGATGAGGGGTTTCTGGGCTAACTTGATAGCCATGAATTCCTCGGCAAGACGGCGCTGTAAAGCCAGGGCGGCATCGCTGCCAATGCCATCGACAGAGAGAGCGTCTGTTAGGCGGGCGTATAACTCTCGAATGCGCCCGAATCGCTGCATGGCTTCTTGGGGATCCGGGTCTATTTCAGGAGCCGAAATGTCCTCGGGATGGCGCAAAAAATGTTCAGAGCGGGGTGATGCATCGGAGGCGGGCCCTGCTTCGTCGGATGTATCCGAGTCAACGAATGCCACGACGAAATCGCTCACGCGCATCTCACCCCGCTGAACCGTATCGATCCACCGCAGAACTTCAGCCACCACAGCCGGACATCCGGCGATCGATGACGCGCACCGACGGACTCCTTCATCGATGGTCTTGGCCAGAATCACCTCGTCCTCACGGGTTAGCAGATTTGGTGTTCCCGTTTCACGCATATACAGCTGGATCGCATCGATGGTAGAAGTTGTGGCCGTATCGATGTCGACATCAATGACCGCTTCGAGCTCTTCAGCGAGTGTGCCATCGAGCTGTTCTGAGGCAAATACGAGGGCGTCTGGATCCGGTGGCTGTTCGAAGACGGCTATTCCCATGTCCCGAATGACGTCGATGATCGCTTCCAGCTGGTCGGCTTCATGAAACTCCTCTTGTAGGTAGTCGTTAATTTCTCCGGAAGTCAGAAATCCCTTTGCCCGTCCGTTGCGCAACAGCTTTTGCACCTTCGACCGACTCGTCTTTGCACCCAGTCCCATTAGCGACTCTCCCAACCTCTCGTATCTCGTCAAGATCTGGTATCTAACCAAGAACTTGGTTTCTGACGCCTTAACCCCTCGCGACGATATGGTTTTCTTCAGAAGGCGCGTCTCTCACCCAGAACACACCGAGAAGACATGACGGATAGCCGGCAACCCTAC
Organism: uncultured Thiotrichales bacterium; assembly: GCA_964624765.1. GTDB lineage: Bacteria > Pseudomonadota > Gammaproteobacteria > HK1 > HK1 > JAGTVB01. The sequence goes on from CAZUZO010000001.1 coordinate 73,064, forward strand.
CTGAGGCAGGGTGTTCGTCGGCTAACCAGGGCGATCTGGCGAACTCCAGAAGATGGACCCTCTCTGGGCGCCAAGAAAGCTCGACGATCCAGGATCCGGGGTAGTTGCCATGCTCCTTCGGGGCGGCGAGTAGACTAAGCGCCTTTCTTCCTCAAGCTCAGCCACGCTTGCCATAGCTGCGTTGCGCAGCGGCTCGCCGCTGTGCGCCTTGCTCTGCCGGCGCTCGCGACATTTTTAAAACAGCTTCTAAGTGTCTGCAGCTAGGTTCTTTTTTGCGAAAGGAGCATCCCTCTACTGGGGCACTTATCGTCCATTTGGACAAAGTACTTGAGTTGCTCGCTCATGCGTTGACGACTTGACATACCAGCGGCGCGTGGAGATTCATCGTTGGCGCGAGTCGATTTGAGCTAAAAGGAACCGAAGGGTTTTAGCTGATCGCCCCTGGCTGGACCTCAATTGTTGATATCGGTCGCAAGTGTTGAAAGGAGAAGTGTGGGCAGCTTGGTCGCATTGGGACCGCGTACTACACTAGCTGTGCGCGAGCAAGGATGAGTCGGGGGAGGGCACCGCAGGCTTTAGACTGGCCACCGCCGAGCCGTGTCAGTCGAAGCCTTTCAACCGTGAAATCATTCGTGCTGAAGAGTGAGGAGTTTGCCGATGGCTCGATTGCTCTTGGTCGACGACCACCGTTTGGTGCGTACCGCTCTCAAGCGCCTCTTAGAGGCGAGTGCAGGCATTGATGGGGTCGCGGAGGCGGGCAGTGGAGATGAGGCCATTGGTGTGGCTAAACTGCACAGCCCCGATGTCATCCTCATGGGAATCACCTTGCCGGGTATCGGTGGCTTGGAATCGACGCGGAGGTTGCTTCGTATCAATTCACAATTCAAAATAATCATACTCGCGACGCGCGCTGACGCCCCGGTTGCTCTGCGCTTGCTGCAAGCCGGCGCGATCGGCTATCTCACAAAGGGTTGTACGGTCGACGAGATGCTCCAAGCCATTGCCTTCGCACAACGCGGGGAGCAGTATGTCTGCGCCGAAGTAGCCCAACGCATAGTCGAGGCTCATGTCAATGGCCGTCACGCTCGGCTCGATAGTCTGTCCCGACGCGAGTTAGAAGTCCTGCTTATGGTGAGCGAAGGGAAAAGAAACCGAGAGATCTCCCAACGGCTCTGCCTCAGTCCCAAGACCGTCAGCACGTATCGAGCACGGCTGTTAAGCAAACTCGGGGTACGCACCGATGTGGCGCTAGCGCACATTGCTCTGCGTCACGGTCTCGTTGATCAGTGCAGTCCCATCGAGTAGCCATATCGCAAAACGCCAAAACAGCTTTTAAACGGTTTCTTGAACGTAGTATACCCTGACCTTAGCCGAATCGTTGTCTCGGCCGACGCCGCCGTTCAGGGAACGTCGTAATGGCCAGGTACAGCATCAGTAGCGGAGGCTACAGTGGATGAACTGCGGCAATGAGTCGTTTGAGGTTTCCGCTTTTCTCTCCGGTCTGACCAGCCACCCCGGTGTCTACCGGATGTTCGATACGCGGGGCGAAGTGATTTATGTTGGGAAAGCGCGGAATCTCAGGAAGCGTCTCGGGAGTTACTTTCGTCGTCAGGACTTCTTGCCGCAACGAACGCAGGCCCTGATGTCTCGCGTTCGGACGATCGAAATTACGGTTACCCAGAATGAGACTGAAGCCCTGATCCTGGAACATAACCTCATCAAGGCGTTTCGCCCTCGATACAACGTTCTTCTGCGCGACGATAAGAGCTATCCCTACATCCACATTTCCACCGATCAACGAATTCCACGTCTGAGTTTTCATCGTGGGGCATTGAAGAGCAGGGGGAGATATTTTGGTCCTTTCCCAAACGCCACGGCTGTGCGCCAGAGTCTCAGCCTACTTCAGCAGCTGTTCCAGCTCAGACAGTGCGAAGATAGCTTCTTTCACAACCGCACTCGGCCTTGTTTGCAACACCAGATCAAGCGATGCACAGCTCCCTGCGTGAGGCTGGTAGACGAAAACACGTACCGGGCGGATGTCGACCACGCAGTGATGTTTTTAGAGGCCACGAACGAAAAGGTGCTGATAGAACTTATGGCACGCATGGATGAGGCGGCGCGATCTTTGGAGTTTGAGCGCGCGGCCAGATATCGGGATCAAATCGCCATGCTAAAACAATTGCAACAACGTCAGTATGTTAGTGGGCCTGGAGGTGATATCGATGTGGTCGCTGCTCGGTGCCGGGACGGCGTTGCCGTGGTGGAAGTTTTCTTTATTCGCAAAGGGCAGAATCTGGGGAACAAAACCTTTTTCCCGGCCCACAGTGCGGGGCTCGATGCGAGTGAGATCCTGGATGCGTTTCTGCCGCAATACTATTTAAGGCCGTCCGTCACGGAGAACATGCCTGCTGAAATCCTCATTAGTGAGGCTGTTGGTGGCCAGAGCCCATTGACTTCCGTGCTCACACAACGCTGTGGGCGCAAGGTTTCAGTCACCCATCGGGTGCGGGGCACAAGGTCTCAGTGGCTAGCGATGGCGATCAACAATGCGGAAATTGCTTTGACCCATCAATTGTCGCGGGGCACAAATTTACAAGCCCGCTTCGAGGCACTGCGCGAAACTTTGGGGCTCGCTTCGGTACCTCAGAGGATTGAAGGCTTTGATGTCAGTCACACCCAAGGGGAGGCAACGGTTGCAGCGTGCGTTGTTTTCGGTCTCAAGGGGGCCCTGAAGTCTGATTACCGGCGCTACAATATCCGCAACATCACCCCCGGAGATGACTACGCGGCCCTCTCGCAAGCACTCGCCCGTCGTTACGGGCGATTACAGAAGGATGAAGGGGTGTTCCCCGATATCATCATGGTGGATGGTGGGAGAGGGCAGCTGTCCCAGGTACAGGAACTTCTGCTGGGCCTGGGCATTCGGGATGTCCTCGTCGTAGGGGTCGCCAAGGGACCCGCGCGCAAGGCGGGACACGAGACGATATTTTCGTCGCGCGCGGCGACTGCATTGACGTTGCCGGCAACCTCTCCTGCGTTACAGTTGATTCAACAGATCCGTGATGAATCCCATCGCTTCGCGATCGCTGGGCACCGTTCACGTCGCGCCCGAGCACGTAGAGTTTCCGTATTGGAGGGAATTTCTGGCATCGGCGCCCAGCGGCGGCAGCGGTTGCTACGCGAATTCGGAGGACTGCAGGGGATTGCTAGCGCGGGAGTGAGCGACCTGGCACGCGTCAAAGGCATCGGTCAGGAACTGGCCCAGCTGGTTTACGAGGCATTTCACCGAAATGACTAAAGCAGGCAGCGCTGCCAAGTGGGGAGGGGTCGAAGCGGGCTTTTAACGATGGCCGGCTCCTGGGTACTGATGCTAACAAACATCCCAAACCGCCTCACTTTATTTCGTATCGGGCTGATCCCGGTCTTCGTGCTGGTATTCTATCTTCCAGTGGGATGGACGAATCTTGCGGCCGCAGCGATTTACGGCCTAGCGGCGCTGACCGACTGGCTTGACGGCTACCTCGCACGCAGGCTGGACCAAACTTCGTCCTTCGGTGCTTTCCTCGATCCAGTCGCTGACAAGTTGATGGTCACCGTTGCACTCGTCCTTCTAGTGCAACGGGATCCCAACCCGTGGTTAGCCGTGCCGGCCTGCATCATCGTCGGTCGAGAAATCGCCATATCCGCTTTGCGCGAGTGGATGGCCGCCGTCGGGGAGCGCTCCAAGGTCAAGGTAATGAGCCTCGGGAAACTGAAGACTACGGCGCAGATGTTGGCCATTGTGCTCATGCTTTATGCCGCACCTTCGCAGCACTCCATCCTGTACGATATTGGTTTTATTTTGCTTTATCTCGCGGCTCTCCTGACGCTGTGGTCTATGGTGCTGTATCTACGGGCAGCTCGCTCAGTCTTGCTCGTTCCTCCCGGACAGGCGGAATCACGTGCATCCAGCCTTGACACTTCGAAGCGCAGCACTAAAATAAAACCTCCAGGTCTGCGGGAATAGCTCAGTTGGTAGAGCACAACCTTGCCAAGGTTGGGGTCGCGAGTTCGAGTCTCGTTTCCCGCTCCAATCCTTCCTCATGTGCCGGTCTAGAGGCGCTCCCGGCTGAGTGGCAGAGTGGTCATGCAGCGGCCTGCAAAGCCGTGGACGTCGGTTCGATTCCGGCCTCAGCCTCCAAGGTTTACTTAACGTTGTTTCGGCGTTATCGTTCTGCATCTCGCCCGGGTGGCGGAATAGGTAGACGCAGCGGACTCGGTTGGGTCCCCTACTGGGAAACCCGTAGGTGCAAAGGAGTCAAATTCGGGGAAGCCTTAACAGGCTAAGCTGATGGTAATCCCGAGCTAAGTCCCGATACCGTAAGAAACTGTTTTAAAAATGTCACGAGCGCCGGCAGAGCAAAGCGTACAGCGGCGAGTGCGCAACGCAGCCATGGCAAACGCAGCCGTTATCTTAAAACAGCTTCTAAGTAGATAATACGTCTAAAGGGTGGTTTGCGCCCTGTTCGGGAAAAGTGTAGAGACTAGATGGCTCCTGCCTAAGTGCTGCTAAGACAACAGCATAGGGTAAAGGTATAGTCCAGACCACAAACGCTCCTGAGAGGAGTGGTAGCGAAAGCTATAGTGGTAAGTAAAATCCGCTGGCAGCAATGCCGTGCCGGTTCGAGTCCGGCTCCGGGCACCACTTGTCATGGCAACAGGGTCTCGTTGACCTCAACCGTCCGCTAAAGCCACCGTAGTGCGAGCCGATAACAGCAGCAAGCTGCTGAGATCTAAAGACCCAGTTCATAGTCTGTGGGAGGGCGGGGAAATTTCATGCAAAACCACACCCAGAACGTCCTGAACAACATTCTCCGATATGCTTGTATCGTTGCCCTTGGCTTTAGCCTAGGAGCTGCTCCCGGATACGTCGGCGCTTATGAACGGCAGTTTGAGCACCCACCCTCGGCTAGCCTAATGGTTCTAGACGCCTTTGTGTTTCGTCCTGCTACTCTTGCTTTGACTGCCGTGGGGGGCGTGGCTTTCGTGTTGACGCTGCCGTTTAGCGCCACCGGAGGAAATATCGAACAAGCGAAGGAAAAACTGGTTCTGGAACCGTGGCGGTTTACCTTCAATCGTCCGCTCGGCCAATTTCCATAATCGCTCAGTCTATAGATAATTTAACATAATATATATTCTACGCAGCGATCCGTCTTCCTTTAGCTCAAACGGTAGGCGGTAGCCGCCTGCTCATAGACCTCGGCTATACGCCTGGATACGGAACTCCATGCATACTGTTCTTTGGCCTTGGCAACAGCTGCCTCGGCCATTTCCGCGCGCCGCGCATCGCCTTGTTCCAAAATGTCGACGATGCGTCCGGCGAACGCTTTCATGTCACTCGGCTCGGCTAAGTAGCCATCAACGCCGGCGGTCACGATCTCTCTCGGACCACCATGGGACGTTGCGACCACCGGTGTTCCGGAGGCGAAAGCTTCCACCAATACCAAACCGAACGGCTCATAGGGACTCGGACACACGAAAACATCGGCCGCTGCATACCGCGTCTTCAAATCCTCATCAGACAGACGTGGAAACCACTGAATATGGCTCGCGACGTTCTGGGCTTCAGCTTCCGCTTGCATGATCTGCTTGTAAGCTAACTCCTCCGCAGAGGGATGCTCCGGGCCAGCTGGCAGCAAGAAAGTCACGGTCTTGTTCACACGCCGCAAGGATTCAACCACATGCGGGATAGCCGCCACGAGTTCGAAAAAGCCCTTACGAGGATCGAGACGCCCTACCGTGAACACCAGGAAATCCGTCTCGATACCAAGTCTTTGTTTAAGAACTGTTTTTGTTTCCTTCGGCGCGAAAGCCTCGATGTCCACACCGCCTGGCACAATCGCAATCTTAGAGGGCTCAGTGTGATAGAGGTCGCTCAGCGCATTTCGCTCGACCTGGCTGAGAGCGATAATCCGGTCGGCCGCGTGGAGGATTCGCCGTTCAGCGGGAATCCGGATATGGTAACGAAAGCCGGAGCCATCAGCTGTTTTGTCGGGAACTCGTTCGCGCTTCAGCGCACCGAGGGAGTGGCTGGTAAACACCAGGGGTTTCCCTAGAGCAATGGCAGCCCCGAGTGCCGCTCCCCCGCCGTCCCAGTAGTGACCGTGAAAGCTGTCTGCGGCCTCTAGCCAAGAACGTTGATCGCTCACCACCCGCTGGGTAAACTCCGCCAGGTAGGGCCCCATGTCTTCTTTGCGCAAAAATCCCTCCGGACCCATGGGGTAACGCAGCACCATGGCCTGCCCCGGCTCGTCGATGGCTTCGTGCTCCAGCTTATCGCCGTAGTAGCGGGTGTAGCAGCGGACCTCGTGTCCCTGCGTTGTAAGGGCCGCCGCTACTCGAGCCTCGTAGACGCATTGGCCACCGGAATCCGGTTCTCCTGGTCGCGCCAGCGGATCGCTGTGTGGACAAAAAAAGGCAATTTTCATGCTATGCGCTCCATGACCGGTCAGAGTCGGCGAAAAAACCTGCTACCCTACCCGATAGCGGCGTTGGACGGTGCTCGCTCCTGGCCTATCGATCGGATATGTCTCGTCGCTGCGCGCCGTCCGCCTGGCTCTCGGTCCGCTCGCTACGGTTCTTCACAAGCTCTCAGCTGATCAGCTGCACCAGCTCTCGGACGATGCGTTCCTTCAGACCACTAAGCCCGGACAGCTCTTCACTTTCTACCGTGACCGCTAGCTGCGGCACATCGGCGCTAGGGAGCACATACGCCCGGCCACCTTCAAAATTGAGCCTAACCCCCTCGGGCACCTCGGTGATACTCACTTCCGGGCGCTTGGCCAATTCTCGCATCACACGTCCCATTTCATCCCACGGGCAAGGGAGCACCAGTGTATCTCGATGGCACGCTGGATTCTCACGTTCAAAGTCCAACAGGGTGGTTCCGGTTATCCCTAGAAACTCAAGTAACCGCATCGCTCCCGCAACCGCATCAAACCCAAGATAATAGTGGTTGAATTCAAGCCACAGGTCGGTACCCGCCGTGCGCGTCGTCGCTTCTCCAAGGCGGGCTGCCGGCTCCTTACGCGTCAAGACTACTTCGCGTCCGTGCTCCTCCGCCAACCGACGCAGAAACGATGGATGATCCGGGGCCAGATACACCGGTTCATCTATGGGTGCGGTGCGAACAAAAGCTGAGGTCAAGAGTTGCAGAGCGCGATCGGCCGCCAGTATCGAGCCGCTTTCGTCGACCAAAACTAACTGCTCGGCATTCCGGCGAATGAGGAACGCGATGGCGTGGTTGAGACGGGCGATGCTCGCCACTTCCTGTAACACATCTGCCTCCTCACCGAACCGTAATCCACCTGCGTGGAGATAGCGTACCCCACTCCGATCCAATAGATGACCCAGCATGCTAGAGGTGTGCTCATCTTCGGCATGGAAAACGACTTTTTCCCCCTTGCGGCGCATGGCCTCGCAATCTAATCTCTCGAGCAAGTGCTGAAGATAGTGTTCATATTCACCTCCAGGGTACGTTAAACGCCCCACCTGATCCATGGAGACTTTCGGAAAATCAGCGCGATGAAAGGTGGCCTCCACCTTGCGCCGCGCGTTCCGCTCCAGGGGCAACCCGGTATCCGTATACATCTCGATGAGAGCCACATTGGGGTGGTCATCTGCGATGCGCACATGGACCCCACCGCTTACGTCCTGTCCGAACGCCGTCAGGAAGCGAGTCACGTTACCCGTGCTTTCCCGAAGATCGTCGACATCCACCCCGACAGACAGTAATCCTGAAACCAACGCACGCTTGGTTAATCGGCAGAACGGATGGGCATCTCTGCTCACCGTGACTTTACGACCTTTCTTGACCCAGGTGCCATAGGCTTTCCCAAGGGTGGCGGAAAACTCGGGAGTGATACGCAGGTTGGCGAGTCCGGATACACCGCGGGAGCCAAAAATAGAAGGACGTACGAAGGACTCCCAGACGACATTCTCATGGACGGTGGTCCCCGTCTCAATGTCTTTTTCTGGCCAAATCAGCACCCCCTGCTTGATGATGACGCCTCGTCCGAGGCGACACCCCGACCCGATGACGACGTCGTCGCCTATCTCGCACTGCGCTTCGATGATGGTGCGACGCGCGACCATCGTGTTCCTTAAGTCGCTGCTTTCCCCAATAAAACTGTTTCGCCTCACGATGCTACGGTGCACCGTGGCCTGTCGTTCGACTTCGACATTACTGGCCAGTACCGTGTAAGGACCGATGCGTGCTCCACGGCCGATGCGAACATTGTCACCAAACCAGCACGGCGCGTTAATCTCAGCCTCGGGGTGGATATCGACGCCCTCGCCCACCCAAATTCCCTCCTGAATAGGATTTCCCTCAACGGGAAGCCCCACCTTACCGTCCAAGAGGTCCCAATGGGCTTGACGGAGCTGTTCTAAGGTTCCAATATCACTCCAATAGCCGGCCGCGACGTAACCATAAATGGGTATTCCCTGCTCGAGCAGGGCCGGGAACAGATCAGCCGAAAAGTCATACGGACGCCCTTTCGGGACGGCAGCCAGCACGTCGGGCTCGATCAGGTAGATGCCCGTGTTAACCGTATCGCTGAAAACCTCGCTAAGACCCGGTTTTTCAAGGAACCGTTGCACAGCCCCGTGATCATCTGTAATCACAATACCGAACTCACCGGGGTCCCTCACCCGGGTCAGGCAAAGACTCACCTTCGCTTGGCTGTCGCGGTGGAAATCGAAGAAAGCCTGCATGTCGAAGTCGACCATGGCATCACCGCCCACCACAAGGAAAGTCTCGTCCAAGTATCGCTCCCCCAGTTTAACCGACCCGGCGGTCCCCAGAGGTTCGGTTTCAAGGGTGTAACGCATGCTGACACCAAAGTCGCTGCCGTCGGCGAAGTGATCGCGAATAACCCTCGGACGGTAATGTAGTGTGGCCACCATATCCGTGATGCCGAAGCTTCGCAGATGTCGCACGATGTATTCCATGATAGGTCGGTCAAGCACCGACACCATGGGTTTAGGGAGTACCTCAGTAAGGGGTAACAACCGCGTACCTTGGCCCCCTGCCAATATGACTGCCTTCATGTTGCTGTCTCCTGAGGTGTGCTGCTTCGCAAGCGAATTCAATTCGCTACGGACACTTGTTCAAGAAAGACGGGGCTCTTCAGGGCGAGTCATCTGAACGACTCTCTTATGGGGTGCGTCGCCATGCTAGCCTGCGGCGCGCGTAGCGCTAAGAAGCTGTTTTAAAAATTACCGTGCTTGCCAGAGCGGCGTTGCGCGCCGGCTCGTCCCTTCGGGACTTGCTTCCAGCTGTTCAAAATGGTTCCCGACGATTTGGTCGCCACCGCGCCTTGCTCCGCCGGCGCTCACGACATTCTTACTTATACCAGCTTCTAAATACGAGCTCCTCAGACCTCCCGCCCCCTGTTACTGTGTGAGCCGGCACCGATCGGGGGATACGATGGACAACCTACGGTCCCCACCCGCCCATGGTATGGTGCTTTGCTTAATCGCAGCGGTGATGACCATGCTAGCCGAACGGCATGGGAGAGGCAACCCCAAGAACTTCAAAACATATTGATATTGTTATATTTTCAATCCGAGCTGGGGCTTTGCATGGGAGCTCGGTTAAGGAATCTGTCCAGCGGGCACGCCATTGAGGCGATGATAACGGGAGGATGATCTATGACCCATAGCGATACCTTTGACTTGCTACAGCGACTTCAGGATTACTTCGTGGCCTACCGCCAAGAGGGGTTTCGTTTATTGCATCATTATCTTGGACTGGGTAAACCGCTGCTGTTGCGGTCCGAGATACAGGATGTATTTCGAGACGTGTGTGAGCAGTGCGATAGTGATCCATTGTCAGGATCACCGTTGGCACGGGTGATCGCCAGCACTCAGGACGCCGCCGTCCTCTCACCTTGGATCTATCTGGCTGTGCGCCCGTACGTTGCCCGCTGGGAATACCTGCGCATCCATGTCGATACGATGAGTGTTGAGACGGTCTCGGCGCAGGAGTACCTCAAATTCAAAGAACACCTGATCAACGGGCACGCTCACGACGATCCCTGGACGCTCGAGATTGACCTCGCCCCTTTTGCGCGAGGTTTCCCCAGGCTTCAGGAAGCCCGCTCCATCGGACGCGGTGTCGAATTTTTGAACCGCCATCTTTCCAGTGGTCTTTTTGATGCCTTGCGCCAGGGCGACAAACGCCTGCTTGATTGGCTGCGCGAATTGCGATGCCGAGATCAGAAGACGCTGCTCAACGAACAGATCCAGGATATTCCTGCCTTGCGTCGCGCCCTGCGCTACGCTGACGGGTACCTTGCCGGTCATCCTCAGGCCGCCGGCTGGGAGGAAGTTGGCCGGGGACTCCGTAGCTTAGGTTTTGAGCGCGGCTGGGGACGCAATGTGGAGATGATGCGCGAGACCATGAGCCTTCTTACCGATATCCTCGAGGCCCCGGATCCCACTACCTTGGAACACTTCCTAAGCCGGGTGCCGATGGTGGTGTCCATCGCCATCATCTCCCCCCATGGCTACTTTGGCCAGGCCAACGTCCTCGGTCGGCCCGATACCGGTGGTCAGGTCGTCTATATCCTGGACCAAGTTCGGGCCCTCGAGGCCGAGATGTCTGCGCGGCTGCATCGGCAGGGCTTAGATGTGGAACCCCAAGTCGTTATTCTTACTCGGTTAATTCCGGAATCGAGCGGCACCACCTGCGATCAGCGCCTGGAGTCGGTGGCCGGTACCCGAAACACGCGCATCTTGCGCGTACCCTTTCGCAACCGCGCTGGCGAAATCATTCCGCATTGGATCTCTCGCTTTGAGATCTGGCCCTTTCTAGAGAGTTTTTCCTTGGAGGCCGAGAAGGAACTGCTGGCTGAACTAGCCGGCAGTCCCGACTTAATCATCGGTAACTATTCTGACGGGAACTTGGTCGCCTCCTTGATGGCGCATCGATTAGGCGTGACCCAATGCAACATCGCTCATGCCTTGGAAAAGACCAAGTATCTCTACTCCGACCTCTATTGGAAGGATAACGAGGTGCAGTACCATTTCGCCTGTCAGTTCACGGCCGACCTCATTGCCATGAACACCGCTGACTTCATTATTACCAGCACCTACCAAGAAATCGCGGGCACCCAGCACAGCGTTGGGCAGTATGAGAGCCACATGTCTTTCACCCTGCCCGATCTCTACCGGGTGGTCAACGGCGTCGATGTCTTTGACCCGAAATTCAATATCGTCTCTCCCGGTGCCGATGCCAACGTCTACTTTGCTTACACCGAATCCGCTCGACGCCTGGTTCACCTGAAAGGCGAGCTGGAGGACCTCATCCATGGTGAAGCAACCGGACCCGATGCGCGAGGCGTGCTAAAGGATCGCCACAAACCGTTACTGTTCACCATGGCTCGTCTGGATCGAATCAAAAACATTGCAGGGCTGACGGACTGGTATGGAGCGAGTCCACGGTTACGGGAACAAGCCAATCTGCTGGTGGTGGCGGGTCATGTGGATACAGCTCAATCGGCAGATGACGAGGAACGTGAGCAGATCCGGCTCATGCATGGGCTGTTCGATCGCTACGGCCTCGATGGTCAGGTTCGATGGCTGGGGATCCATCTGGAGAAAACCGTAGCGGGTGAACTCTATCGCTACATCGCCGACACCCGCGGCGCTTTTGTCCAACCTGCGCTATTCGAAGCCTTCGGGCTCACCGTGGTGGAGGCCATGTCGTCTGGACTGCCTACCTTTGCCACTTGCTATGGCGGTCCGCTCGAGATCATTGAAGACGGGTATTCGGGATTTCACATAGACCCCAACCATGGCGACAAGACCGCCGAGCGCATGGCACAGTTCTTTGAACGCTGCGCCAGTGACGGCAGCTATTGGAAACGGGTTTCCACCGCGGCCCTGGCACGTGTCGAGGCGCGCTATACATGGACTCACTATGCGAGCCGCATGATCACGTTATCAAAGGTTTATGGCTTTTGGAAGTATATGACCAACCTCGAAAGAGATGAGACGAGACGCTATATTGAGATGTTCTACGCGCTGCAGCTTCGCCCTCTGGCCAGTGCCATCCAGGGACCATAGCGCTTCCCCTACCCCTTTATCGACAGGCATCCGCTCAGGGCTCCCATACCACAGAGCGACCCATCACAACCCTTGACCGCCTCAGGAGATCCCGAGTAGTGTGCAAACTGGAGCGAGCGCCGTTGCAAAAAGCCATGGCGTTTTGTTGACAAGTCGCCATTGACCTTTGCGCAAGCTTATCGGCCAATGCGCTTGCCCGCGGCATTCGTCCATCCCCGGTCGTTTATGACGCTCATCCTCCTGGGCTTCATGGTCGTCGCATTGCCCTTGTTTGTGGGCTTGGTGGTTTCTTCGATTCAGGTAGGCCGGCTCGCACAACAGAGCCAGGATGCCGTTTACAGGGTGGTTCAAGCAACACAAGGTGGGCGGATTCTGGTGGAACAAGTGATCGCCATGGAACGCAGTGCTCGGCAGTACTTGGTGCTCGGCGACCCCGCTCGTCTCCAAGCCTATGCGACCACCCATCGAGAGTTTCAGCGCATGGTGGGAGAACTTTCCCGCCTCCAGCCGAACGACAGTCAGCGCTCCCAATTGCTCGAATTATCCGAGAAAGAAGATGCGATCTTTCGCCAGATCGTCCGCGAGGGCGCTGGTGCTCAGACGAGTCAGGCGGCCGTCAAGCAATTCGCTGGGCTTGCTCAGTCGGCACGATCGCTTTTGGCAGAAAGCAATCTGCTGGTGGACAGTCAAATTGAAACCATGCGGGGCATGGCAGAACGGGCGCAGCAACTGCTTTTTTGGCAGGCCCTTGCTTTGATCCCGCTGAGCGTCGCGATAGCGGGAATTTTTTTCTTCCTGATCGCCGGGCCGCTGCGCCAACTGGATCGCGCCATACATCGCTTAGGTAGAGGGGAATTCGAGGAACCGATACGCATCGTGGGTCCTCGGGATTTGGAAGAGCTCGGCGACCGTCTGGATTGGTTGCGGGATCGCCTGCGCGAGCTTGAACAGCAGAAAAATCGCTTCCTGCAACACGTCTCCCATGAACTCAAGACACCCCTGACCACAGTGCGCGAAGGGGCGGGACTCCTGGCAGGCGAGGTGCTCGGACCACTCAATCAGCAACAGGTGGAGGCCGCGAGCATACTCCAGCAAAGCAGTTTGAGGTTGCAGAGACTGATCGAAGACCTGTTGGCCTTTAGCCGGCTATCCGAGGTGCGCGGGGCAACCCTCGCCAAGGACAGGGTGCCCCTCGATAAGCTTGTCGAGGCGGTCATGGGGGATTATAAGCTTGCCCTGCGCAGAAAAGACATCACGGAACGAGTGCGGCTAGAAGCGATGGTGGTGCAGGCCGATGCAGTGAAGCTAAAAACAGCTATCGATAACCTGATCTCGAATGCCGTGAAATATTCCCCGTTCCACGGACAGATCCTCGTGACGTTACAAACCAACGGGCAAGAGATCCACCTCGACGTGTGTGACTCGGGCCCCGGCGTTGCTTGTGAGGAGCGGGAACGGATCTTCGATGCCTTCTACCAAGCCAAGAATCAACCCGCTGGCCCCGTCAAGGGGACCGGGCTCGGGCTGGGCATCGCCAGGGAATGTGCCCTTGCCCACCAGGGGCAGATCAGCATCATCGATGATGATGCCGGCGGACATTTTCGTCTGTCGCTACCCATCATCCTGCGAGCAAGCGCGAAATGAGGGTGACCCAAGGAGGCAGATGGCTGTCACTGGTCATTCTAATGAACCTGATAGGGTGTGCGGGAACATTCGATCCCGTCTCCCAAGCGGCCCAGGGGACTCGCATCGAGGGTGGCTCGCCAGAAGCGCTGGCCTTGGCTGTGCGGCGTTACGCCGTATTGCAGGAGGTACCGTCGGAACGGCTTGTTCAGGAGATCGAGCGCGCCAAAGCGCGCTTTCGGGAACGCCCGAGCCGGCAGAACTATCAACCGCTGGTGTCGTTTATGGCGTTACCGAAGGTACCGCTGGAGCAAAAGGCAGCCATACTGGGTTTGCTCGAGTCGCATGGCCAGCAGTTCCTGTCGGTATCCCAACGCGATCTGCATCTGGTCCCAGAAACAACGGTGTTCGATACGGTACGCCAAGCGTCACGTACTCAGGAGCTGCTGGCGGCAATCTCGATTCGTGACCAGAGGATCGCCCAGCTCGAAAGTAGGGTGGACGGTTTGCAGGCCGTCCGGGATCGCTGTCGTACCAATGAGGCTTCCCTCGAACGTCGGCTGGAGTCTATTCAGAGCTGGGCTCTGACCTTGAGGAGACAATTAGACGAGCTTGGACGGATCGAGGAAAGCATCGAAGATCGTCGACAATCCACCCCACTAGAACTGCCAAAGCAGAATGACCAAGTCGACTAAAGGCAAGTTGCTTCTGGTTGATGATGATCTCGACCTGCTGCGTCTCCTCTCGATGAGACTGGCCGCAGCGGGGTATCAAACGGTCGCCGTCGGTAGCGCCGAGGAAGCGCTAGCCCGGCTCGCGATGACTCCCTTCCAAGTCATCATCACCGATCTGCGCATGGAAGGCATGCAAGGTATGGCGCTGTTCGAGGCTGTCCACCAGCGCAATCCTACGATGCCGGTGATCATTTTGACCGCCCACGGAACCATTCCCGATGCTGTGGCCGCTACCAAACGAGGGGTATTTGCCTACCTGACCAAGCCCTTCGATGGCCAAGAACTGATCGAAGCCATCGATCGGGCTATGCAGCTGTCCGGCGTGGAGGGCGATAGCAGCGCGGAGGAGCCCTGGCGGCGAGGCATCGTGACCCGTAGTCCGCTGATGGAGGATTTGTTGGGTCAAGCCAAGCTGGTGGCGGACAGCCAAGCGAGCGTGCTCATCTATGGCGAAAGCGGCACCGGTAAGGAACTGCTCGCGCGGGCCATCCACCAGGCCAGTGGCCGTCGCGAGCACCCTTTCGTCGCGATCAATTGTGCCGCCATCCCAGAAACATTGCTCGAATCTGAGCTATTCGGGTATCGCAAAGGGGCCTTCACCGGCGCTGTTCGGGATCAGCGCGGTCTGTTCCAGACGGCTGATCAGGGCACGCTCTTCCTCGATGAGATCGGCGATATGCCACTCACGCTGCAAGCCAAATTGCTGCGAGTCGTACAGGAGCGGCAAGTTCGTCCGGTCGGGAGTACCCAGTCGGTGCTCGTGGATGTGCGGTTGGTTTCAGCGACTCACCGGAACTTGGAGGAGGAAGTAGCTGCTCAGCGGTTCCGGGAAGATCTCTATTACCGCATGGTGGTTGTCACCCTTGAGATCCCGCCGCTGGAGAAGCGGCGTGAAGACATCCCACTGCTCGCCACACACTTTCTGTCTGCGCTAGCACGAACCGAGAGCAAAGAAGTCGAGGGCTTTGCTCCGGATGCGCTCGAGCTGTTACTCGGTGCCCCTTGGCCCGGCAATATCCGTCAGCTGTTCAACGTTATTGAACAGACCTATGCGTTGTCCACCACGCCTCTCATCCCAGCGTCATTGGTTCAGAAGGCTCTGCGCGAGCAACCACCAGACTATCCCTCCTTCGAAGAAGCGCGCCTGCGCTTCGAGCAAGAGTACCTGGTACGGCTGCTCAAAATCACGCAAGGAAACGTGAGTCAGGCAGCACGCCTGGCCCAGCGTGGACGAACCGATTTCTATAAGTTGATGCGCCGCCATCGTCTCAACCCAACGATGTTTAAACCATCGGCATGAGAAGCTGTTTCAAAAATGTCACGAGCGCCGCCAGAGCAAGGCGCACGGCAGCGAGACAAAATCGTCCGGAACGATTTTGAACAGCCGCAGGCTGGCTCCGAGGGAGCGAGCCTCAGGGATGGGGGCGAGTAACGCGGAGTGTACATAAGGAGTACATGAGCATTTCGAGCTGCCGCGCAACGCCGCTATGGCAAGCGCAGTAATTTTTAAAACAGCTTCTGACAGGAGCCAGAGCCTTCCCACTGTGCGTTCCCGGCGACACCGATCGCATCCAAAAAACAATGCGTTACAGAGTTCCTCGAGAGTCGGTGTTGCTCAGGGATAACACCGTGACCAGATGGCCTATTCTGGATGTCTAAAAAAATATGTATCAATCAATAGGTTATACGGATTCTCTGTTTGGCATGTTAGGTGCCTAGTACAAGATGAAGCCGCTCAGTCTGTCGACCTCAGAGGAGAGAGTGAGACGTTTTTAGCGGTGGTATCAAGATGGTCGTTTCTTCCACCCAATGAAGGAGTGAAAACCCTATGTCCAGGAAGATTCTGGTGGCGTTATCCCTCGCGGCGTTAGCGAGCGCCCCGGCGTTTGCGTTGACTTTTGGTGAAATAGATACGGATGGCGATGGCGTCATCTCGGCCGCCGAAGCCGAAGCTGCGGGAATTAATCTCAGCGCGGCGGATGCCAACCAAGACGGTGTAATCGATGCGGCTGAGTTCGAGGCTGCCATGGGGGGGCCGAGCGAATAGTTCGGCCTGATCGGTGAGAAGCGCATGCTTCTCACCGACCACCGAATCAGTCAGCACTTTACCATCGCATAGCGGCCGATTTGGGTCTTTACCCCCCCGCCAACGAGGCCCCTCCTCTGCCCTCGATCCACTGATCACGGACCCCTCTCCAGCGCTCCACCTGTTTGCCCCCCTGCTGGATCGATCAAGGATTGCGAAGTCACTCCGGCTCAACCCCCACCAGGGGCAAATCCTTATGGCCCGCTCAGCGGGACAAAGCCATTCCATCTGTACCGTAAAACGCCAAGCAAGAGACCAGAGCCGGACAATCACATACTGGTGTGATATGATGTGAGAATGATCGTAGCGAGCATCTCCCTGCTCAAACGGGCTTTCGGCTAGAACGCCTCGCGACTCGGCGCCTTTTGCTCTATCCTATTGCTTTGCTACAGCCTTGTGGGTGGGGCCTAGCCACGTTTTGGTAGCGGCGTGGTCCGTGTGCGAGAACCGTTCCCTGAGTCAATCGGCGCCCAGACAAGACAACACAACGCGCAGATGTTCACGGCGGCTCCATAGGCTGCGGGAGGCGCTGCGGCCCCTGCGCGTGGGCTACCCAGTGCTCAATCGCTAGCGAGCGATGCAAGATGTCGATGGGTTCGGGGACAATGATGAGCTAGCCATGCAGTGGCTTATTCCGGTGGCAATGGGCTTGTGGGCCGTGTGGACGTGGTCACACGAGCATGAGCGAGAACGAGCCAAGGAACGCGCGAGGATGGGAGCGTTGTATGTCAACCCGTTTCTGTCGGCGTGCGAGGACCTACAAAGCCGTATCTATAACATTTTGGAGCACGACGGCTTGCGTCCCCTTCGCCAGCGTTATCCCGACGGTGGTTACGCCGAAGAAACGCTCTACCTCATTGCGCGGTATTTTGGGTGGGCGGTCACCCTGCATCGCTATGGTCCCTATGCTCAGGATCCGGTTGTGATGCAACTCACGGAGGCTGTCCGCACGGCCTTCGCCATTGCCGATACCACCCATCCAGTGGGACCATTTAACTTCTTTCACCCCGAACAGAAAGCACTTGGAAAACTGGTGATGCATCGGCTCGAAGGCGAGCACGGCGTGGAGCTCGATACCATTTCCTGCTATGCCTTTTATGAACGCTTGAGGGCCCCGCCTCTTTCGGAAAGCCCATCGATAAGAGAAAGCCTGGAGGCGCTACGCGCCGTGCAAGACATTAACCAGCTCGCGGGACGGGAACGGCTGCAGCAAGCTCAGCACCACTTGGTCGATCTGCTCGGCTATCTGGAAGCCAGGGAGGGGTATAGTCTCGTTGCTGGCGAGCGACAAAAGTGCGGCCAGCGGGCAGAAGAAAGCGCCCTGGTGGACTTGGAGGCCGTGCCCGCGAGCCCTAGCCTTTGAATCAGCGGGATGAATGGGATCTGGACTTCAATCCCCGATCGCTCCAGGAGAAAACCCCTCGGGTAAAACCGTCGTCGGTATCGTCTGCGAAGGATATCGGAATTGGGAGTCGAGCCTCGCTGGGTGTGATGGAACCCCACCTTCAAAGTAAGCCCTCCCCCGCATGGTCGTCGAACACCTCGGCTTGGCGCACGTAGACCTGTAGTGTGTTCAAGGACTTATGCCGGGAAACCTCGCGCAGCTTAAAAAGGCTGGCGCGGTTCATGGCGGCGCTCGTCAAAAACCCGGAACGCAAACTGTGGCCGGAGAAGGCTCTCGGATCGAGTTCAGCCTTGGCTGCATAGCGTTTGATGATGAGCGCTACCGCATAGGGGCTGAGCGCCGTCAGGCCAAGCTGCCCACCTCGACGCACGCGTCGAAACAATGGACCGGCAGCGATACCAGCCGTTATCTGCCAGCACTTCACCGCTTCCACTGGACAAAACTCGCCACCGCGAATCACCGGTACTGTCTCGCCAGCGCCTTCTTGATCGGTTTTCGATCGACGCAGAGTGAGCCGCAGGCCTCGCGGCGTCTCCTCCAAGTCATCAACGTGAAGCGCCACCAACTCGGAACGGCGCAGTGCGCCCGCAAACCCCAGCAGCAACAGCGCTCGGTCGCGCAGGCCGGCTAAGGCGGTCGGATCGGTGAGGTCCGCCATACGCCGAATCTGATCCGCGAGCGCCGGCGCTTTGCGCAGGGGAGCGGCGCCATGGCTGCGGCGAATACCGCGCAGCGTTGCTTTTACCAGTTCACTGTTGGTAGGAGGTTCGTAGTCCTGTGCCCGGTGGGCGAGTCGAATGGCCGCGGCGCGGCGAGCGAGCGTGGAAGGACGACAGCCTGCTTCGGCCTCGGCGCTCAAGAACAGCGCTACGGTCTCAGGACTTGCTGGCAGAACCTGCAGGGCTCTCGCCGCACACCAGGCTGTGAATGTTCGCCAGTCGGCCGCATAGGCACGCCGCGTCGCCCGAGCGTGTTGATGGTTTAAATAGCGCTGGGCGACTTGAAGTTCTTGTTCGAGGTGCGCGGGCAGTCCGGGTATGTGAAGGCTAAGGGTCTGTGAGTGTTCCATCGGCTATCTCCTAGCGGCCATGCCTTGTTCCTTATTACAAGCGAGAAGCGCCGTTATCGCAAGTAAATTATTTTAAAGATATATTCAATATGTAATATGTATTACATGATACGTTCTGTAGTTTTCAGAGAAGCGGTCTCCATCGCAGCCGCCTTGGATGCTATGCCGAGAGAATTCCCAGCAAGGCAAAACCAGCGCGATGGCCCAGTCCTTGAGCCCGGGCAGGGTACAGAAACGCCATGAGGTATGGGAGAACAGCTTTTCTAGCTGGCTTGACAGGGGCTGGATGGTGGGTCTGGCAGCCTCCTGACCAACGACGCGTGCCCTAGCAAGAGACCGCAACAGCCGAGGCGCTTCGCAAAGGGGTGTGTTGTCGCTTAACTAGCACCAAGGCCTAACCACCCAGAGCGGGGGATACCCCTCGTCGCTTGACCTGCTCCCGTGGGTAAGCACCTTTGCGAAGCGCCAGCCATACGTAGAGTGCCAAGCCATCCTCGCCGTCATCGAGGCAGACGGCTACCGTGGGGCGTGATTGGGGCTCACCGAGAGATCCGGCGCGCGAAAAAAGACTTCCCTAACGCCACTCGGGAAGGGATGACGGTTACCGGAGCGCGGTGGCTGCCGGTGCGATGGGCTGATATCTAAGCCATGCTTTGTCAGAGTTGCCCTGGAGCACACCGTCGGTCTCCAAGCCTTCGGCAGCCGAATCCCTTGCGGCAAGGGTGTGTGCAAAGGCGCCGGACCCAAGCCGACAGGGACCTCTTCACGGCGTCCCTTGCGGCCCCGGCTCGGCTGCCCCCAGGGCAAAGGTCATCAAACGACCGAAACGATGACCAACGCCGAAATTAGGATCTATGCGTGCAGATCGTGTAACCAAACCGTGGTCGAGGATCACTCGGCACTGCCTTTCTGCAGTCTGCCTGGCGCGTAGGCTTGCCTGGCGTCGCGAGTATAGCGTTTGGCTGTCGGTTCATTAGATTGGACATCGAATCGCCGATTCACCCGTTCGCGTAGTTCCTTGCCCGCTCGAAAAGCAGGCGTATACCGTGCGGGTATCGTTACTAACACGCCGGTCCTCGGATTACGTCCCGTACGGGACGACCTATAGCGGAGATCGAAGCTCCCGAAGCCGCGGATTTCGATGCGCTGTCCGGTACTCAGTGCCTGAGCAAGAAGCTCGATCAGGGATTTAACCGCAAGACCGATATCGGCAGCGTTCATACCGGGGTGCTTTGCGATAAGCTGCTCAATAAGCTCCGATTGGTTCATGTCCGTTCCCTTGTGCAAACATCATGGACGTCGCGTCTAAAACGAGACGGCGGTTCCTTTTCCACGCTGAAAAACTCTCTTCAAACCGCCTACGGCCTCGTTATACGGGCGTGCGCGGTTCCCCATTTCCATGCCCCCCTGCGATCCGGGTTGGGATTGATCCATACTGACGAGCGTCCGAGAGTAGTCATCTTTAGCGCCCAATACCTGGAACTTCGGCGGTGGGGGAAAACACCACTCCTCCCGAGCGTCGCTTGCGTGTCGCCTAGGCTAAGAGTGTTCAAAAAGACGGTTACGCTACCGGCTAGCGGCGTTGGGCGGTGCTGGCTTATCGCCTACTGGCTGATATGTCGGGTCGGTATGTGCCGTCTGCCTGGCTCTCTGGGGCACGCTAGCGTGCCCCTATAGCAAGGACCGCGCCCCTTTCGAAGAAGCCTACGTCCCTTCCCTCCAGGATGAGAGATAAATTTTCTGCTCCTCAGTCAGCTCATCGATGTGTATCCCGAGAGAGAGCAGCTTCATGCGCGCGATCTCCTGATCGATATCCTTCGGCATCTCGTGAACAGCGGGCGTCAAAAGCGCATGGTTTTCTCGAATGTAGACCGTTGCCAACGCCTGATTGGCAAAGCTCATGTCCATGACTGCAGCGGGATGGCCCTCCGCGGCGGCAAGATTCACCAAGCGGCCGGCCGCCAACAACCGGATACGCCGACCATCCGCGAGGTAAAACTCCTCGACTGACTCCCTCGGTTGATGTTTGCGCTGGGCCAGCCCCTCGAGTACCGGAAGATTGATCTCCACATCAAAGTGGCCAGTGTTGGCGATGACACAGCCGTCCTTCATGACCTCCAAGTGCTCACGGTCGATGACATGCTTATCGCCCGTGGCGGTCACAATGAAATCCGACTCGGGGGCGGCCTCCTTAAGCGGCATGACCGCAAACCCATCCATAGTTGCTTCCAGGGCACGCAACGGGTCCACCTCAGTGACGATCACCTTGGCACCCAGCCCTCGGGCACGCATCGCCACGCCGCGCCCACACCAACCGTAGCCACAAACAGTAAAGATTCGACCGGCAAAAAGAAAATTCGTGGCCCGGATAAAACCATCGATCGTGCTTTGACCGGTACCGTAGCGGTTATCAAACAAATGCTTGGTGTCGGCGTCATTAACAGCGATGATCGGGTAACGCAGGGCGCCTTCAGCCGCCATGGCGCGCAGCCTAATCACCCCGGTGGTGGTTTCCTCCGTGCCTCCCAGGAGCTCTTGCAATAACTCCGTACGGTTTTTATGAATTTCACTGACCAGGTCCGCCCCATCGTCGATGGTGATCTGGGGCCGATGCGCGAGCGCCGCTGCAATACGTTGATAGTATTGGTCGTGGTTATCACCGCGATGGGCAAACACCGATATCCCAAGATGGATCGCCAGTGCCGCCGCCACATCGTCCTGCGTGCTCAGGGGATTGCTCGCACATAGCACCACCTCGGCTCCCGCCGCCTTAAGCGCTCTGGCGAGGTTCGCCGTCTCGGACGTGATGTGCAGGCAGCCGCTGACACGTACGCCGGCGAGAGGGCGCTTGGCAGAGAACCGGTCAATCAGAGCCTTGATGACGGGCATTTCTGTGAGCGCCCAGTCGATTCGGTTCAACCCTGTGTCGGCCAGCCCAGGGTCTTTCACATCGAAAGCAATGTCAGTCATCGATAGTCCTTTTTCTGAATCAGAAGGTTGGGAAGGCCTCACGCCGGCGTCATCACGCTGCGGTCGGCCTACGTGCAATCCTGGGACAGTGGATAGGGTAAACACCCCAGACGGGGATACCCAACCCTTCGGTCACGCAGCGCGCCATTCACAAGGCAAAATTGTCCGACGTGGATGCTTGAGGGAACCGGGAAAGAAGCTGGAAAGCGTGACATCTTGGGCGAAAATCGGGTCACTTTATCCACAGAGTCTTGGCATTGACGAATTCCCTCATCCCCAACAAGGATAATTCGCGGCCGTAACCAGAGGCCTTGATGCCGCCAAAGGGCAGACGCGGATCGCTTTTCACCACACCATTCGCAAAGGCCACGCCACAGGCAAGCCGGCGTGCGAAGTGCTGGCCACGGCTGCGGTCCCGAGTCCACACACTGGCTCCAAGACCGTACCGACAGTCATTAGCGATACGCAGGGCGTCCTCCTCGTCCCGCGCCCGGATGATGGCCGCCACCGGTCCGAACAGCTCCTGTTCATAGGCCGGTGTGGTGGGGCACACCCGGTCCAAGACCGTCGGTGGATAAAAGTTGCCGGGGCCGGGCAATGGCTTACCCCCGGTGAGCAATTGAGCGCCCTGTGCCAAACTCTCCTCCACCTGGGCGTGCAATTCCTGACGCAGATCGGCGCGCGCCATCGGCGGCAGAGTGGTTGCTGGATCGAAGGGATCGCCTGGCCTGAGCGACGCCACAGCCGTCATAAAATGCTCTAGGAACCCATCCGCGATGTCGTCCACGAGGACGAAGCGCTTCGCTGCAATACAGCTTTGGCCCCCGTTCACAAAGCGAGCACTAACGGCAGCCTGAGCGGTGCGGGGAATGTCCGCGTCTGGCAAAACCACAAACGGATCTGAACCCCCAAGCTCAAGCACAGTCTTCTTGAGCTCACGGCCCGCAACGGCGGCGACCGCCCGACCCGTCGCCTCGCTTCCCGTCACACTGACGGCATGTATCCGGCCATCCGCGATGATTGGCTCCGTCTGCGAACCGGAAATCAGCAAGGTGCGAAACACCCCCGGCGCAAACCCAGCCTCGGCGAAGAGTTGCTCAATACCAAGCGCGCACTCGGTAACATTCGATGCATGCTTAAGGACGACCGTATTCCCGGCGGTAAGCGCTGGAATGGCACAGCGAAATACCTGCCAGAACGGGAAGTTCCAAGGCATGATAGCCAATACGGTTCCCAAGGACTGATAGCAAACGAGGCTGACGTCGGCGTCCGATTCGATGATCTCGTCGGCAAGAAACGATTCCCCGTGTTCAGCATAGTAGTCACAAACCCATGCACACTTCTCTATCTCGGCCTCCGATTCCTGGATGAGTTTCCCCATCTCCAGGGTAATCATCCGCGCCAGGCCCGCCTTTTGATCTCGCAACAAAGCGGCCGCTCGGCGCAGCCTGGCCGTTCTCTCCTGAATCTTGAGGTTGCTCCAGACCGGCGTCGCGGCAGCGACCTGGGCCAGCGCCTCCTCGACCTCCGCCGGTGTCCATGGGGTGTGGGCACTTAGCTGTTCGCCATTGGCGGGGTTAATGGACCTCAAAAGCATGGTTTGAAGCTCAGAGCTTGTGAAAAAACCTGCTGCGCTACCCGATAGCGGCGTTGGGCGGTGCTCGCTCCTCGCCTATCTATCTGATATGTCTCTCGGCTTAGCGCCGTCCGCCTGGCTCTCGGGCTGCTCGCTACAGCCTTTGCATAACCTCTCAGGGAAAGGTAACAGGATACTCGCGCTTGTCTAGCGCGGCTTCCTCGCGCGGCACACAACTTCGGATGCCAGGCAAGTCGGCAAATAACCACCCCCACGAGACATCCTCAACACGGTCGCGCCGCTGCCCAGCCTTGTTGTTGCTGGGGCGGTGCACACCGACATGGCGCGGGGAAAGCGGGCCCCACCTAGGCCTCTAAACGGACGATCCCAGGGAGAGACATGAAATAAGCCGCCCGCTTACCTGGGAGAGCGATCTTACCCTATAACCGGCTGAATGTGAGGAGCCCTCTCAGTGGCGAACCGTCTCGGAGCGGAGCAGTGAGCGTTCTTACCGCTCATAGAGGCTCCGAACTTGCATTGCGGGCTGCGCTGCGGCCATGGTTGTAGTCGGGAAACACCCTTCGCCGAGTCCTTTCAAGACCGCCTTTCAGTCAAGCCAGTACACCAAATAGTACAGGCGCAGCCCTTCCGAAGAACGGGACGGGCCGTAGACCAAGGCGGGGTATTGGTTGGCGTGGGCGTTGGCCGTAGCCAACGCCTCGGCCTTAGAGCCTACCCGATGCACACAGCCTTCCGGAAACCGCTTGCGCCGACGCTGCTGCGTTGTAACGACGGCAAAGTGCTCTCGTAGCCCATCACATTCCGCGTCGATCGGGATATTTGTCATGGCTCACACATCTCCACCCATGGTTGCATTTCTTAGATCGCGGTGCGTGGGCGGCAGAGCTGAGAGGTTGTGAGAAAACGTCGCCAGCACCCCCCGCACCCGACGCAGCGTGCCCAGCGGTGAACTCTAGCGGCTCGAAAAGCGCGCAATGGGTTTCGTCCCACGCTGGGTTCAGGTGGCGCAACCGGTCTTTTCCCGACCGCGGAGAGGTTGTGAAAAAACCGTCGTGAGCGGCCCGAGAGCCAGGCGGACGAAGCGCAGCGACGAGACATATCAGATAGATAGGCGAGGAGCGAGCACCGCCCAACGCCGCTAGCGGGTTGTGTAGCAGGTTTTTTCACAACCTCTGAGGCTAAGCGGCAACACGCGTGTTCGATATCCAGTGGCGGCGAATAGGGCGTTGGCGACGGCGGGCGCCACCGGCGGGACGCCGGGCTCACCGACGCCTCCGGGGGACGCCTCACTGGGCACGATATGCACCTCTACCTGAGGCATTTCTGCAAAGGTTAGAATCGGGTAATCGGTAAAGCTCGTTTGCTGTACGGCGCCGCCTTCAATGCGCACCGCCTCCTTCAGCGCCGCTGAGAGACCAAAGGCCACCGCCCCCTCGACTTGCGCGCGCACGGTGTCGGGGTTGATGACGGTCCCGCAGTCGATGGCGGCGATCACCCGGTGTACAAGAACGCCGTCCGCCGGCGCTATGGAAACTTCAGCCACCATGGCGACCCAGCTGCGAAAGGAACGGTAGACCGCCAGGCCTTGATAGTGCCCGCTAGGAAGCCGTTTACCCCATCCGGCACGCGCAGCGGCAAGCTTCAGCACTGCCTGGTGTCGAGGTGAGTGCTGTAAGTGATCGAGTCGAAAGGTCAACGGATCCTGGCCCGCTGCACGCGCCATTTCATCGATGAAACACTCTATCACGAAGGCGTTCTGTGAGGCCCCCACTGATCGCCACGGACCGGTGGGCACCGGCGATGCCACCTTGACATGCTCTTCTCGCTGATGCGGTAACTCGTAAGGAACATCGATACCGTCCAATGACAGCGCCGATCCGGCAACCCGCAGCCACCACACGAGCGCTCTCCCGTGTCGGTCTAACCCCCCTTGCAGGAGGGCACAGTGTGCGGGCCGATAATGATCGTGCTGCAAGTCATCCTGGCGGGTCCAAATCAATTGGATCGGCACCCTCATGGCTTGCGCAATCTGCACCGCCTCGGCGACAAAGTCGGTTTCCAGCCGCCGCCCAAATCCGCCGCCGAGAAAAGTGGTGTGCACCTTCACCTGGCTCTTGGGTAGGCCCGTCAGCTTGGCCGCCGTTGCCCACACATCGCCCTGGCTTTGGGTGCCCACCCAGATCTCACAGCTGTGGGCTGTCACCTCGGCCGTGCAGTTCATGGGTTCCAGAGGCACATGGGCTAGATACGGGGTCTGATAGCAGGCGGCAAGGGTCTGCGCGGCCTGGGACAACGCTTGTTGGGGCTGCCCGGTCTGACGAATCAGCTTGCCCTCCTGGCAAACCGCTTGCCGCAGCGCCTGTTCGATCGCCGCACTGGACACCTCGGCGTTGTCCCCCGCCTCGGACTCGACGTGCAGCACTTCCCGTCCTCGCAATGCGCTCCAGTAATCATCGGCAACC
This sequence comes from uncultured Thiotrichales bacterium, assembly GCA_964624765.1. Taxonomy (GTDB): domain Bacteria; phylum Pseudomonadota; class Gammaproteobacteria; order HK1; family HK1; genus JAGTVB01. The sequence continues at coordinate 99,121 of CAZUZO010000001.1, forward strand.
ACTGCAATGCCGCTATCGATGGCGAGCACTTGCCGCACGCCGGGGACGGCCAGCGCTCGTGTGGCGTCGAAGTGAACAAGCTTTGCGCCGAACACTGCCGGTCGAACCACCGTCGCGGCAAGCTGATGAGGCCGCGTGATATCGATGCTATAGCAGGCGCGTCCTGCCACCATGTCCGGAATGTCCACGCGCGGCAGCGCCCGACCGAGCAGCCGCCAGGTGCTGGCAGGCTTCAGGGAAGAACGCTCGGGCGAGGGACGTCTGGCAGCCTCTGCAGCCAAGAACCCGTACTCGAGCCGCTGTCCACTGCGTTCATGGTAGACGGCACCCTGGCGTGCATAGCACTGGCTTTCGTCTACGCCCCATCGGCAAGCGGCTGCCCCGATCAGCCTGTCCCGAGCACTGGCTCCAGCGTGGCGCATACGCTCCCATTCCCCTCGCAGGCTGGTGCTGCCACCGGTTAGCTGCTCGCCGAAGAGAGGATTGTTGTACAGAGGATCGGCCGGTGCGAAGGTCACACGTACGCGACTCAGCTCCACCTCCAACTCCTCAGCCACCAACATGGCGAAAGCGGTCGCTATCCCCTGCCCCATCTCAGAACGATCCACCACGACCGTTACCGTTCCGTCACAGTCGAGCCATACCCAAGGATTGAGGGCAAATGCGTCGGCGCATTGGCCATCGGTGTCTTCTTGCAACACCGAGGAGCAGGCGCTCGTTAGCTGCGACGGCGGTAACGGTTCTGGATAGCGATGGGGCAACGGCTCAGTCAGCATTTCGGTGGCCAGATGCACGGCGTGGCGGATTCGCTGATACGTGCCACAGCGGCACAGCACGCCCGAAAGAGCGGCCTCGATCTCCTCAGAACCGGGTCGCCAGGTGGCTTCAAGCAGCGCCAGCGCCGCTAGGATTTGCCCGGGCTGACAGTAGCCACATTGAGGAACCTGTGCCTCGACCCATGCTCGTAGCAACGGGTGCCGAGCTTGCACCACACCTTCGATGGTGGTGATGCGACGATCCTTGAGCTTGCCGACCGGCACCATGCAGGCGTGTTGTGCCTGGCCATCGATGAGCACCATACAAATACCGCAGATCCCTACCCCACAACCGTACTTAGTGCCTTTCAGGCGCAGCTCATCCCTCAACACCCAAAGCAGGGGTTTGCTGGGCGGCACAGTGAGGCGGTGCCAGTGGCCATTGACGCACAGCGCGATCATGTTCTCGGGGACACCTCTAGCAGGTTTACACCGATATTGAACCGCGGCTTCCCAACACGCAAGCTGTAGAGCGCCAGGCAAGCCAGGGAACCCTTGAGCCGCGGATGGCGTGTTTGGGGTGGATGGTTTTCAAAGGCCGCGGGTCGACCCACTGGCCCCTTTTGGACTTGGCTGTAAAACCGTCTCCCGTGGATGTTTGGCCAGATCTTGAGGATGAACTCGCAAACCGCCGGCGACCATCCCCGCCATCGCGATCAGTAGGGCACCGGCAACCATCGGTGGTTCAATCGGTTCCCCCCACCACCACCAACCGTAAAGAGCCCCAACCACCACCGCCACATAGGTGAACGGTCCAAGCTGAGCGGCTGGCACTAGGGTCAACGCTCGGGTCATCAGAAGCTGCCCTGAGGTGGCGAAGAGACCCACCACTACGAGCTGACCCAACGCTTTGGGGCTCGGTGTGACCCAGCTCCAGGGTAACGCCAACGCCGACAGCAATGTTGCCGTAACGCTAAAATAGAACACAATCGCGGTACTGGACTCAGTGCGAGTTAGACGTCGAATCGTCACTTTGGCAAGTGCTGCCAGTGCGGCACCGAGGAGGGCAATAGGGGCGACCGGAGCAACTGCGGCCAATCCCGGTTGCAGGACAAATGCGACCCCCAGGAAACCGATGACGATTGCCAGCCACACCCTCACCGGCACTGCCTCCCGTAACCAAAAAAACGCGATCCCAGGAATAAAGAAGGGTGATGTGAGCGCTAGCAACATGGCCACCGCCAATGGCATGTGGGCGAGCGAAAAGAAAAAGCAATACATGGCCCCGATACCGGCAACGCCACGCAACAGATGAAATCGCAGCTGCCGTGGTGTTCTTAGGGCCGGGGGATGGCGTACAAGCCAGGGTAGCAGCACCAGTAACCCCACCAAATTACGGAAAAACACGATCACTTCATTCGGCAGCTCTGCCGCCACCAGTTTGACAGTAGCCCCCATGGAAGCAAACATCAGCTCTGAGGCGATGACCAGCAAGACGCCTCGGGCGTGGCTTTCAATACGCATGGGATCCTATCGCAAATGCGGGCGGGTCAGCCGGTAAAGACTAACGGCCATAGTCATCGTTTTGTCAGAGTTGCTCTTCGGAACGTACCTTCGGCGCCCAAACCTTCGGCAGCCGAACCCCGGGCGCGCTAGGGTATGTGCAAAGGCGCCGGACCCAAGCCGCAAGGGACGTCTTCACGGCATCCCTTGCGGTCCGAGGTCGGCTGCCCCCGGGGCAAAAAAGGTAATCAAACGGCCGAAACGATAACCAACGCCAGAATAACAGAGGTGCTCCCGACATGCCGTCGGTCTACGGTGAAAACATCCTTGGGAGCAGACACTGGCAGCCTGGGAGACGGGGCCCAGTTTGTCCTTTGACGATTGCCAATGTGACAACCATGAACGCACTCGGAGACGCGCCTCTGTTAGCCTGCCGACCTCCATAGGTTTGCGAGGCGCCGCCGCATCACCTTGCCGTTCGCGGTGCGTGGGAGCTCGTTGACAAATAGGAGTTCCCGTGGTCTCTTGTAGTCGGCCAAGTAACGGCTGGCAAACGACAAGATCGGACCTGCGTCGATCTCATCGATGTTCTTGGGTACCACAAAAGCAGCGATAACGCGAATGTCCTCCTGAAGCGCGAGGTCGGTGACACCCACTTCCGCGACCGCCGGATGCTGCAGCAGAATTTTCTCCACCTCCTCCGGCGATACACGGTATCCGAAGGCAGTCATCAGATCATCGTTGCGGCCATGGAACCAAACATAACCGGCTTCATCGATCGAGGCCAAATCGCCGCCGACAAACCACTGTTGACGGTAAACCAGAGCTTCCTCAGCCGGGCGTTGCCAGTAGCCGAGCATGAGCCCCGGGTCACTACGATGTATGGCAAGAAGGCCTGTTTCACCGGGGCGCATCACCGCATCGCCTGCGTCGACGGGCAGGATGACGACACAGCGTCCCGGCTGCGGTCGCCCAGGGCTGCCCGGCTTGAAGGGCACGCTGGGGCTGCAGGAGATGTAGGTGGAACACTCGCTCATGCCGAGAGCCTCATACAGAGGTTTACCGGTCGCCGCCAACCAACGCTGACCGAGGGTCTCCGGTAACGCTTCCCCGGCGGTCAGCCCGTGCCGCAGGGAAGTCAGATCGTAATCCTCTAGCCTGCAATATTTTAGTATCTGCCGGTAAAGACTCGGTACGGTCGCGAATAAGGTGGCTCGATAACGCTCGATGAGGGTGGGCCACACCGCCACATCGCGCGGCCCGTTGTACAGTACCGCCGTGGCGGCGTTGGCCCACGGATCAGTCAGGCCAACCCCGAGGGTGTAGGTCCAGTTAAACGCCCCCGCGTGGAGGACGACATCATTCGCACCGATGCCATACCAACCCTGGTACATCGGACGCCGACCCCAAGCACTTCGGTGCGCATGCAGCACTCCTTTGGGCTGACCGCTGGTGCCAGAAGTGTAAATCAGAAAGGCCGGCGCATCGGCCAGGGTATCGGCATACTCTGCTGCGCGGCTGTCACGCTGCATGCGCCGGATCCTGTCAGGGTAGAGGGTTTGGATCCCCTGCGGTAGATGGTCAAGTACCAGTTCCTCGGACACTGCCAACGCCGCCGCAGCGGAATCCTGTAACAAGAACCGCGCCTCGTCTGCCTTGAGTTGTGGCGACGAAGGCAAAGGCACGAGGCCGGCGGCGATGGCGCCAAAAAACAGCAACGCATAGTCGCTCGTGTTCTCCATGCGGATCATAATCCGAGCGCCGGGCTGGAACCCGAGATATTTCAATCCCGCGGCGATGCGCCTCACGGCCAAATCGATCTCTCGGTAAGTCCAACGTTCCGGAACCCTGTCAGGGTCCGAAACCACGATCAGTGCCGTTTTGTCAGGTGCCATGGCTGCGCTGCGGGCGATGCAGTAGCGAGCCATATTGAACCGAAAGGGAGGTTGTTGAGCGGTATAGCCGAGCATGGTGACGGATTAGACTACGGTTCCCAGCCTTCCAGGCACGCGTCACCCGATGGCCGATGGGTCGCGCGCGAGTCAGGGCTTCGGATGGCAGCTAGCCGCTGCCTAACAGTAGGCGAGCGGTTAAGCCGAGGTCGCGAAACAATTGCTTAATTGTAATACAGGGGGTTCCAGAGAAAATAGGAAGGGAGCCGTTCTACGCAAAGCACTGAGACCCAAAAGGCCCCGGGTAGTCCCTGGGAAAACCGCGGCCTCGACATCTCGCAGGATACAGGTATTCCCGATCTTGATGCTCGTTAGACGATAGACGGGCACTCTAAGGCGGCTGCCGTCGGCGAGGATGCCTTCCAATTCGCGCACATAAGTCGCCCGATCTTTCGTTCTAAGGACGGCGAGCGTATCCTCGTCGATGGTCATGTAGCCAGCCCCGGTATCGACGAGAAACTCTCGACTTCCGAACCCGTCGATGTGGACCTCAACGTAGAAAGCCGAGGCCCCGTTATCGCGCATCGGAATCAGGGCTGTTTTGGGTTCCGATCCCCGTACCGAGAGGAACACGCCGAGAATCAGCAGTCCCCCGAACACCCTCTTTGCAATGCTGGCGTTGGTCATGGTGCCTGGTCTCGCAATTTGCCTGATGCGTCCCGAAGCTCCCCCACGAACAGGAAGCGCGGAGAAGTCGCCTTATCATCGACGGCTCGGGCGCATTCCTTTATGTTGCGAGCCGCGAAGTGTGTCCTGTGCCCAACGTTTAAACGGCTGTCGCGAAACCGCAGTCGAGCCGTCCGTAGAGGCCAACTGGATGGCATGCCACGCCGAGCGCTAGTGAGTCAGATTAGGCGAAAAGCAAGCACCGTCCGGAGGGAGCGGCTACGGTTCTCGGTATGCCTTGCGTAAGGTGGCCAAGACCGGAAACGCCTCCGACGAGCCGGCTGCGGGTCGGGTCACTTAGCCGTTGTGACAAAAATCGCCGCGAGCAGCCCGAGAGGAAAGGGGACTACGCGAAATCGCGAGACACAGCAGATGGATAGGCGAGGAGCGCGTACCGCCCAACGCCACTAGCAGGTCTAGAGCCGCTCTTTAAGCAACGCCCGAATCTCTGCGCGAGTCAGCTCGATGGGATTATTGCGATTGGCTGCGCCGTCTAGGATCGCATCGAGATCGCTCTCTTGGATCCCATATTGTGACAGCTTTGGAATCCTCAGAATCGCACTCCACTGGTCGAGGATGGCCACCAGCGCATCGCAGTCTTCCTCGACACCACGGGCAGCATGCCCGGCCAGCAACGCGCCAACCCGAGCCAGTTTTTTTAGGGCTGGGCTTGCTGGGGCACGCTGTCGAAGTGCCTTCAAATTCGCCCGCACCGAAGGGGCCACCAACGTTGCGCAGATCACCCCATGGGGAATGGGGGAAAACCCGCCGATAGGAGAGGCAAGACCGTGCACGATCCCCAGTCCATCGTTGGCGAGGGCGATACCCGACAACAGCGAAGCATAGGCGATGCGTTCCCTCGCCCGCACGTCGGCAGCAGCCGCTCCACAGACAGGTAAGATACTGGCTGCCATGGCTTCCAGACCACTCCAGGCGAGCGCTTCGGTGAGCGGTGAAACGCTCGGCGAGAGGAACGGTTCGAGTAGTTGGGTCAAGGCATCCATGGCGCACGCCGCTGTCACATCTCGTGGACAGGAGGTCAGCAACTCACCGTCGACGATCACGCAATCAGGAACGAAATTGTCATGGCGAATGGATTTCTTGTAACCGCTGGGTCCTACCTCGCTGATGACTGCATTTTTGGTGACCTCGCTTCCCGTTCCTGACGTGGTGGGCACAGCGATGAAGGGGATCTTGACACCGCTGTGGGGAATCCCTCGTCCCACACCTTCCAAGTGATCGATGATGGAATGGGTATGGGGAAGCATTGCCGAGATGGCTTTGCCGGCATCCACCACGCTGCCCCCGCCGATGCTCACGACCACATCGATAGCCAGCGCTCGGTGGTCAGCTGCCGCGGTGTCGATAAGTGAGGCACTCGGCTCACCGGCGCAGACAAGATGGTGGACGGTGATTCCCGCTTGCCTAAAAAGCTCGCTAATCGTGCCCAGCTTACCGGAGCGCTGCAGTGACATGCCGCCCGTCACCAGCAAGACAACCTGGCCCTTGAATTGCCTAACAAGCCTTGGAAGTCGGGCAAGCTTCCCTACCCCAAAATGAATGGGTGGGATGCGCGCGTAGTCAAACGGCCTCATCCAGCCTCGCTCCGATGCATCGGCGCAATAAAGCGATAGGGGATCCCTTGGCGAGGTTGGGCCATCCAAGGCTCTACTGTCTTACGCCAAGTCAGATAATGACTTGTCTGCTTGTGAGCTTGAGCACCCTCCTCGGATTCATAGGCTTCATAAAGCAAAAACCGAGTCGGGTCGTCTGTGGACTGCAGCACATCGAAGCGCACATTAGTCGGCTCTGTCACAGAATGTTGGTGGTTGACCCTCGAGGCTTCGATAAACTGTTGCACATGTTCTGGTTTTACATAGACGTAGACACAGGTCACGATCATGGGAAACGCTCTCCTGGTTGTCGCAAAACTGCCTTTGACAAGCCTCGCCACCGATGCTGATTGAACTCCAACTATTGCTACTGACCACCGTGGCAAACGGTGCCCCCGCCATCGTTCGTCGCCTCCTGGGGCGACGGTTCGCCCAACCGATCGACGCCGGCAGGCACCTTGGAGATGGCCACCCGGTGCTCGGTCCTTCCAAAACTTGGCGTGGGCTGGCCATCGCGGTGATCGCCACGGCGGCGCTGGCCTGCCTGCTCGACTTGCCATGGGAAGCTGGGGTCTTCATCGGTGTCGGCGCGATGCTGGGCGATGCCCTGTCCAGCTTCGTCAAACGGCGTCTACGCATCCCACCGAAGGGACAGGCTCCCCTGCTCGATCAAGTCCCCGAGTCCCTGCTTCCCTTGCTCGCTGTACAGCCGATGCTCGATCTTTCCTGGCAAAGCATCGTGGCCGTGGTGAGCGCCTTCGTTGTCATACACCTTATCCTATCGCCGCTCTTGTTTCGGCTCCACATCCGTGACCGCCCTTATTGACTGGTACCCGAGCGCAGACAATGGAGGGTGATTTCTGCGGGGCAATTAAAACGCACATCGACGATGGATGTTCCCGCTCCCGTCGAGGTATAGCCGATCATACCGTGGTATCGCCAAACACCGGCCGCCAATTGTCGCGGACAACTGGCGTCCCAAGTGAGCGGGAAACCGCCCGGCAGGCAGATTTGGCCCCCGTGGGTATGCCCACACAGCATCACGTCGAAATCTCCATGGGCGGCGTGGCGATAAATCTCTGGCGTATGAGAGAGCAGCACCGCCACTGCCTCGTGGGGAATACCAGCGGCCGCCTTTTCCAAATTATCGACCTGGTAATAATGAGCGTCGTCGATCCCGGCCAGATAAAAAACGCTCCCCCGGCGCTCGATGGCCACTGCCTCATTGAGTAGCAGCCGGATTCCCATGGCCTCCAGTTCTGGCACCATGCGAACCGTATCATGGTTGCCTAGCACGCCGTAGACCGGCGCCTTGAGATGCAAACGCAGCTGCTGCATCCCTTCGAGGGTGGCTTCGATCGGGCCGAAGGTGCGGGCTCGATAGTCGCCCGTGAGGACACAGAGGTCGTAATCCACCGCGCGCACCCGATCGATGAGCGCATGGCTGATGCGCGCGTCCATATCGACGTGCGGGTCACTGATTTGGAGAATCCGGTAGCCATCGAAAGCCTTCGGCAACGATGGCAAGATGATGTCGTTGCGCCGGATGCGAATGTCGGCGGCGTTACGCCGTCCGCGCCCATAGAGCCCGACCAGGCGCAGGCTAGTGCGGATCACGGCGTGTATCGAGTACCAGTTCTCCAGGTGAAAAAACTTAATGCCCTGCCCAAAGACCTGGGATTCGTGGTCTAACTCGATCCCGAGACGTTGCTTGAGATGTAAACGTCCAATGCGCCGCAGTAACTGCTCATAGAGAGCCGGATCTATCGATAGGGCCAGGCTGAAGTCGGAGCTCGACTCGTGCGACCGCCCGAGGACGTGAGATTGGACTGCACTAGCGATTGATTCGTCCATCCTGAAAGCTCCTCCCTTGGAATGCCTATCGAGCTCGTAACGGTATGCCACCTCGGAGCCACCGATCGCCTACGGTTGCTTCGCTTCACGCCAAGCCCAGGTTACCCAGTCGCGCCATTCAGCAAACAAGTCCGGATCGCTGGAGGCCACCACAGCGGTTGATTCCAGTGTCGGCTCTAACAACGATCCTTCCTCCAACGTGGAGGCGTAGCCACCCGCCTCGCTGAGTATTAATGTCCCTGCGGCCCGATCCCATAATTTCTGGCCACCGTGTAGGTAGAGGTGCCCGCGGCCGGCCGCTATCCAGCCCCATTCTAAGGCGCACGCGCCTAGGTTACGCTGAGAACCGTACGGCGGGTTACAAGCGAGTATCGACCCTAGCTTCGGCGGTAAGCGTTTGAAATCAACCAGAGCGACCGCCCGGCGAAGGGGGACAACCCTCCGCTTCGCCACCAAGGGGCTGCCGTTGAGCCATGCGCCACCACCTCTTAGGGCGGAGAAACACTCCTCCCGCTCGGGGTCGTAAACCCAGCCCATGGCAAGCTCGCCATTCATAATGAGTCCCAAGGAAACGGCATAAAAAGGCAAGCCGGCAGCGAAATTGCTGGTACCATCTAACGGGTCCACACACCAAATGGGACTGCGCCTATCGCGCAGCAGCACGGCTTGCTCGTCAGCCGACATTTCTTCACTGAGCAGCCTTATCGAAGGCCAGCGTTGAATGAGTTCTTGCTGGAGTCGTCGGTCCATCGCCGAATCGGCCTCGGTCAGAATACTCCCATCGTGTTTTACCTGCTGACGAACGCTGTTGAAACGCGGCCGGAGTTCTTGTTGAGCCGCTTCTGTGATGAGGTGAACCACCTCCTGGATATTCGGTAACACTGCGGATACCCTTCAAGTCTGCATGGTCTTTAGGTTCGGCAACGCATTGTAACGGGTCACGAAACGCGGGGACACCTGACATTCGCTAGTTGGGCAAACTTCATGCCGCCTTAGAAGGTGTTGTAAAAATGTGGCGAGCGCCGACAGGGCAAGCGCAGTAGTGTTTAACACGGCTTCTTAACTGTCGAGCACTGAATGCCTTGTGCACTGGGATTCACGCCTGTTTATACTGTAAAGTCAGAGCTTGTGGAAAAACCTGCTACGCAACTCGGTAGCGGCGTTGGGTGGTGCTCGCTCCTCGCCGATGTATGATCTCGGAGATGTCTCTCGGCCTTACGCCACCCGCGACGGTTTTTTTCTCAATACTCTTAGTCGTGATGCAGTAGCGGCCGTGCGAATCATCATTGGGCCCTCTGAAGTCGGTCTCGCGGGGCTCGATACAACGAGATATCTGCGAACTAACGCTACCTCGCGCCAGCCATGAACCGCAACCTCATTACCAAATACAACGTGCCAGGACCACGCTACACGAGTTATCCCACGGTTCCCTACTGGGATGCAGTGACTTTTTCACCGGAAAAGTGGAAGCAGGAGGTTAGCCGATCGTTCAGCGAGAGCAACTCCTCAGAGGGCATCAGTCTGTACATCCACCTTCCCTACTGCGAGAGCCTTTGCACCTTTTGCGGATGCAACAAACGGATCACGAAAAACCACGCTGTCGAGGAGCCTTACATCCAGGCCGTGTTGAGGGAATGGGCTACCTATCTAACGCTCATGCCCGACGCCCCGAGGATACGCGAGATTCATTTGGGCGGTGGGACCCCGACTTTCTTTGGCCCTAAAAACCTCGAGCGACTGATCCTCTCCATTCTCGATACGGCTGAGGCCATCGTTCCGACGCAGTTCGGATTCGAAGCGAATCCCAATTACACCACCACAGAGCACCTCGAAACGCTCTACGCGCTGGGCTTTCGCCGGTTAAGTCTGGGGGTACAGGACTTCGATCCAGTCGTGCAGACGATCATCAACCGGCTCCAGCCTTTCGAAATCGTGGCAACAGTTACCGAGGCGGCAAGGGACATCGGTTACGAGTCGATCAACTACGACTTGGTATACGGTTTACCCCGACAGAAGCGCTCAAGCGTAATCGACACCGTTCGCAAAGTGAACTTGTTACGCCCGGAGCGCATCGCGTTCTATAGTTATGCCCATGTACCCTGGATCAAGGGGGTAGGTCAACGTCGGTTCTCTGAGCAGGATTTGCCGCGTGACTGGGAAAAAAGAACGCTCTACGAAACAGGGCGTGAGCTACTCGAAGAAGCCGGCTATCGGGAGATCGGCATGGATCATTTCGCCCTACCGGAAGATAGCCTTTACCTAGCCGCCCAAGACGGAACCCTGCATCGTAATTTCATGGGCTATACCCCAGCGCCGACGCAGCTTTCCATCGGCCTTGGGGTGTCGTCCATAAGCGATAGCTGGTATGCCTTTGCGCAAAACGAGAAAGCGATCGAGGGTTACCTGCGGCAGGCGGCGCAAGGTGTTATGCCGCTTTTCCGGGGTCACATTTTGAGCGACGAGGATCTCGTCCTACGCCGGCACATCTTGAACATCATGTGCCGATTCGAGACGACCTGGGCTCAGCAACACGAACAACATCCCGCCCTTGAGGCGGCACTCGACCGACTAAAGGAGCTGCAGATCGATGGCCTGGTGAGGGTGACGGGCAACCGTCTGACTGTCACAGCAGCCGGTCGCCCATTTCTTCGCAACATTTGCATGGCTCTAGATGCGCGTTTGATGCGCGGGGAGCCACACACCCAGTTATTCAGCCAAATCATCTAGAGGGTCAGAGGTTATGAAAAAACCTGCTACACGACCCGATAACGGCGTTGGACGGTGCTCGCTCCTCGCCTATCGACTTGATATGTCTCGTCGCTGCGCGCCGTCCGCCTTGCTCTCGGGTCGCTCACGACGGTTTTTTCACAACCTCTCAGGCGACGGCTGCGCAGCAGCCTCAAGCATCAGCCCTCCGGCAACCATCGAGGACGATACCTATCCTCAGGGTTGCTCTTCGGAGCTTACCTTCGGCGCCCAAGCGTTCGGCAGCCGAACCTCGGGCGCGCTAGGGTGTGTGCGGAGGCGGTCGGACCCAAGCCGCAAGGGACGTCTTCACGGCGTCCCTTGC
>CAZUZO010000002.1:0-82470 GCA_964624765.1 uncultured Thiotrichales bacterium
AGAATGATCTTGAGCGCCTTGAGTAGGCGCTCCGACTGCAGCGGATCGGCTACAGTCTGTTGATGCCGAATGCACAGGTGTTTCATCACTCAGCTCCCTCACGTCCTTCTCAAGGGATGAGAGTGATGAGGCTGAAGCGCAATGGCTCTTGGTCATCTCCCGCTTCAGCGTGTACACCTGGGTCTGGAGCACCAGGTCAATCGTTTTATGGGTTGCGACTATAACATCGAGGTGTTTCATCGCACCCTCAAGAGCGGCTGCCGCATCGAGGACCGTCGCCTGGGCAACGCCGAGAGCCTGCAGGCCTGTCTTGCCATCGATCTGGTCGTCGCCTGGCGCGTGATGGACCTGACCAAGCGCGGGCGCGAGACCCCGGACATCCCTTGCACGGTGTTCTTCGAAGAGGCGGAGTGGCAGGCCCTGGCTTGCCATCATCGACAATCCCCGCAGCCGCCCGAGACACCCCCGACGCTGGGCGAGGCGATGCGTAGGGTGGCCAAGCTCGGCGGCTTCCTCGGGCGCAAAGGCGACGGCCCTCCCGGCGGCCACCGTCATCTGGCGCGGCCTGAGCCGTCTGACCGACATCACCGAGACCTTCCTCATCTTCTACCCTTTACTCCGGGCCGGGCCGTGAGCACTGTGTCCAGTGTGGGCAATAGACAGGGGAGAGGGGCGGGGGATGAGGGAGGACCTCTTTGATAACCGGCTGATCTTTGGGGACAACCTGCTGGCGCTGAAGGCGCTGGAGCAGGAGTTCTCCGGCAAGGTGAAGTGCGTATTCATCGACCCGCCCTATAACACCGGCAGCGCCTTCACGCATTACGACGACGGGCTGGAGCATTCCCTGTGGCTGTCGCTAATGCGGGACCGGCTGGAGGTCATCCGGCGGCTGCTGGCGGAGGATGGGTCGTTGTGGATCACCATCGACGACAACGAATGCCATTACCTCAAGGTGTTGTGCGATGAGGTGTTTGGGCGGAAAAGCTTTATGGCGAATTGCGTATGGCAGAAACGATATGCACGTGACAATAACTCTGCGATTGGGAATGCGCATGATCATGTTCTAGTGTATGCGATTAACCCCGATAAGTTCAAAGCAAGAAGAAATCGTCTTGAGCCAGACCATAAAACGAAGACTGCTTACAAGAACCCCAACAATGACCCTCGCGGCCCTTGGCAGTAGATATCCTTTACTGGTGCCGGATTCCGGCCTAATCAGATGTGTCCGATTATTGGGCCAAATGGTAAGCAGCATTCTCCACCGGAAGGAAGGCATTGGGCGACTCTTGAGCCCGAATATGAACGGCTGCGCGCTGAAGGGCGCTTCTGGTTTGGGAACGATGGCGAAGGCGTACCAAGAGTCATCCGGTATCTCTCAGAAGTTGAGGGGCTAGTGCCTTCCACTTGGTGGCCTCACGATGATGTAGGCCATAACGATGAGGGCAAGAAGGAAATTCATGCGCTATTTGGAAAAGAGAGTGCATTCGATACGCGGAAGCCTGAACGTCTAATCAAGCGGGTGTTGGAAATCGCCACTAACCCCGGCGACCTCGTCCTCGATTCCTTCGCCGGCTCCGGCACCACCGGCGCCGTCGCCCACAAGATGGGCCGGCGCTGGATCATGGTGGAGCTGGGCGAGCACTGCCACACCCACATTATCCCGCGCCTGAAAAAGGTCATCGACGGCGCAGACTCCGGCGGTGTCACCTCGGCGCTGGGGAGGAAGGGTGGCGGCGGATTCCGCTGCTACCGGCTCGCCCCCACGCTGATCGTGGATGACCGCTGGGGCAATCCGGTCATCAACCCGGAATACAACGCGGCGATGTTGGCCGAGGCACTGGCGAAGCTGGAAGGCTTCACCTACGCGCCCTCGGAAACGCACTGGTGGCAGCACGGCCACTCCAGCGAGCGCGATTTCATCTGCGTCACCACTCAAAACCTGTCCGCCGAGCAGTTGCAGGCCCTGTCCGACGAGGTCGGCCCCGACCGGAGCCTGTTGGTGTGCTGCTCGGCCTTCCACGGCGTGACGGCGGCCCAGGCCGCCGAGCGCTGGCCGAACCTGACGCTGAAGAAGATCCCCAAGATGGTGCTGGCTCGCTGCGAATGGGGCCACGACGACTACAGCCTGAACGTGGCGAATCTGCCGATGGCCAAGCCCGCACCCGTCCAACCGGAAGAAAACGCCCAGAGGCGCAAGGGCAGAAAGGTGGCACCCGCGAACGCTGCGCAGGGCACGCTGTTTGAGGAGGATGCATGAACATCGAACACCTGCTGGAGCACATTCGTTTGGGCGAAGACTCCACCCTGGAACTGAAAAGCGTGGTGCTGCGTCCGGGCGGCAAAATTACCGACCCGCATCCCGACGGGCTGTCGGATGAACTGGCAGCGATGGGCAACGCCGCGGGCGGCCTGTTGATTCTGGGTGTCGACGACAAGCGCCGGGACGTGGTGGGCGTTCCGCCCGAGCAACTCGACCGGCTGGAGGCGTGGCTGACGGCCATCTGCACCGACCGCATCAAACCGCCGCTCGATGTGGTGACGCGCCATCTGGCACTGCCCGATCAAGCGGGCCAGCCGCGCCCGGTCATCGTGGTGGAGGTGCCCAAGAGCCTGTGGGTGCATCAAAGTGCCAACGGCTACTTCCGTCGCGTGGGACACGCCAAGCGGGAACTGCCGCCGGATGCGCTGGCGCGCCTGTTCCAGAAACGCAGTCAGGCGCGCTTGATCCGCTTCGAGGAACAAGAGGTTCCCGATTGTACCTTCGACGATCTCGACGCCTTGCTGCTGCGGCGCTTCGTCAAACCAGAAGAAGGTGACGCCGCCGCCCAACTCGAACGCTTGCACCTCCTGCATCCGCGGGATGGGCGGTTTGTGCCGACGGTGGCTGGCGTGCTGCTCGGCACGCTGAATCCGACGCGCTGGCTGCGCAACGCCGAAATCATTGCCGTTGCGCACTCGGGCACGCACAACAATCCCGACGATCAGATCGATGGGCTGGAAATTACCGGTCCGCTGGATCGGCAGATTTTCGATGCCCTGCATTTCGTCCGTCGCAACATGGTGACGGCGGCGCGTAAGCGCCTGGGGCGCATCGACTACCCCCAATACCCTCTGGATGCGGTTTTCGAGGCGATGGTCAACGCCGTGGCGCACCGCGACTACTCGCTGCACGGCCAGCGGATCCGGCTGTTCATGTTTTCCGATCGCCTGGAAATTCATTCCCCCGGGGCCTTGCCGAACACCCTGTCCCTGGCCTCCATGACGCGCCTGTCCGTGCCTCGCAACGAGATCTTGGCCAGTTTGTTCGCACGTTACTACCCGGTCGATGATCCGGCGCTGGGCAAACGCTTCTTGATGGACCGCCGTGGCTTCGGCGTTGAAATGATCCTGCGGGAAAGCGAGAAATTTTCCGGCAAGAGACCCTTGTATGAGGTCATTGATGATCTGGAGCTGTGCCTGACCATCTACGCCCAGGCCATGCCGGAGGCCGCTGCATGAATGCCCAAGTCCTGAACGCCATCAGCGGCCGCCTCTCGCTGCGTCCGCCTCAAGCTGAATCCCTCGCCAGGCTGGGGCGTATGCTGCAAGCCGCTCCCGAACTGCTAGACCATGAGGACGCCCTCGAAGGGCGCAATCTGTCGGCACTTGTTGCCACGCTCAAGGCTGAATTCCCTACCCTGGAGGACTTCGAGCGTGATTTCCCCTCGATCTGCTTTGCGCTGGCCACGGGGGTGGGCAAGACCCGGCTGATGGGCGCGTTCATCGCTTATCTGCATCTGGCGCACGGCATCAACAATTTCTTCGTGCTCGCGCCCAACCTGACGATCTACAACAAGCTGATCAACGATTTTACGCGCAACACGCCGAAGTATGTGTTCAAGGGCATCGCCGAGTTTGCCCAGCAGCCGCCCCTGATCATCACCGGTGACAACTACGACCAGAGCGGCGCGGCGGTGGATGATCACTCGCTGGGCTTCGCCCACGATGTGCGCATCAACATCTTCAACATCTCCAAGATCAACTCCGAGGTGCGCGGGGGCAAGGAGCCGCGCATCTCGAAACCGGCTGCCGGATTACCTGCGCTTCGAGTACAGGACCAATAAACGCCCTTTTTTTGAATCAGGGAAGTAGCGGAAGACCACAGAAGTGTCAATCACGTCAATCACGTGAGGTCTCAACACCTATCGGTTTGAGCCGAGAATCCCAAGGGGCCGTCATACCGGCACGGATGGCCGGTATCCAGACCACAGGGAAGTGGCCCAGACAGCCATCCATGGCGACTGGGTTCCGGCAATCCCTGCCGGAACGACGGGTTTGAAGGAACTCATAGGTGGTAAGCACGTGAGGTTTCGGTCCGAAAACGGGGTTTTTGGGTCCCGCAAGCGGGCGGTGCGCCGTTGATTATGAGGAATTTTGGGGTGTAGAACGGCCGGAGACCAAGCAGGATGGTTGGCTCGGGAGCTGAACCGGATTGAATCGCGTTGTGGGTGTAAAATCAGGCCGTTTCGAGGCGATCGAAAGACCGCGCGGGAGCTCCGGGTGGCGCCCTGGTGGGCAACCCGAGAGGGTGGAGAATGCTTGTCATCACGGAGGGATGTTCGATAGCGGCAGTGATTTTCAGGTGAGTGCCACAGTGAGGGCAGTGTGCCAGGTCGATATCGAACACCCGTTTGAGTAGCCGAGCCCAGCGCATACGGGCAGAACTCGCGTGATGGGTTACACCGTCGAGCTCATCGGCGGTGTGATGGGCGGTCACCGGTCGGTCCGGAATGATCGGCGGGCGCCGCTTGGCGTGCAGGCTAAATCCCTGGGCGTTGGCGCCGCGTTGTTCGGCGGGCTGCACCGCAGCGCGGGGGACGGATCGCAAAGTCACCACTTTTTGACCCGCGCGTGGTCCGAGTGCAATGCGCTAGGTACACGCCGCCGATTGCCGCGGCGCCAGGGCGGTATCCGTCTCGGTCTCGGCCAGGAAAACCCGGTCTTGCTCTTCCACCCGATAGCCAAGGCGTGTCAATACCCTCATGACAGGTTTGATGATTGGGTTGAGGAGGGTCTCGAAATGGCGCGGTAGACGACCTGCAAGACCGGCGAGAGCACGTGCCGATGGGCGGCCAGCAGAAAGCGTAGCGGAATCGGAAATGACAACACCCATTGGCGTACGGGTACTCGGCGGATGACGTGATCCACCCAGTGGGCGGCGGTGTTGGCAGAAGTCGCGAAACAGGTTTATTCGATTGAGATCCTGGAAGCCCTGGGGAGGACGGCGAAAGAAAAGTTGCGAAGCCTGGGTTACCAGAACGTGACCGTCCGAATCGGAGACGGCTACCAGGGTTGGCCCGAGATGTCTCCCTTTGACGCCATCCTCGTGACCGCGGCTCCGGCAAAGGTTCCGCCGCCGTTACTGGAGCAGCTCAAGCTCGGGGGTCGGCTCGTGATGCCTGTGGGAAACGTCGATCAACAACTCATTCGGCTCACGAAAACCCCTCAGGGAGAAAGACGCGAGACGCTGTTGCTGGTCCGTTTTGTGCCGATGACGGGCGAGGCCCAGCAACGGGACTAAGGGGGCGACTCGCGAAGCCCATGTGGCACCTTAGGGGAGGCGTTGACGGTGCCACTGATAGATCAAGCCGCCGGCAATCAATGTGAGCAGGCTAAACAACGCCTCCCATCCACGATTGACGAGGGTGTAGCTAAGAATCCAAGCCGAGACGGCTAGGTAAATGAGGGGCAGTAGGGGGTAAGCAAAGCTCACGGCTTTTAGTGGTCTCCAGCCGGGGCGGCGCCGAAACACCAGCAGGCTAGCGACCGCCAGAGCGGAGAACAGGGTCAGGGTGAAGCCGATGTAATAGATTAGATTCTCAAAGGTGCCCGTGAGGATCAGTGCACAACAACAGGTACCCTGTAGAACAATGGCGACCCAAGGTGTCTGCCAGCGGGGATGCACCCTCGCCGCCGCTCTCAGGAATGCCCCGTCTTTGGCCATCGCGTAGTACACCCGAGGCCCAATCATGACCATCGCATTGACGGTGGCCAATAGGGATAGGGCCATGAGCACGCTGAAGGTATTGGCGACGCCACTGCCGAAAAGCTCGTGGGCCGCTTGAGCGCCGATGCTGATGACACCCTTCATATCCGCCAAAGGCATCGCATACAAGAATAATACGTTGAGTGCCAGATAAATGGCCGCAACAAACAGGGTTCCAGACAGGAGGCTTCTGGGAAGCGTGCGTTGCGGCGTCTTGAGTTCGCCCCCGACGTAGGTAGCGGCATTCCAGCCGCTGTAGGCAAAGGTGATAAAGATCAGACTGACGGCGAATTGAGCAAGCAGATCGTGGTGGGCACTGCGTTCGGTCGCGTGGCTAAAATGGCTCCAATTACCGTCGCCGAAAGCAAAGCCCCCGATGAGAAACGCAGCGATGACCATGACTTTGAAGCCTGTCAGCCAGTTTTGCAGCCCAGCTGCGAGACTGATCCCCCATAGGTTACCAGCCGTGAAGGCAGCGACGATGAGGCAGGCAACGGCCGTGGCCGGCTCAAGATGGAACCCAAAGCTGTCTGGGGCTGAGCGTTGCAAGGCGGGAACAACGTGGCCCAGATAGGCGACGGCCGCCATGGCGGCCACCGCGATAGGTGCTGAAAAACCAGCCAGAAAACTGACCCAACCGTCGACGAACCCCCAGCCAGGGCCCCAGGCTCGGGAAAGATAAATATATTCGCCCCCGGAACGGGGGAAATTAATCCCCAGCTCGGCGTAGCAAACGGCGCCCGCCAGTACCAGCAATGCCCCGAGCGGCCAGATGGCTAGCACCAGCAGGGGAGAGCCCAGATCGGCCGCCAAGAAGCCGGTGGTAGTGAATATTCCGGTCCCAATCATATTGGACACGACGAGGCAACTTGCGCTGAATACACCCAAGCGCCTTGCCAGCTGCGGTGGCGGCGTGTTAGTGGCCATCGGTTTGGGACGTGGTCATCGCTTTGGCAGTGGTATTGTATTAGCTTTGCTCTGGAGGCAACCGGCACCCTTGGTGCCGAGGACGCTGTTAAGACGTCGGTGTCGGTTCGATTGCGGCCTGCCTGCCTCACACGCTGCTGCCCGTCCGGGGTTCGGCCGGCGAAGGCTTGGGCACCGATCGCGCTCTAAAGAGCGATCCTGACGAAGACCAAACCCGAGCAGAGACTGTGGCGGGGCGTGTGCTGTCGTGCTTAGGACGCCCGTCGTCGCTGAGCCACAAAGGCGCAGTATAATGCCATAGATAAGCCTGGGTAGCCTGAAGACAAGACATAACTCCATAGTTACTGCGGGACCATGACGTTATCGTACGACATAATGCCGGGGGATAGAGGATATGACTTGACGGACGGTTGGCGGAGGGAATCAATAACCTAACTGTTGTTATCGGGCGTGGCAAGGTAAGAGACTTGATGGGGGCCTGCACGGCAAGCGGCCGTGGGTACTCGGCTCGGCTGCTTTGAACTGGCCAGCACGCGTCATCCGCTGCAGGGTAGACGTGACGATAGGATAGCCCTTACCGAAAAGATGATTCAGGAGGTTTACCGGTCGTGACGTTGTTTGAGCGACTCGACATCCAGAAGCCAGCCCTCGGGATAGCTTCCACGTTTTTTGTGTTCGGCATGCTCTGGATCGCTATTTCCGACAAAGCCGTGGTGTTATTGACCGGTAATCCGATGGCGACCAAGTCTATCGAGACTTATATGACGCTGCAGACCTACAAAGGTTGGCTGTTCGTGGTATTTACCACGGCACTCATTTATGTGCTCACTTGGCGCCAAATCAAGCGGCACCTCTATACAGAAAGCGAGCTGCGCGAGAGCCGAAGGCGATACAGTGCCCTATTTCAAGCTGCGCCGGTGTCGATGTGGGAAGAGGATTTTTCCGCCTTTCTTGCCGCCCTACAGGCACTACGCAGGGCTGGCGTGACCGATATTCGCCGCTACCTGAAAGATAACCCAGCGTTTCTTCAGCAAGCGGCCCAGATGGTGAGAGTATTGGACGTCAATGACGCGACGCTGCAATTGTTTGGAGCGCGAGATCGAAGGCAATTGTTGGGCGGATTGGACAAGATCCTCCGCAACCCCGAAGCAATGGAGATTTTTCGTGAAGAGTTGGCGAGTATCGGCGAGGGGAAGACATTTTTTCAGAGCGAGGTCAAGGTGAATACGCTTCAAGGTAGGGTGCTGGACGTCATCCTATCGGTGCGTTTATCGCCGGCAGCCTCCGAGTCTCATTATGCTGTCGTTTCCATGGTGGACATCACCCATCTTAAGCAAGCCGAGGGAGCTCTGCGGGCCAGCGAGAGTAAATGGCGGGCTGTGTTCGAGACCGCCGCCGAGGCCATTATCTTGACCGATGAAGACGGCAGGGTTGCCTCATTTAACGGAGCAGCGGAACGCGTGTTTGGTTATAGGGAAGAGGAAATGCGAGAGGAAGACGCCCACGTGCTGACCCTGGCACCGAGGGAGCAGTGCGATAAAACACTCGCCAATTGCCTCTGTTATCCGCAGCGTGCCGTGCGCGGTGGTATTCGTGAGGGGGTTGGGCGCCGCAAAGACGGCACGACCGTGCCGGTGGCGGTTGCGGCGAGCGAATTCACCATTGGGGAACGTAAGTATTCTGCCAGTATTCTCAGCGATATCACAGATCGTAAGCGAGCCGAACAAGCGCTGCGCGAGAGCGAACGCCGGCTGGCGACGCTGATGAGCAATTTGCCCGGCATGGCCTACCGGCGCCTGCACGATGAGCGCTGGACGACTGAGTTTGCCAGCAGAGGGGTCAGGAACCTGACCGGCTATAAGCCCGAGCAATTCACTTCCGGAAAACTAAGCTATATGGATTTGATTCATCCCGACGACCGACCGCGCGTTCGATGGGCGGTACGCGATGCCGTTACACGTCGGCACTGCTACCAGCTCGAGTATCGCATCACCTGCCAAGATGGGGGCGAGCGTTGGGTTTGGGAGCAAGGAGAGGGGGTGTTTGATTTCAATGGCGCGCTGGTGGCAGTGGAGGGCTTCATAACGGATATCACTGCACGTAAACAGGCAGAAGAGGAGGCAAGGCGGCACCGTGTAGATCTCGCGCACCTCGATCGGGTGAATACCATGGGGACGATGGCCGCGGGTATCGCACACGAGATCAGTCAACCGCTCACCGCCATTAGCGCTTATGCACAGGCCGTTAGGCGCCGGATCGTTTCAGGCACAGCCGATGCGGCCAAGCTCTTGGACCTCGTTGGCAAGATCAGTGCCGCTGCAGAGCGTGCGGGAGCGGTGATAACGAAATTGCGTTCACTGCTGCAACGCGGCAACACTCAACGTGAGTGGTTGGATATCAACGAGCTGGTGACAGGGGTCATCGATCTGATAAAGGTAGATAGCCGCTTTCTCCATTTCAGTCTCGATTTGAGGCTCACCTCCTTGGCACCTAAAGCGCTGGGGGATGTGGTGCAGATTCAACAGGTAGTCCTCAATCTTATGCGTAACGCCATGGATGCGATGGAGTCGGTCCCACCGGCTGAGAAGATCATCACGGTGACCACTGGACTGGTGGATGGCGCACAAGTAGAGATCGCTATCGGGGATCGCGGGCTCGGAATGTCTGAAGAGATTGCGGCGCGCTTGTTCACTCCGTTTTTTACCACCAAGCAATCGGGATTGGGAATGGGACTGGCGATCAGCCAGACCATCGTCGAATCCCATGGCGGAAGGCTTTGGCACACCCGAAACAGCGGGGGTGGCACAATCTTCCACTTTTCACTGCCCACCGTGGCCGTTGAGCGAGGAGAGGTGAGTGCTGCCGGTGCCTGAGCCCACCGTATTTATCGTCGATGACGATCAAGATGTTCGCGAGGCGTTGCGAGAGTTGGTAGCGTCGGTGGGCCTGAACGCGGAGGTTTTCGGCTCGGCACAAGCGTTTCTCGATGGCTACGACGCGGAGCGGCCCGGCTGTCTCGTGCTCGATATTCGTATGCCGGGGATGAGCGGCCTAGCGCTCCAACAGGAGCTAAAGCAGCGGCGGGCGAGCTTGCCCATCGTCATGATCACCGCTCACGGTGACGTTCCGACGGCGGTGCAGGCCATCAAGGAGGGGGCCCTTGAATTTCTCCAGAAACCTTTTCAGAATCAGGATCTTATAGACAAGATTCAGGGTGCCCTGGAGCGCGATCAGACGATCCGTCGAGTCGAAGCGGTGCGCAGGGATATTCTGGCACGGCTCGCTCGTCTAACCCCCCGCGAGCGAGAGGTTCTCGAGCAATTGGTCAAGGGAGGGGCAAACAAGGCCATTGGCAAGGAATTGGGCATCGGGGAGAGGACCGTCGAGACGCACCGTTCAAGCATTATGGAAAAGTTGGGCGCGAGGTCCTTTGCCGGACTCATCAATACCGTCTTGCCTTTCTTGAATCAGGGGAAGCTACCGCGCGATTAAGGCCAGGTCGGGTGCGGAAGCCACGGGCATCGAAATTGTCATGCGGGGCCGAGGTTAACTGGCGCCTATCTGCTGGTCGAGCAGACACGGATCGAGGATCGCTACCTGTTCGCCACCTGCAACCGGTGTTTGTTGGCGGGACAGCCATGGGCTCCTTTCTGGCGACTGGCCCCTAGGGTCTGCGAAAGGATGGCTGTAGACGCCGCTCGAGTTCATGCAGGTATTGTTTGGCTGCACCCATGAGTACGGCAAGGTGCGCACGTTCGGCGCCGTCGGCCAGCATGTCGTACTCCCCCTGCAAGTCGCTTAGGTAATGTCTTACCTTCGTCAACTGCTCCTCGAGTGGCAAGGAGTGCAACCAGTCTGTCGGTTTGGCCCTGAAGCTATGGTCTTCATCGAGCGCCTCGATCTCGAATAGGTTGGCCTCGCTCATGCTAATTCCCTTAATCTTGTTGAGGTCTGGCTACTTGAGAGGACATCTGGGCTTGCCACTGAGAGATTGTGAAAGAACCGTCGTGAGCGACCTGAGAGCAAGGCGGACGGCGCGCAGCGACGAGACATAGATAGGCGAGGAGCGAGCACCGCCCAACGCTGCTATCGGGTTGTGTAGCAGGTTTTTTCACAACCTCTGAGTGCAACAATATTGTAACACGGCTTTTCAAGGTGGGCCTAGGTGGTATCGCGTCGTGGGTCGATCCCTCGCTTTCTTTGCCAGCCCTCAGAAGCTTTTGAAGAAGCAGTGGCGCGACCCGACGGCGGGGTTGGCCGCGCACCATCGGGCCTTCGAGCCAGAGCCCACGGGGCGCGAATGCTCGGTGCTACCAGCCTGTTAGTTCACCACTGCTAAGGCCCTTTCGATGATGTCATAGGCCCGCCGCAGTTCCGGTTCGCTGATGCAGTAGGGGGGTAGGAGATACAGTACGTTTCCCAATGGGCGTACCAGTAACCCTTGGGTATGGCAGTAGTCCTTGAGCTTGGCGCCGACGGGAGAGGTGTACCCTTCCTGGTCAGCGACGATGTCCATCGCTGCGATGGTTCCGGTCATACGCAGCCGGCACAACTTCGGATGGTGAGCAAACCGGGTGAGGGTGTCGGTATGCACGGCTTCGATCATCGCCAGCTTCGAGAAGGTGTCTTCTTCCTCGAAGAGTTGCAAGGATGTCAGCGCGGCGGCACAACCGAGGGGGTTTGCGGTGAACGAATGCCCGTGGGTGAATGCCCGGTCGAATGTCTCACCCAAGAACGCTTCGTAGATCTTATTCTGGCAAACGGTTACGGCAAGCGGCAAGAAACCTGCCGTCAGACCCTTGGAGAGACAGATGATATCGGGGGTGGTCGCTGCTTTTTGACAGGCGAATAGGGTGCCTGTCCGACCAAATCCGGTCATGACTTCGTCGAAAATCAGTAGGACGTTTGCCTGTTCAAGGCGGGCCTTCAGATCCTGAAGAAAGATCGGTCGGCACATGCGCATTCCGCCAGCGCCTTGCACGAGCGGCTCGACAATGAGGGCCGCGGTTTCGTGGGCATGACGTTCCAAGTATCGATCGAGCGCTGTCAAGGCTGTGGCTTCCTTCTCCTCGACCTCGTCGTCGCTTTGCCACGTTGCGGGATAAGGGATTGGATCGACTTGGAACAGCAGCGCTTCGAAGGCGTCGAAAAATCCTGAGCTGCGCCCGGCTGACATGGCTCCCACGGTATCCCCGTGATAGCCGCCCTCGAAGCCGAGAAACCTCCGCCTGTCTTGACCTTGGTTGCGCCAGAACTGCAGTGCCATCTTCATGGCGACTTCCACGGAAGTCGATCCGTCGTCAGAAAAAAACACCCGCTCAAGGCCTTCAGGAAGTCGGTGCACCAGCTCCGCAGCAAGCCGGGCCGCGGGTGCGTGAGTGAAGCCGGCAAAGATGACTTGCTCAAGTGTTCTCGCTTGGTCTGCGATAGCCTGAGCGATTCGTGGATGAGCATGACCGTGAATGTTCACCCACCAGGAGGAGATCAGATCGATGAATTCATTGCCATCTGCTCCAATCAGCCGGCTACCCTTGCCGGCCACGATTTCGATGGGGGTGGATGCAGTCTGCTGTTGAGTAAACGGGTGCCACACATGGGCTCGATCTAAGTCAACGATATTCTGAAAGGGCAAAGTGATTCTCGCTTGTGGGGCTGTGGAAGGTAATTGAAGGCTTCCTGAGATCCTCATAACGGGCTTTCATTCGGGCCCGCTTTTCCGCATCAACCTTCATCTCCGAGCCGCACCCTCTGGGGCCGGCAGTGCCCTGCCAATCCCGCGGCGGTCTGCTCGAACCAAGGATGGACGCTGCGGCCTATCGTCATCGCACGTTGCAGACCCGGCATTCGTGACATTTCAATGTAGCATCCGATGCACTGCCCTGGTGGGCTCGAGGCTAAAATCGAGGGCAAGCGGTTGCGGGCCGATCGGCTCACCTCGTTAGTCGAGAAGAATAAACGAGGATTCAGGTTTTACTGAACCTCTATCTCGGCAAGCTCTCTGCCTTGGTTTATCCATGCCTGTACCCATCCAGGCCTTTTGCCTCGGCCCGCCCAGGTCTGGGACGGATCATTAGGATTACGGTACTTCACCTTTGCCGGCGCCCGTACACCCGATCGCCGACCACGCCCTTGCTCCTGGCTTTCAATGACTTCATTTAGAGTCATCCCAATGGAAGCGGCCAGGGTGCGGATTTCTTGGTAAATACGCTGTTGTTCACCGGTCTTCTTTTCATTGACTTTAATCTCGACTTCCTGTGCAAGCTGCTGAAGCTCTTGCAGGGACAACTTCTCAAGGTCGATTTTAGGCATGGGCGTTCTCCTTTTGCTAGATGACCATGGAGAGCCTTCCGCAATGCGAAAGGCTAGGATGAATTATACATCGTCGGTTCTCAAAAATCCCTCCTTCGGGGTGTCAAAAATGTTTGATCTTCGGAAAGCGACTGCAGAAATGTTCACTCCTCTTAGCGAATAATAACGCTGTTCCAAAGAAAAATCACTCAGAACGAAATGAGTTGCTATGTGGGCTAGAACTCAGCAAACCACGCCTTGCTTAATACAATCAGAACAGCCTGAGAAGTTTATTTAAAACTGTCACGAGCGCCGGAGGCGGACGGGGTACACCAGGACGAAATCTTCCGGAACGATTATGTCGCCGCTGTGCGCCTTGCGACTCCGGCGCTCGCGACATTTTTAAAACAGCTCCTCAGGCAGGCAGCAAGCGTGGCATGGTCAATTGGCCGGACCGTGCCGGCGGTGGGTAGGGCGCCGTTAACGCTTGGCCCGCTGTGCTAAATCAATATGATGATGACCCAGACGACGGCTGAGGGCAGAAGCGCCCACGCAAGGCCTTGGAAAAACCTGAAGTCAGCGGCAGATTGATGAATCATGGTAACTCCACATGATTACGAGAATACAATGATTATAGCAGTAGATATTTGCATATTCTATGATGACAAGTTTGTGGCAAGCCAATCACTTCAGCGCGGCAACAATCGGGGATTCATTGCTCCCGTAGAAATAGGCTAAGGCGTTCAGATGTGGTGGTGTCCTAGACCGCGAAGCCACCTCAAGGTCCCCGCTCCGGGGGCAAAACATAGTGCGAGGCGCCGTTGTGTGGGCCTTCGGGGCTTGCAACGCCGGGTCCGACTACCGGTTTGGATCTTTTCGGCTCGCCTAGCGGCTCAAGCAGCCGGCCATCAAGTCCTGTTGGCGTTTCGCGCTAGCTCCCGCTCCAGATGCTCTGAGACGGTCTTTAGCGACTGTAAGGTGTCGACGTCATCACGCAGTAAGGGTAGGAACAGCTTGGTCTGGGAAGGTAGGGCGTCGTCGATTCGCTTTAAGTGCGCTCGTTGCTGCTGGAGGCGGCTGTGGAAGAACGGATCATCGATCAATTGCGGGAGGATTTTGTTGATGACCAGAGTGTTGACCTGCAGCCCGAAGCCATGTAGATGCTCGATGCCTCGACGGGTCTCCTCGATGGGAAGACGTTCGGGAACGAGCACAAAAACAAAACCGGTGGTTGCGTTATGCAGTAGCCGTTGGCTCACTTGCGCGGCGCGCTGCCGACGCTTATTCAGCACCTCGAAGATCGGATCGTCTATCGGTTCGCCGTCGCCCAGCCACTGCGCGTAGTCGGCATTGTGTCGCTGTCGGCGTTGCAGCAGGCCCTTTATCCACACCCCCATGAGTTCTGCTAGGGTGAGCAGACGGATGGTGTGCCCAGTCGGCGCGGTGTCGAAAATGACCGCGTCATAGCGAGCGCTCTCATCGAGGAGGATCGAGACCATACGGTCGAACATCGCGGCCTCGCTGGTGCCGGGCGCGTGCGCCGCCAGGTCGATGTGACGGCAGGCTTCCGCGAACAGGGTGGATCGTACTGCATGGCGCAGATTGCTCTTGACCTGCTCCAGGTATTTTCTGGTTTCCGTTTCCTGATCGATTTCCAGTGCCCACAGCTGCTCAGCTACTGGTTGGATGCTGGTCCCGAGCGGGGTCGCAAAGAGGTCTCCGAGGTTGTGCGCCGGATCGGTAGAGACGAGTAACGTCCTGCGCCCGCAGCGGGCACTCAGGAGCGCGAACGCCGCCGCCGTGGTAGTCTTTCCGACCCCTCCCTTGCCTGCGAAGAAAACGGTTTCCTTCCTTAGCAGGTCAGCCGCGGGTGGATCTAGCAGCATCGGATGTGATCGAGAGGCGATCGCTCCATGCCCATTCGCTGGTGCCAGTCGTGGAAGTTTGCGATCAGCCTTGGATACAGCTCCAGGGTGTAGTAGGTCACCGGATTTGGGATGCCCATCAGTTCCGAAAAGCAAAGGAACATAAATAGATCGTCCTCGTCACGCAGCTCGCGTTTGATTTCCGCCTCGTGACCGAGGCGCATGGCGTGGTCGTAGAGATCCAGCCACCTGGAGATCGGATTGGTCTTGTCAGTCATGGCCTAGGGTGGCGTCTTGAGGGGAAAGATGTGCAGGCAGGTGGGTGTCAGGCACCTAGCTTTCTGCCTCGTAACGGTTGGTTTTCCCGGGATCACGTAACGCGCTGATAGCTTCTAGAAGAATCCACACCGCAAAGCCAAGGATGCACGCGCCGAGGATGAACAGCAACCACTGGGGATCGTTCGCACCGAGGCCGGACCAATCGAAGACAACCTGTTGCACCATCGCCCAGATCGTCATACAAAGCAGAAAGATCATCGGCACTAAGGTTGGCAGCGGGTTGCGCCCTTGCCGCCATAGCCATAGCGACACGAGGGTCAGCGTGATGCCGGCGAGCAATTGGTTGGAGGTGCCAAATAATGGCCACAGCAGATAACCGCCCGATCCCATGCCGCGGCCACCGTCTGGCAGCAACACCAGTAGAGCCACCAGCGCTACCGCCAGTCCCGAGGCGATGTGGCGGTTTGTCAGCCAGGTCACCCGATACTCCATACCGAGCTCACCGATGATGTAGCGCAGCAGGCGCAATGCCGTGTCCAGGGTGGTGGCGGCGAAGCTGACGATGATTACCGCTACGATAGTGCGCGCGATATCCGCGGGAATGCCCAAGGCGGTGGCCAGCTGGCCGGCACCTTTGACAAACACGCCCACGCCGCGTGCTCCCGCCTCGGCGAAGCTCGAGTACGTGCCGAGAAACTCGGCCTGGGTGACGAAGAAGGTGGCTACCGCGCAGACTACGATCAGCGCCAACAAGCCCTCGCCGATGGCCCCCAAATACCCCACCAGGCGTGCGTCGGTTTCCTTGTTCAGCTGTTTAGACGACGTGCCCGAGGCGACGAGCCCGTGGAATCCGGAGATCGCCCCGCAGGCGATGGTGATGAACAGCAGCGGAAACCATGACACCGTCGACTCGCTGTTATACGCCGGTGCCGATACCTGTGGATTGAGCAGGAACAGCCCTCCGTACAGGATCAGCAGGCCGACGATCAGTTGCTGTGCGTTGATGTAGTCGCGCGGCTGCAGCAGCATCCACACCGGCAGCGTGCTGGCAAAGAATACATAGATCAGCAGGATGCTGATCCACGTTAGGAATGCCATCGACACCGCATCGAGCCCGAAAGCGGTGATGGCGCCCTCTCCACCAAAGTATCGGACCAGGTCGATCTGCAGAATCTCTACCCGGCTAGCGGCAACGGCGGCTCCGTACATCACCGCCAATGCGATCAGCGCCGGCACCAGCATCCTGCCTTTGTTTTTGAGCACCGCGAAACCGATCCAGATCGCTAGCGGAATCTGAATGAATACGGAAACCACCGAAGCGGGTTCGTTGATGAACAAATTCGCGATCACCCAGGCAAACACGGCATTCACCATCAACAGCAGGATCAGGATGATGAACAGGAACAGGATTTTTGCCTGCTTGCCGATCAAGCGATCGCACAGTGTACCGATAGACTGACCCTTGTTGCGGGTAGAGAGTACCAGCGCGCCAAAGTCATGGACCCCTGCCGCGAATACTGTACCCAGAACGACCCATAGCAACGCCGGTCCCCAGCCCCAATAGAGTGCGATGGCCGGACCCACGATCGGCGCTGCGCCGGCGACCGAAGTGAAATGATGCCCCCACAGCACCCATTTGTGGGTGGGGACGAAATCGATGCCATCCTTGAACTGGTGCGCGGGAGTGAGGAAATTGGCATCCAGCCGATAGATGCGCTGGGCCAGGAACTTGGAATAATAGCGAAAGCCGAGCGCGTAAATGATCACGCCAAACAACGCTAACCAGATCCCGTTCATAGGATCGCCTCTTGTCCAGGCCGTGGCGCGGTCTGACTCGCTGACACGTCATGGGCCCGCGAGCTTGGCGGCGATGCCTGCGACATGCTTGCCTTGATAGCGGGCCAGGGCCAGTTCCCTGGTGCTCGGTTGCCGCGAGCCGTCGGCACCGGCGATGGTTCCAGCACCGTAAGGCGATCCCCCTTTTAGCTCCGAGATGTCGGCCAACTCCGGGCAGGCATAGGGTAAGCCGACGATGACCATGCCGTGGTGGGCGAGGGTGTGCCAGAATGAGGTGATGGTCGTCTCGTTCCCGCCTCCGGTACCCGTAGAGGTAAAGACGCTGCCAACCTTGCCGACCAGTGCACCCTTCAGCCACATTCCTCCTGTCTGATCGAGGAAGTTGCGCATCTGGGAGGCCATATTCCCAAAACGCGTTGGCGTGCCGAAAATAATGGCGTTGTAGTCGCCAAGCTCCGCCGGTGAGGCGATGGGCGCCGACTGCTGCAGCTTGAAACCCTGGCGCTTGGCGATGTCTTCCGGCACCAGTTCAGGAACGCGCTTGATGTCCGCCTGCGCCCCGGCCTCCCGCGCCCCTGCAGCCACCGCCTGCGCTAATGTTTCGACGTGGCCGTAGCTCGAATAGTAAAGGATTAGCACCTTGGGCATCTCAACTGACCTCGCTTGGTGGTTTATGTGGCTGCTGCGCGAGCCCAAGTGGGCTTGATGCGCATGCTCACTTGATCGGTGGTACGAGTTCTGGCGGCGACCTCGGAGTGCTCGATCGCGTTGTCGAACGGGGATAAACCGCTTATCTGCCGGGTCGGCTGGTAATGCCAGCATAGGTCCATGGACACCAGTATCTCGTTCTCGTGCCCCCACTTCGCGCTACCGAACGAATGCACGTAGACAAATCCGTTGCTCGAGATAGGTCGCTGCATCGAATCAGACGCGACGCGCGGGGCGGCGGTTATCGTCTAGGTGGTGATTTCAACACCCTTCCAAAATGCGAT
Source organism: uncultured Thiotrichales bacterium (assembly GCA_964624765.1). Classification (GTDB taxonomy): domain Bacteria; phylum Pseudomonadota; class Gammaproteobacteria; order HK1; family HK1; genus JAGTVB01. The sequence goes on from CAZUZO010000002.1 coordinate 18,174, forward strand.
ATATCCGCGAATCTGTTTCGCGGCGTCTTTCGGCTGCGGGTAGTACCACGCGGCGTCGCGGTTGATCTTGCCGGCCACGTTGAGTGTGTAGTAGCTTGCCTGACCTTTCCAAGGACACACGCTGGTGTGTTCACTCGTTTGCAGGCACGCCGTTTTCACGCTCGCCGGCGGAAAGTAGTGATTGCCTTCGACCACGATGGTCGCGTCTGACTCGGCGATTATCACACCGTTCCAGATTGCCTTCATGATGGCCTCTCAATATCGCGTGCCAGCCGCAAGCCGGAAAACTGCCAGCGCGTTTCGGGTGGGAAGAAGTTGCGGTAGCTCGCACGGATGTGACTCGCGGGCGTGGCGCACGACCCACCGCGCAATACATATTGTCCGCACATGAACTTGCTGTTGTATTCGCCGACCGCGCCTTCGGTGGCACGAAAACCGGGATACGGACCGTAATCGCTGCGCGTCCATTCCCAGACGTCGCCGAATGCCTGAGCCAGCTCACCTTCGGGCGGTGCTTGGCGTAGCGTGAGTGGGTGCAGTGCGCCGCTGTCGAGGAAGTTGCCGCTGCGCGGTGCGCTCCTTACCGCAACTTCCCACTCGGCCTCGGTCGGCAGGCGCGCATTGGCCCAGCGCGCGAAAGCGTCGGCCTCATAGAAACTGACGTGGCAGATCGGAGTGTCCGGATTCACCGGCACTTCGCCGTGCAGCGTAAACGTGAACCACTGTCCATCACGCTGCGTCCCGCTTTTCTGCCAGTAGAGCGGTGCTTGCCAGCCCTGCGCACACACGGCATCCCAGCCCGCCGACAACCACAGTTCCGGCCGGCGATAACCGCCGTCACCGATGAATTCGATGAAGTCGCGGTGTGTCACCGGGTGCGATGCGATTTCGAACGCTGCGAGCCAGACGCGGTGGCGCGGCAGCTCGTTATCGAAGCAAAAGCCCGCGCCATCGTGTCCGATATCGACGAGCCCGCCGTTGAAGCCGACCCAGCGCGGCTCATGGGCGCGGGCTGGTGTCGATGGCGGCTGTCGTGGGTATGCTGCGGGCTTCTGCGGATTGCGCGATAGCATGTGTTTCAGGTCGGTGAGGATCAGTTCCTGGTGCTGTTGCTCGTGGTGCAGCCCGAGCTCGATCAGGCCCACGATCTCGGGCCGCGGCTGGTTGTACGCGAGCATATCGAGCATCGCCTCGTCGACGTGCCGGCGATACGCTAGCACTTCCTCCAGGCTCGGGCGTGACAGCATGCCGCGCTCGGGCCGCGGATGTTTATCGCCGACACCGTTGTAGTACGAGTTGAAAAGCACGCGGAATGCCCGATCAAATGTGCGGTAACCGGGCTGGTACGGTGCGAGTATGAACGTTTCGAAGAACCACGTCGTGTGCGCGAGATGCCACTTCACGGGGCTAGCATCGGGCATCGATTGGATCGCGCAGTCCTCCGCCGACAGCGGCGCTACGAGCGCGCGTGTCATCTCGCGCACCACGTGGTAGCGGGCCTCGCGCTGCGAACGAAGTTCCGGATGCGAGGGCCTTGTTATAAAGTCGGGAGCCGGTTTCATCGATACCTCCACGCGTGCGGGTTGTTCGAGCGGGGCATCCTCGCTTCAACACACGGGGCACAACGGGCCCACTGCGGCAGCGCGGCACTTTTTTAAAGTACAGGTTTTCATGCGTCGAGCGCGACAACACGGTTGTTATTCAGCGCTTATGCCAGCGTCGGTTGCTGCGCAACGATGGTCTCCCTCATCGCCGTGTACGACACAGGGTAGCTTGCCTGTCATCGCGATCTGCACCGGCGACGTGATCTGGCTGCCTTCGATGCCGAACACCGTGCCGCCAAGGATCTGCTGGGCCTTGCGCTCGACGATCACTTCCATGGGTCGGCGCGATGAATCCATGCCCAGTCCACGCGCAAAGCCTTGTACGCTGCTGCGCGACATGGAATTCGCGCCCGCCCCGGCGGATAGGAGAACGCACGTTTTTCACCGCAGCCGACTGTATCGGACGAGGCGTGAGTGGTCAACCGTGCCGACAGCGATCTACGGTAAATCTGGCGTTGGTCATCGTTTCGGCAGCTGGATGACCTTTGCCCTGGGGCCAGCCGAATCCCTTGGCGCAAGGGATTCGGCTGCCGAAGGCTTGGGGACCGACGGAGTGCTCCAGGGCAACTCTGACGAAATGATGACCATGGCTCTCGGTCGACGTTGCCGCAAATGTTTGGCGTGACGAAACGATGAGCTTGACGGCGTCCACGCGGGGTCGGGTGACGGTCCGACTAGAAGGATTTCTGTCTCCAGCCGATAAGAGCAGGAGAGAGCTTTGGTAGGGAAGTCATCATGGGAAATATGAAGACATACCGATGTTGGGCTGCAAGCTTGGGTATGAGCCTCAAACAGGCCACGACGGTCGCGGCGCAAAATTCCACGTGGGCAGCGTATGAATATGCCGGCAAACTTCTCGAAGCGGGCAAGAATTTTGACTCGGTCGAGGTGTTCGTGTTGTCGGAACAGGGTCTCGTTAGGCGGTTCCACCTCAGCGGTGGGAAAGATGACGAGACCCTGTGTGCGCAGCGAAGGTAGGGAGTGATGAAAATTTAGTGCGCCACCGTGTGCCTTGCTCTGCCGGCGCTCGTGACATCTTTAAAACAGCTTCGCAAGGGTACGGCGTTGGGCCTGCCCGCGGGGATATCTTGGGTCATGGACAGCGGATCGGTGGCTGGCCACGCCCGGATTGCCTACCCCGAACCCCTGCCGCTGCCCATGGCGAGTTTAGGTCTCCCGTCCCAGGGAGCTCAGTCGATGCAGTGACATTAAGGGCCTCATCTTAGCACTCATGATCGGGGTGGCACTTTGCTCCCTGCTGGTCAGGGTGCCGAACGATCGGCTGCTTCGCTAGCGTAGACTGAAGTCCCCAGCGGGCTATGACCATTGGCCGCCGCCATCGTTGCTTCGAATTTCCTCTTCGGAACCCCCCAACCCGCGCCCAAGTCTGTGTCGCCGAACCCCTGGCGGCAAGGTTCCTCTGCGCGAGGTAGAATCGTTACCGAATCGCGTACGCGAATGAAGTGCACGGTAACCCCAAGGCAAAAGACCTCGAGTGCCGAACAGAGGCCTTGGCTCCATCATCCGGGATTGCCCGCGCTGCCTTCCTTGTAACCCTGGAAATCCACCATGTGCCGATATGCTTGGCTTTTCATCATGCTGCTCTGGCCCCTCATGCAGCTCCAGGCGACCGCGCCGGTTCCCATCGTTGTCCAATCGCTGGGCGAGGTGGGGATGCCTGGGAACGGCACGGCACCGGCGAGTGTGATGGCCGCTAACGACACCCGGATCGCCGCGGAAATCACGGCACCGGTGGCGCGCATCCATGTCGAGGTGGGCGATACGGTGAAGGCCAGGCAGTTGCTATTGGAACTTGACGCTGCAGATTTCCGGCTGCTGCTGGCGCAAGCCGAGGCTCAGGTTTCCGCAGCCCAAGCGCGGGTGGCGTTGGCGGAACAGCGATTACGGCGTGGGCAAAGCCTGAAACAGCGCCAGTTCGCGGCCGCTGATGAAGTGTTGGAGCTGGAAACCGAAGTGCAGGCTGCCCGCGCCGACCTCGAGGTAGCGCGGGCGCAACGGGCCGTGGCGGCGCGCAACGTGGAGAAATGTCGTATCGTGGCGCCTTTTGCGGGTGCGGTGCTGGAACGGCAGGCTCAGGTGGGTGCGATGGCGATGCCGGGGGTGATCCTGCTGCGACTGGTGGACTTGGCGCCGCCGGAGATCGAGGCGCAGGTGCAAGCGATTCAAGCCGATGACCTGCTGCAGGCTCAGGACGTCATGTTCGAAAGTCAGGGCCGACGCTACCCGGTGCGATTGTTGCGACTTTCACCTATCGTGGAAACGGTGGCACGCACACGGGTCGCACGATTCAGCTTCACTGCGGCTGGGCCCCCGGCAGGTACCAGCGGGACGCTGCGCTGGCGGACGCCCGCCCTGCTGCTGCCGCCGGAGCTACTGGTAAGACGCAACCAGGGCTTGGGGGCGTTCGTGGTAGAGAATGGGCGCGCCCGCTTCGTATCGGTGCCCGCCGCCCAGGAGGGGCGGCCGTTCGCCTTAGCATTACCGCCGGAAACGCCCATCGTCGTGGGTGGCCAACAAGGATTGTACGACGGCCAGCCGGTGACGATTAGCGACGGAGCGTCCTGACATGCGCCTACTACGGGCGTTTGTCACCAATCACCCACTGGCCAATATTGCCTTCTTGGTGGTGATTCTGATGGGCGTGCTGGCCTACACGCGCATGCCCAGGGAGCAGGATCCCGAGATCAACTTTAACTGGGTGAACATCTCCACCACCTTGCCGGGGGCCTCCGCCGAAGATGTGGAGAGGCGCGTCACCAATCCTTTGGAAGACGCGATCCGCAAGGTGCAGGACGTCAAATTCGTGGTCAGTTCCTCGCGTGAGAGCGTCTCGAACATCCTAGTACGGTTTCGCGACATCTCGCCTCGGATGCTGGACAAGCGGGTCAACGACCTGCGTCGTGAGATCCAGAACAAGGCCAACGCCGAATTGCCCGTGGAGGCGTTGGATCCGGAAATCCTCGAGATCACGACCTCCAACGGATTTCCCACTGCGATGGTGGTGTTGGCTGGGCAAGCCGACGATGAACCGCTGCGCTTCGCTGCGCGCACGGTGAAGGAAGACCTGGAGCAGATCGCCGGCGTGGATCAGGTGCAAGCCCTGGGTTTCCGGGAACCGGAGCTCAGGGTGGAATTTGCGCCGGCGGCGCTGGCTGCGCGGGGGCTGACGGCGGTGGATTTGGCTGAAACGCTGGGGCTGTGGTTTCGCGACGTGTTTGCCGGCAAGGTGAAGACCGCCCACGGTGAATGGCTGGTGCGAGTGAGCGGCACCAGCGCTGATCCGGAGCTGTTGGCGAGCTTCTATGTGCAGCCGCCGGGTGCAGCGGGCATGCGGGTGCCTTTAGACGCCGTGGCGCGGGTGCGGCGTGGTAGTGAAGAGCCACGCCAGCTAGCCGCCATGGATGGGCGGCCGGCGGTGCTGTTTTCGGTCACCAAGGTGGGTTACACCAACACCCTCGAACTGGTCGGCCGCATTCGCGACTACATCGACCGTAAGAACGCGGTGTTAGCAGGCAGTGGCCTCAAGCTGATCCTGGCCGACGACCAGACCGTGGCCACCCGCGAGGCGCTCGACATCATGCAGAATAACGCCGCCATCGGCTTGCTCCTGGTGTTGGCTACCTGCTGGCTATTCCTCGGGGCGCGCATCGCCATCCTGGTTGCGCTCGGTGTGGTGTTTTCCGTCACGGGAACCTTCGTGTTGCTGGAGGCGGTCGGATTTACCCTCAACGTCTCGGTGCTACTGGGCATCGTCATCGTGCTCGGGATGTTGGTGGATGACGCCGTGGTGGTGGTGGAAGCGACCTATTTTCGCATGCAGCGCGGTATGGCAGCCTTGACCGCCGCCCTGGATGCGCTGCGCGAAGTGGGTCTGCCGGTGTTGGCGGCGGTGACCACCACTATGGCGGCCTTTCTGCCGCTGATGCTGCTGCCAGGCATCGTCGGCCAGTTCATGTTCGTCATCCCCTTCGTGGTCACGGTGGGTTTGGCGGTCAGCTTGATCGAGGCGTTTTGGATCTTGCCGGCGCACATCAACGCTCTCGGAGGCCGCGCCATCGGTCGCTCGCGCACCCAAACGCTGCGTGAGCAATGGACCCACCGGTTACGGATCGAGTATACGCGCCTGTTGATCCATGTGATGCGTTATCCTCGGGCCTACCTTGGGCTGGCCTTCGCCTTGTTCCTCGGGGCGGTCACCGCGGTGGGTTTGGGAGGGGTAAAACTCCAGTTCTTCGCCTTCGACCCGATCCGGTTGTACTACGTGCACGTGGACCTTCCCCCCGACACGCCGCTGGAGGACACGTTGCGGCAAACACTGGCGGTGGAGGAGCGGGTGCGGGCTGGGTTGCGTGAGGGTGAGGCGCGCTCGGTGGTGTCGCTGGCCGGCGCCAAGTTCACTGAGACGGAACCGCTGTACGGCGATCAGTATGGGCAGATCGCGGTCTCGCTCAATCCAGCGGTGGGGGACGCACGAGGGTTGGATGAGATCATCGAGGGGATGCGGGCGTCCGTTATTCAAACGCCGGGGCAAGCGACCATTTCTTTTCTGAAGCTCTCCGGCGGTCCGCCCACCGCCAAGCCTATCAGCGTCAAGGTGCGTGCCGACGACCGCGAGGAATTGCGTGCTGCCGCCGATGTGGTGAAGAGCCTGGTGGCGCGCATTCCCGGTGCCCGTGACGTGGTGGATAACGACACCCCAGGGCGCGCCGAGCTAAGCCTACGGGTGGACGTGACCGCCGCACGCAACGCGGGACTGGATCCCGGCCTGGTCGCCCGCTTGGTGCGGCTGCATGTAGACGGCGAGGTGGTGGCCGATCTGCGGGATCGGGGAGAGAAGGTGGAACTGCGGGTTCTCGGCACGCCGCGCAGCGTGACACGAATTCGTGAGGTGCTTGACGATCCCCTTGCGTTGCCCGGTGGTGGTGTCACTGCGCTTGGGGCGTTGCTGGTGGCCGAAGATCGCGAGAGTCTCGGTTTGATTCGGCACTGGAATTTGCGCCGGTCCATCACCGTGGAGGCCGATCTCGACAAGAGTCAGACCGATACGCTGGCGGCGAATGATCAGTTGCGTGCGCAATGGGAGGAGATTCGGGCACGCTATCCGGGCACCGATCTGGATTTTTCCGGCGAACTCGATGATATCAATGAATCGCTGGAGGCCATGGGACCGTTGTTCCTGTTGGGCGTGGGACTGATTTACCTGATCTTGGCCGGGCAGTTCCGTAGCTATTTTCAACCTCTGCTGATCCTCGTGACCGTGCCGTTGGCCTTCACCGGCGTGACTCTGGGCTTGCTGGTATCGGGTAACCCGTTGTCGCTCTATACCCTGTACGGGGTGATCGCGCTGACCGGCATTGCGGTCAACGCCGCCATCGTGCTGATCAGCGCCGCCAATGCGCGTCTCGCCGCCGGCATGAGCACGCTGCATGCCACGCTCTATGCGGCGCGTCGACGCGTGATCGCCATCCTGATGACCACCGGCACCACCATCGCGGGTTTGTTCTCGCTGGCGTTCGGGCTGGCGGGGCAGTCGTTGCTGTGGGGACCGGTCGCGGCCAGCATCGTTTGGGGTTTGGCTTTTTCCACCGTGTTGACCTTGTTTGTGGTGCCGGTCTTGTACCGCATCTTTATGCGCTAGGGGCGACCTCAACGAGTCGCCCGGTCGCCCAGTTCCTGCTGCAACGGGATGTCCCTGAGCGCCTTACGGAACGCCGCTACGCGTTCTGTGACCTGCCATCAGAGAGAGGCGCCGTGCGTGGGAGGACGGCGACGTGAGGTGATCGGATCCAGTGTTCGGGAGGAGACGATAGATGACGGCATGGCCACGACCGAGTCCAGAGAACATGTACTGGGTGGACCACGTGAAGCTTCTGCGTTGGAGCTTACGTGCCTGCACCGGTCGCGACCTGATCGAAGAGGCGGTGAGCGACACGGAAGCCGCGCGGCGCGTGTTTCACGCACCGTTCGTGCTGCTTTCCCATAACGCCGATGCGGACCCCGTCCTCACGTACGGTAATCTGCAGGCTTTGGAGTTATTTGGAGTGTCGTGGGAGCAATTGACCGCCATGCCATCGCGACTGACCGCAGAGTGGCCTGAGCGCCAGGAACGCGAACGATTGCTTGCGGAGGTAGCTGCCAAGGGGGCTATCGAAGACTATTCGGGTATTCGGAAGTCATTCGATGGCAAACGCTTTCGCATCCAGCGTGCTACGGTATGGAACCTCATCGACACTAACGGCGTCTATCGTGGTCAAGCTGCTACGTTTCAAGATTGGGTGCCCTTATAGGGGGATGAGGGCTTTGCTCGCGAGCCGCTCGCGGCGGCTGCTTTGTACTCACCACGGCCCACGACCGATCAAACGCCGATAAGTCGGCCCCTTCAGCCGAATCGGGCATGGGCGCCACGCCGAGTTCTAGGAGGAGTCCCTTTGAGCCGTGCGTGTGGGCGGGGGCGTCAAAGCTTCAAGCGTGCGATGTAGTCCGCCAGCCGCGCTGTGGCTTCCTCGAGGTCGCGCTGGCCCTGCTTAAGTTCGGCGTTCAGCTCTTCCAGTTGGTTTTCTTGGGTATCCAGTTTCTGGAGGTACCGCCTATACAGATCGCTATCGCTGGAAACACGAGTTAAGTTTTCGCGAAGGCGCTCCTGGTCGTCGAAGATGCCTGCTCGGGTTGCGCTGAGCCGATCGACGCGCTGGCGCTGGTCATCCACTTCCCGATGTAGCCTGGCCATCTCGACAAAGGCTTGGCGCACGGGTTGGTCGAGCTCGGTCGAGCGTGCATAGCCCAGTATTCGGTCTAACGAGAGCGATCGGATCTGGATTTGCTCGGTTTCAGGATGCTCTAAATGCACATCCAGAGTACTCTCGCTGCCGCCTGGCAAACGGACGGGGATGCGATAGCGGTCGTCGGTGAGTACGACCGGTTTCTCCTCCATGGCGATGAGCTGCCAACCGGGACGGCGCGGGTGCTCGATGAGTAGCTGACGCTCCTCGTGCTCCGGGGCTTTCATACGGTAGGTCGTCGTCTCGCGTCGCACCACTGTCAAGCGCAGAATGCCGCGGTCAATGGTGGCTTGCGCGATGCTGCGCTCGGATTTGACCTCTTTGCTGATGCGGGTTCCTTGATCGACAGCGAAGCTCACCAATCGCTCGTCGCCGGCGGGCCAGGTGCCAAGCTGGGCATCGCCGACAAAAGCGAGCTTCTCGTTACGCGCCCGTTCATAAAGGGCCAGGATTCCCGCTGGCAGGGCGGCAGGACCGTCATTGACCAGTTGTACTGCGGCAAGCGGATGGGTCTGATGTGTTTCATGTTGGTATAGCGACAGCCGGGTAACGGGTATTTCCCGGTTCGCAATCGGTACCACCAAGGATTGTCCGGTTGGCACGCTGACCGCAATGGGCAGGCGAAACAGGACCTGGGCCGCAAGGTCCTCGCTGTCGGCGACTGCTTGAGGCTGTAGACGGTCAGTCAGGGGGCTCGAAACGTCAGCCTGTTTGGTCGGCGACGTCGCAACTGATAACTCTTCAGACAACATCCTCAGATGAGTACGTTTGTCTTCGGATCGGAGTGCTGCTCCGGGAGCCTGTGGGTGGGTCTGGGAGGTGGCGGATAAGGGGGCCAGCCCCAGGGTTCCCGAATCCGGCACCGGCAGCACCCGACCCAACACCTCTACCGGGACCGCCGGCCGGTCGACGTAATAGCTGGCATAAACCGCCTGGCGAAAGGTGACAGGGTTTCCGGAAACCAAGGACAGCTCCACATCGGCCCAGTCGTGGCCACTCATGTTTTCGAGCACCGCAAAGCCCCGCAGGGATCCTTTGCTGGCGCCGTCCCTCTTGTCGAGAGTCAGCCGGTAGCTGGTTTTCCACAGCGGGGCTGAGACCACATAGCCAACGCGTACCGCCCTCCTGCCATTGCCCGCAAAGGTGATGCGCAGCGTACGTTTGTCGCGCAGCCGATGGTGTGCTATCGCCGTCAGCGCCTGATCCAGCTGGCGCCCTAGCGCAGGATCGACGAACCTCACGGCATCGGCCTCCTCGAACAGGAAGTGGCGCACTCCGTCCGCTGTCAGCAAGCTGATTCGGTGTTGGGTGATGGTACCCTGGTTACCCGCTAGGACAGCGGTTTCCGGAACCACACGCAGGAGACGGCCCTTGAGTTGGCGCTGTCCCTTGGCCTCCACCTCGGCGCCTTGCAAAGCGTTAAAGAGAGCCAGCGGGGAGCTCAAAGCGTCCTGAGTAAACGGTAGATCGCGAAAGATATGCGTCAACGGCTCGCGACCGGGGAGGCCGATGGTCGCCATGTCGCCGCTGTCGTCCTGCACGATGAGGCTTTTCAACACATCGTCGACCTGCTCCAGGGGTACCTCAAGATGCAGTTCAGCATTGCCTTCTATCAGCGCTTCGTGCTCGAAATACCCGACCCCTCCGGTGGAGAGCATGACCCGCTTGAGGGACAGCGGGTCGGCCGCTGCACCGACCGGTAGTAACAGGGCAGCAAGCCAAAAGCCTATGCATAAGACGCAATGCGATACGCCAGTCATTGACGTGTTTCTCATAACCGGTTCCCATGGCGCATGGTAAACTGATTTTAACGCGGATGATCCACTCGTTACCTGGGTTGCATAATACTCTTAGCGTGCTGGGCAAAGCACGTGGTTGCCGGGGGTGGGGTGCGATCGGAGGGGAGTGGATAAGCCGTTGGGGAAACGAAGACCGAGGCTTTCTTAGAAGCTGTTTTAAAAACGTCGCGGGCGCCTCCAGAGCAAGGCGCACGGCGGCTCAGAACCGCAGTGTACGACCGAGTACATGAGGATTCTGAGCCGCCGTGCAACGCCGCTCAGACAAGCGCAGTCGTTCTTGAACCAGCTTGTTATAGGCGGATGTGGCAGTGGTGGTGGAAACATACACGGTGACGGGGCCGACCAATCCCGATCATCAGGTTCAGTGGCGGCCTGCCTATATTGATCTGGTGGAGAGCGGAGTGCTGGCTGAGCGCGCGCAGGAGGCTTACCAACTGTTGGAAAGGTGCCGGTTGTGCCCGCGCTACTGCGGCATCGACCGCCGGGTCACGGTTAAGGGGGCAGTCTGTCGCACCGGCGTGCATGCCGTCGTACATAGCTACGGGCCGCATCACGGCGAGGAAAACCCGCTTCGGGGTTGGAACGGGTCGGGCACCATATTCTTTAGTGGGTGTAATTTGCGCTGTGTTTACTGCCAGAACTGGGAGATCAGTCAAAAGGGAGTCGGGCGCGAGATCGAAACTGGCGAACTGGCTCGAATGATGCTCGAGCTGCAGTCCGAAGGCTGTCATAACATCAACCTGGTTTCACCCAGTCACGTGGTGGCACAAGTGATCGATGCGGTGTCCATCGCCGCGCGGCAGGGTTTGCACTTACCGATCGTCTATAACACCGGTGGCTACGACAGTCCGGAAGCCCTGGCGCTGCTCGACGGCATCATCGATATCTATATGCCTGATATGAAATACGGCAACTCCATCATCGCTCGCGAGTACTCCAGGGTGCGTGACTATGTCGAGGTGAGTCAGCAGGCGGTGCGGGAGATGCACCGGCAGGTGGGTGATTTGATCTTAGACCACTGGGGGTTAGCGCGCCGAGGCCTACTTGTGAGGCACCTGGTCTTGCCGGGAGACCTGGCGGGGACGAATGAAGTACTGAGTTTTATCGCTCGCGAGATCTCCGAGAATACCTATCTCAACCTCCTGGACCAATACCGTCCCTGTTATCGTGCCGATACGCACCCGCCGCTGGACCGCTCAGTGTCCCGCAAGCAATATCAACGCGCCCTCAAGTTGGCGGCCGATTTTGGTTTGAGCCGCCTCGATCAACGCTGCCAGCGCGGCCGGTGGGGGCTCTAGCAGGGGGCGAAGGACGGTCGGCGTCTCCGCGCTTGGGGCCTCGACGTTTTCAGCAACGCTGATTGTCGTGCCGGCGGTCGTCGAGGCGATCGAGCGCATCGGTCAGAGCAGCAGTGTTGGCATGGCCGGCGGGCGGGGGTGTGCCTCGGTGTGCAAGGTAGGCGAATACCCGCTCACGAATCTCGTTCGCTTCAGCGGTGGCCGTTTTTCTCGCCTGTTGGACTTCAGCCAACTCGTCTTGCGACCGCTCAAGCTCGGTGATCAACCGTAGCTGCCGTTCTAACGCAGCGTCGAAAGCATTGGGGTCAAGCCCACCTGCGGTTAATAAGGCCGCCAGGTGTTGGCTTTGTTCGGTCAGTGGGTCTGCTAGCGAGGCAGCGGCATGCTCCGTAGTCTCGTCTTGGAATGCTTCGTCGAGGGCTGGCGCGGGAAGCAGGGGACTCGCCATCGCCGCTTCGAGCTCCGCTAACCTCTGACGCACCGAGGGTGCGTTCCACTGGCTCGGTGCCTCGAGTCCCGTCGCCTTAAACCGAAGTCTTGCCCCTAGGCGCCGCCACTCCGTATCTTGCCCAGGGCGCAGCAAGATGAAGATAGGGCCGAGCGGCAAAAGCAACAAGAGGAAGGTGGGATGAACGGTGAACGCAGCCAAGATCGCTCCGAGTAGCACGGCTAAGAGCGTCGCCCATAGGGTGCGCCGGGTTCGATACCGCTCCTGAACGTGGGGGGCTTCGAGCCAGGCGAGCAGGGCCCGCCGACCCTCATCGAGCTCCGATCGGGTATCGGACGGAGGCTTCTGGTCGCTTATCAGGGGGCTCCTCCCCTGCCATGCGTGCGTGCTCAAGCGCACGGACGTGGTCGAGGTTTTGGATGGTCTCGCTTGCCTGACCGCGCGGCAAATGCGGTTTCGCACTCCAAGAGGCTTGGGCCCGTAGCGCCACCTCCGCCGCGATACACTCCACTTCCAGGGTGCGTTTGCGTTGGTAGAGATCCCGGATCTCGGCCTCGCGCGCTTTCAGGGCGCTGACTTGTTGTCGTTGAACCCGTAGCGCTGCTTCATCATCGGTTGTTTGCTGTTCGCAAGTCAGCGCTGGTATCGGCTCGGTGCTAGCTGAGCTCACCTGGTTTCTCGATGGCACAGGGGGTGACCAACTGGGCTAAGGAGAATAAGGATACCGGCTCACGCCTTATCCTAAGGACTCTCGGGCACCCGCCGCCTCTTCTCCACATCTAACTTAAGTATAAACCGTTGCAGGCGCGCCGCCATGCGTGAATCGAGGCGCAGAAACCGGCACCCAATCTGGGGTTTTCCAGGCCGCGCGCTGTGCGCATAGCGATTGCGTACCTCGAAGCCTGTCTCGAGTGAGCCTTGACCCGGTAGCTCGATATGGCACACAGGGATCTGCTGGCCGATCGCCAGCATCGGCTCGGGAATGTCCTCGGGGACGATCAAGCCCATACCGCTGAGACTGATATCCACCACGGTCACTTCGCAAGTTGCTCCGTCCGGAGCGCGGAAGCGACAGATCAGCGGATTGGCCACCGGTGTGGCGACGCGAAAGAACTGTCGGCGTTGCACTCGGATCAAGGCATCTGGCTCCGGAACCGCGAAAGCCGGATAGTCTTGCTGTTCCGCCATGGCAAGGTGGGCGATACTAAACCGGATCGGCACTTGATTGTGGGTGGTGACGGCGATCCTCTGTTGGGCGTGCAACAAGCGTTGATTGGCGGTTTCATCTGTGCTGCAGTCGAGATAAACGACTGCTGTCTTCGGGTCGTAGCCGATGACAGCGCTCAAGATGAAATCTTGGCCCGCATCGAAATAGATCGTGATTTGCCGGTTATGGCGCGCGAGATCCGAAAGAATACGTTGGATCGTGACCTTATCGCGAACCCGGAACCGTTCGAGATCAGATTCCATATCGGGTGATGGCTTAGTGGGTAGAGTGGGGGGTGCTGTCATGATGTGAGGGTGTTGCCAGGGGCTCTGCAAAATTCTAACAAACTCAACGCTGTTTTTTGTCGCAGAATCGCCTAAGGCATACGTCATGAACGCAATACGCGCTGTTTCGGCTGCGCCCGATAGCGGTAGCCTTAACGGCTCCGGTGAAGGACGTGATAGTGTTCGGCTGAGAGGTTGTCAAAAAACCGGCGCGAGCGGGCCGCGGCGACGGAACCTATCAGATAGATAGGCGAGGAGTGAGCACCGCCCAACGCCGCTATCGGGTGGTGTAGCAGGTTTCTTCACAACCTCTTGAGTGGAAGTACCGGCGAGGCCTACCCAGTACCTAGGGCGCCCAGTTCGCTGCATCGGTGCGACGGTTTTCATGGTGTGATTGCGCAGTATGAGTAGGTATGCTGTCTCAATTGTTAGGAGTAGAACGTATGGCTACGATGCAAGCGCGGTTTTCGGTGGGACAGGTGGTCCATCATCGGTTGTTCGATTACCGAGGCGTCATCATCGACGTGGATGCAGGCTTCCAAGGTACGGATGAGTGGTACGAGCAAGTGGCGCGCACCAGGCCGCCTAAGGACCAGCCCTGGTATCACGTGCTGGTGCACGAAAGCGACCGTGAGGCCTATGTGGCAGAGCGCAATCTCGAACCCGATGCGTCGGGGAAGCCGATAGACCATCCCTACCTCAATAGGCTATTCGTGGGCTTCGAAGAGGGTCGATACATCAGAGGGGCAATCAACTAGGGGCAGGGGCGTAAGCCGGCCGGCTAGCTAGCGGATCACCGTCGCGCTGGCTGTCAGGAGCCGGCGTGTGATGGGACGAGCGTGTCGAACCCGTCAAGGCGGTGCTGGCAGGGCGCTGGCGCTGCCGTGCGGTCACGAGGGTTTGTTCATGGTGCGCCACCCACCGATGCCGGCCACCGCCAGTGCCGCGGCAAGCCCCATCAGCACCGGGATGTTACCCATGCGCACGTAGGGTGTCGCGCCGGTCATCGGATAGACCTCGGCGCGCAGCACACGGGCCTCGAACTGAGGGAGACGTTCCTCGATGTCCCCTGTTGGGCTGATGACGGCCGTGATCCCCGTATTGGTTGCCCGTGCGAGATACCGACCTGTCTCGACTGCCCGCATGCGCGCCATTTCGAGATTTTGGTGTGGGCCTATGGAATCGCCGAACCACGCGTCGTTACTGACGTTGACCAGCAACGTGGCTTGGGGTAGCGACTGGATGATTTCCTCGCCGAACGCAAACTCGTAACACACCGAGATGCCAACCTTTTCTCCTGCAACCTGTGCGGGTGGCTGCCGAGGTGGGCCCCGGCTGAAGCGCGATACAGGAAGGTCAAGGACATCGACCAAAGGACGCAGCACTTTCTCGAGGGGCAGATACTCGGCAAAGGGCACCAGATGGCGCTTGTGATAGAAACTGGTCTGGGGGGCCAGGGCCAGCACGCTGTTGAAATACTGCTGGGTGGTGCCCTCGAGCACGTCGATGCCCAGCAGGATATCGGGGCTGTGGTCCTCGGCCTCGTCGGCGAGCTGGGCTAGAGCGGGGATGAAGTCGTGGAGAAACCCAGGCAGGGACGATTCTGGCCACACGACGAGATGCGCATCCCAGTGTTCGCGGGTGAGGCCAAAATACCGGTCCACCGTGCGCTGGCGCGCGCCGGGTTGCCACTTGAGCTCCTGCGGAATATTTCCCTGCACCAAGGCCAATTGGATAGCCTTGTCACGCGCTTCGGTCCACTGTACCCGTTCCAGGCCGTAGCTGCCCGCTAACACGGCCAGCACGGCGCCGAAGTAGATGAGCAGTGCGCGGCGTCCCTTTCCCACTGCCAGCACCAGCCCGCCGGCAAGAGATGCCACGCACCAGCTGACACCGTAGACACCCACCAGGGGAGCCAGGCCTCGTAGGGGCGAATCCAGTTGGCTGTAACCGAGCTGAAGCCAAGTAAATCCGGTCAGAAACCACCCACGCGTCCATTCGGCTAACACCCAAGCGGCGGGTAGCAGCAACAATAGCCTGACCGGTTGACTGCCGGTGGCGATGCGGGCTGCGAGATATCCCGCCAGCGCTGGGAACGAGGCTAGAAAACCGACCAGAAGCGCGGTGAGGCCGACGGCAACGGTGGTTCCGACGTGGCTATACTGAAAGCTTTCATGCACCCACGACACCCCGAGCCCAAACAGACCGAGCCCAAAGAGCCAGCCGCGCAACAACGCCTGAGCTGGCGAAGCCCTTTCCCAGAGGACGAACAATACCGCTGGGGCCAGTACGGCAAGGGGTAAGAGGCCAAACGGCGCAAAGGCTAAGGGCAGGGCGAGCCCGGCCAGGAGTGCGGTGGCGTTAGCGTGGCTGCCGTGCCAGGCGCGGGTAATCGCACCGCTTCTCATCGAAACCCGGCGTCGTCGTGCGCGGTTGCGCTATGCCTGGCGCTGGCCGTAAATGCTGGTCGTCGCGTTGTTTGCCCGAATGGCCTCTGGACGCGACGCCTGTACCCTAAAGAGGTGCACGCGTCGCTTGTCAGCGCGTACCACGGTGAAATGCAGGCCATCGATGGTGCAGGTTTCGCCGCGCCGAGGCAGATGACCGAAGGTTTTGATAACTAATCCACCGATGGTATCGAATTCCTGGTCACTGAAAGTGGTGTGGAAGTACTCGTTGAAATCCTCGATGGGGGTGAGGGCTTTGACCATGTATTCGTTTCCCCCATGAGGTTTAATGTAATACTCTTCATCGATGTCGTGTTCGTCGTCGATTTCGCCGACAATCTGCTCTAGCACGTCTTCTATAGTCACCAGTCCTGCGACACCACCGTACTCGTCCACCACAATCGCCATATGATTACGTCGCGCCCGGAACTCTCGCAGCAGTATATTCAGACGCTTGCTTTCGGGAATGAATACCGCCGGGCGCATGGCGTCGCGCAAATTGAAGCTGCCAACGTTACCACGCGCGAAGTAATCTAACAGATCTTTAGCCAGGAGTATCCCGACCACCTCGTCTCGGCTGTCACTGATGATGGGGAAGCGTGAATGGCCAGACTCAATGATGGTATGGATGAAATCCTCTGGTGCCGCATCCTGCTGCACGACCACCATCTGCGCCCGGGGAATCATGATATCGCGAACCCGCATTTCCGCCACCTGCAGGGCTCCCTCGATCATGCTGAGGGCATCGGCGTCTACGAGCTGCCGTTCTTCGGCGTCTCGTAGTAGCGTGAGCAACTGTTCCCGATCTTGGGGCTCTCCCATGAGGGCTTGGCTTAGACGTTCCAACCAGGAACGGCGCCCGGAAGGACTGCTCACATAATCTTCGGTCATGGTGTACTGGCCTCGACGTAGGGATTGGGGAAGCCTAGGACGGCAAGGATCGTTTGCTCAAGGGATTCCATGTGGTCTGCTTGCGGGGGAGTTTGGTGATCATATCCCAGCAGATGCAACGCTCCATGAACCACCATGTGCGCCCAGTGTGCCTCGGGATCTTTTCCTTGCTGTTGAGCCTCGCGTCGTACGACCGGGGCACAGATGACAATGTCGCCGAGCAGGGGTAGCGCGAGTCCGATTGGGGATTCGAAGGGGAAGGCGAGCACGTTGGTGGCGCCACTGCCACCACGGAAGCGCTCGTTTAGCGCCGCACCTTCGGCTTCGTCCACGATACGCACCGTTACCTCGGCCTTGTCCAAACGCTGGGCCAGGACTGCACCTATCCAGGCGCTGAACTGCTCAGGTCCAGGCAGGGGTTGTTCTTTGGTAGCCACCTGAAGGTCAACCTCGAGCAGCAAGGAGCGGTCAGTGGGGCTCGATTCTCCCTTTCTCTTCATGGGCCTCGTAGGCCTCGAGTATTCGCGCGACTAGCGGATGACGTACCACATCCTTGGCGTCAAAGAAGGTGAAGCTGATGCCATCGATGGACTTTAGAACATCGATGACATGGCAAAGACCGGGGCGTTGGCCCCGGGGTAGATCGACTTGTGTCACATCACCGTTAACGACGGCCGTTGTTCCAAATCCGATGCGGGTCACGAACATCTTCATCTGTTCGATGGTGGTATTTTGCGCCTCATCGAGAATGACAAAAGATTCATTGAGTGTTCGGCCACGCATGAAGGCAAGCGGCGCGATCTCGATGATACTTCGCTCAATGAGCTTGCTTACGCGCTCAAACCCGAGCATTTCATACAGAGCATCGTAAAGCGGCCGCAAGTAAGGATCGATCTTTTGCGCCAAATCGCCAGGGAGGAAACCCAACCGCTCTCCCGCTTCCACAGCCGGTCGCGCGAGGACTAACCGCCTGACTTTTTCTGTCTCTAAAGCCTCGACCGCGCAGGCGACCGCCAGGTAGGTCTTACCGGTGCCTGCGGGACCGATACCAAAATTTAGACCATTGGTTCGGATGTTCTGAACGTAGTGGCATTGGTTGGGCCCCCGGCCTCGAATGAGGCCGCTACGAGTGCGCACCACGATTTCCCTTTCTTTGCTCTCATCGAGGCTTGCATCCACGCCCGAACCTTGCAAAAACACATGCACCCGCGCGGCGGTAAGGGCCTCCACACGGGTCACCTCGTAGAGTTCCTCAATGATCGCTGTGGCGGCCCGCACCGGAGTGGGTGGCCCGGACACGCGAAAGTCGTTGCCACGGTTACTGATCTCTACCCCCAAACGCAGTTCTAACTGACGCAGGTGTTGGTCAAGCGGGCCACAAAGATTGGCTAGGCGGTCGTTGTCAGCGGGCTCCAGTCGAATGTGGCTAACATCCCGAGGTTCGGAACTCGCTTGGCGAAGGAAGATCTGTTCAGGCACAGATGGCGATTCAGTCAGCGTAGTGAGCTCTTGTTGCATCGGCAGGCGTGTTGGCATAGTCGGCAATCTCGCCGCGCAATGAATTGGGGAGGGCTTCGGTGATGAGAACCTCGACGAAATCTCCGATTAACCACTGCCGGCCGCGAAAATTCACCATGCGATTGTTCTCGGTGCGGCCTGCAAGCTCGGTCGGATCTCTCTTGGCTCGGCCTT
Organism: uncultured Thiotrichales bacterium; assembly: GCA_964624765.1. Lineage (GTDB taxonomy): Bacteria > Pseudomonadota > Gammaproteobacteria > HK1 > HK1 > JAGTVB01. The sequence goes on from CAZUZO010000002.1 coordinate 36,644, forward strand.
CCACGAGCACCCTCTGGATTGTTCCCACCATCCGTTGGCTGATGGCCGCACCCTGGCCGCTCAGGCGCGCCTGGAGGGTGGCGAGGCGGTCTTTGGCGACCCACGGGGGAACGTGATCCGGAAGGGCTGCTGCGGGTGTCCCAGGGCGAGGGCTGAAGATAAAGCTAAATGACTGATCAAACTGGATGTCTTCAACGAGTTGAAGGGTCGCTTCAAAATCTTCGTGGGTTTCCCCTGGGAAGCCAACGATGAAATCCGATGAGAGTGTCAAATCGGAACGCGCAGCGCGCAGCGCGCTGACTTTGTGTCGATAGTCCTGGGCGCTGTAGCCACGCTTCATGAGTTGGAGGATTCGGTCGCTGCCACTTTGCACAGGTAGGTGCAAATGACCCACGAGTTGCGGTACCTCGCGGAAAGCCTCGATGAGATCCGCGGACAGATCAGATGGATGAGAGGTGGTGAACCGTATTCGATCCACACCATCGATGGTCGCCGCATACTGGATCAGCAAGGCCAAGCTGGCTGGCTCACCGTCGTGCATGAGGCCGCGGTAGGCGTTAACGTTTTGCCCAAGAAACACGATTTCCCGCACGCCTTGTTCCGCCAGGCTCGCGACTTCTGCAAACACATCATCGAAAGGCCGGCTGAATTCCTCGCCCCGCGTATAGGGGACGATACAAAAGGAACAGTACTTACTGCACCCCTCCATGACGGAGACGAAGGCCGTCGGGCCATCCGCGCGGGGTTCAGGTAGGCCGTCAAATTTCTCGATTTCCGGAAAAGAGATGTCAACGACAGGCCGACGAAGACGCTTGGCCTGAGCGAGCATCGAGGGTACGCGGTGTAAGGTTTGCGGGCCATAGACGAGGTCAACGTAAGGTGCACGCCGCCGTATCGATTCTCCCTCCTGGCTGGCCACACAGCCACCGACACCGATCACGAGATCCGGGCGTCGCTGTTTCCATTCGCGCCATTGACCGAGCTGGGAGAAGACCTTTTCTTGGGCTTTTTCGCGCACAGAGCAGGTGTTGATCAACAACACATCGGCTTGCTCGGGGATGTCAGTGAGGGTAAGGCCATGCGAATTGCCTAACAGCTGCGCCGTCTTCGCGGAGTCATACACGTTCATCTGACAACCGAAGGTCTTAATGTAGAGCTTCTTGGGCATACCACTGCAAGTCAAATGATTCCATGCGATTACGCTACACTTTTCTAGGCCAATTTTCTAGGGAGATCAAACTCCTCTAGGGGCAAGGGGCGTGTTACGGCGGTGGTTCGCCTCATGCCTGCAGTTTGGTCCTGCTGCGTTGGGGACGAAGGAACCTGCCGAAACGATGACCATGGCCACAAAACCTATCGTGTCCTCCGCGGGCCGCGTGGAGCAGTGTTCCCTGGGCTTGCTTTGCAAAACCGTACAGAGTGAGTCCTGCGCGGGTGTGCAGCGGCTCTTTTCGGAGCAATGGTGGACAAGCGATGACTATGGTGGGATAAAGTTTCCATCTGCCGGTAACACGTAATGGTGGTATAGTGTGCCCGGGCGAGGTAGGCCGAGCACTCGACTTCTGGTGTACCGCCATCTCATCTGCGGACGGCGCCGATGCGGCGCGGCTGAAGTGTGGCCGCTGAGAGTTGAGTCTCTCAGAGAACCGTCGCAAGCGGGCCGAGAGAGCTAGGCGGATGGCGTGAAGCTGGGAGACATAATCAGGTAGATAGGCGAGCCGCCGAGCACCGCACAACACCGCTGCCGCGTTACGTAGCGCGTTTTTTCAAAAGCTCAGAGGCTGGCAGGTAGTGATCGAAGGAAACTAGCTTTATGTCGCGTAAACATCCCATCATCGCAGTGACTGGTTCCTCGGGAGCGAGGAGCTCCGCCGTTATCGATGCCTTTGCTCACATTCTGGGTCGCGAGGGTGCGACTTTCGCCATCATCGATGGCAACGGCTTTCATCGTTACGATCGGGTGGCGTTCCCAGCCGCCCTCCAGGATGCCGCTAGCCGAGGTAAGACCCTCAGTCATTTTGCGCCGGAAGCTAATCTTCTTGAAGAGCTAGAAGCGCTGATGGCGGAGTATTCCATGCAAGGCACCGGTCGACACCGCCGCTATCTGCACAGTGCCGAGCAGGCCGCTGAGTTTGGGCAGCGTCCCGGCACCTTCACCGATTGGGAGCCGATCCCGGAGAACACGGATATTTTGTATTACCGGGGCTTGCACGGGTGTTTTGTCAACGGCAGCGTTGATATTGCGAAATATATGGACTTGAAGATCGGCGTGGTGCCCATCGTTAACCTCGAGTGGATTCAGAAGATCCATCGCGATATGGGTGAGCGGGGTTACAGCGTAGAGGCGGTGACGGACACGATCTTGCGCCGTATGCCGGACTATGTGCGTTACATTACTCCGCAGTTCTCGCGCACGGATATCAACTTTCAACCGGTTCCCATGGTGGATACCTCTAATCCTTTCATTGCGCGCGATGTGCCTACGCTCAATGAGAGCATGGTGGTGATCCGTGTTGCGAACACGAGCAGGTGCCCAGTGGACTTCCCGTACTTACTACGAAACATCCACAAGTCCTTCATGTCGAGGCGTAATACCATTGTGGTTCCTGGCGGAGAGATCGGGGTTGCGATGGAACTGATGTTGGCGCCTTTGGTGCACGAGCTACTGGCGCGCCGCAACGGCACCGGCTGATTGACCTCTGAGCATCCCAACCCCGCGCGCGGGTCAGGTGTTCTCTTAAGAAACGCGCATGAGGTACAAGGTGACATGAAAACGGCTGCTTTCAGTTTTGTTTCTTGAGAGAAGCTGTTCTAAAAATGTCACGAGCGCCGCCAGAGCAAGGCGCACGGCAGCGAGACAAAATCGTCCGGAACGATTTTGAACAGCCGCAGGCTGGCTCCGAGGGAGCGAGCCTCAGGGATGGGGCGAGTAACGCGGAGTGTACAAAGGAGTACATGAGCATTTCGAGCTGCCGCGCAACGCAGCTCAGGCAAGCGCAGTAATTTTTAAAACAGCTTCTGAGCGCTCTGGTTGCCGTACCTGCCCATTGGATACAATGCGGCAGATGGATGGCGCCCTCGGCGAGGTTGGGCGGATGCTAAACCCGGTCGGCTGTCGGGGCTGCTGGCCCGAGCCGATCTTCGAAGTGGCTCCAGAGGCGGGGCCTAGGCGATGGAGATGTTGCTGCCCTCGAATTCAGATACCGACGTTGGTCGTTCAAGTGTCCCGGATATCAGGATTTCTGTGCGCCAGACGTTCAGTATCGACAGCGATTTTCAAGTTCCGGCGTTCAGCCAACCGACCGAGCATGTGCCCGAGGTCGATGAAGCGTACCGTTTCGACCCTGCCACCACTCTAGCGATCCTCGCGGGTTTTGCCTTCGGTCGTCGGGTGCTCATTCAGGGCTACCACGGAACCGGCAAATCGACCCACATCGAGCAGGTAGCTGCCCGGCTCAATTGGCCCTGTGTACGGGTCAACCTCGATAGCCACATCAGCCGGTTGGATCTGGTGGGCAAGGATGCCATCGTCCTGCGCGATGGACATCAGGTGACCGAGTTCAGGGAAGGCATCCTCCCCTGGGCATTTCAGAACCCCACTGCGCTGGTGTTCGATGAGTACGATGCCGGTCGTGCGGATGTCATGTTCGTGATTCAGCGGGTCTTGGAGGCCGAGGGGCGGCTCACCCTCCTCGACCAATCTCGGGTACTCCGGCCCCATCCGGCGTTTCGGTTGTTTGCCACCACCAATACCATCGGCCTGGGGGATAGCACCGGACTCTATCACGGTACCCAACAGATTAACCAGGGGCAAATGGACCGCTGGAATATCGTTGCGACACTGAATTACCTGGAACACGATGCAGAGGTGGACATCGTCTTGGCAAAAGTGCCCGCCTATGCTGACGAAGACGGGCGAGCCACGGTGGGCGCAATGGTCAATCTCGCGGAGATGACCCGCTCGGGGCTTGTGAATGGTGATATTTCCACCGTCATGAGTCCGCGCACCGTGATCACTTGGGCAGAGAATGCCTTGCTGTTCAGGAACCTGGCGTTTGCTTTTCGATTGACGTTCCTCAACAAGTGCGACGAAACGGAAAAACCTATCGTGGCTGAGTATTACCAGCGGTGTTTCGGAAGCGAGCTCGGAGAAGCCCCCTCCGAACTGACCCTCGGATAGACTTTGCGGGTACACGGCCATCGTCAAACCACCAGGTGCTCTCCGGGACGTCCGATCGGCACCGAGATAGGGGTTGGCTATGCAAGGGAAGCGCGAGAAATCTGTCCAGATGAGGGCTATTGGCCGCTTTCGCTCCTCCGCAAATGTCGTTCGCCATCCCCAACAAGCGAGCTGGCGTGGGGGTCAGTATGACTTTTAGCCGAGTGGCTAAGACTGAAGTGAAGGACCGCGATCGCCGGCAACGTTTCGAATGGGTTACGCGGGCGGCGACGCGGGCGCTTGCCCAGCGCAAAGATCTCAGCGTTGAGTTCCGGCATGCCCGTGCCACCATCGAGAACAATACGGTGTATTTGCACGCACCCTCCGTACAGGTGACTCCATCGGACGTCATTCGTCTGCGCGGAGAAGCGGATTCCTTGGCGCTGCAGGTGCGATACCATGATCGCGCTTTGCATGAGGCATTGGCACCGGGTGAGTCGAGTGCTCGGGAGGTGTTCGATAGCTTGGAGCAAGCTCGCTGTGAGGCCCTGGGGGCGCGGCGAATGGTGGGGGTCGCGGCCAACCTCGAGGCGTGGCTCGCCGCTCGCTATCGAGACGCGGCCGAGCGCGAGCCCCTGAAGCCAAATGCCTTGCGTTTGCCTGACTCGGTGCAACTCATGGCGCGGGAGGCCATGACAGGCAGTCCTCCCCCGGCGCCGGCTGCACGCCTGCTCGATACCCAGCGACGGGAGCTCACACCCAAGATCGGTGGCGCTTTGGTGCGCCTCAGCCGAAACCTCTCAGACCAACGGCGTTTTGCCGAGATCGTGATGGAAATCTTGGTGGCCCTTGGCTTGGATGTGACGGCGGCATCGGATTCCGTCGAGCGGGAAGCTCCGGACGAGCCAGAACAGGGAGGAGAGGAATCCGACCCCCAAAGCGCCGAATCCATGGCAAGTGAGGCACAAGGTGGCCCGCCTAAGGCGCTGGAAGATCAGCATCGGCTTGACTCAACAACGGCTCATGGTATGAGCTCGCACCAGGAGCCTGATGGAATCTCTTCACCGGGGGCGGCGGAGCAGCGTTGGATGCCGAAGGATACGCCTGCCGGTGTCTGGAGATCGGTGAACTGCAGTGCATCGTCCAGCTACCGTGCCTACATGACGGATTTTGACGAGGTGGTCCATGCACAACAGCTTTGCACCCAGGAGGAGCTGGCCCGCTTTCGTTCGCATCTGGATCGGCAGGTCCGCGATTTTGATGCCATGATAGGACGATTGGCCAACCGCCTGCAGAGGCGGCTGCTGGCCAAACAGCTGCGCGGCTGGCAGTTTGATAGGGAGGACGGTTTCCTCGATACGACCCGCTTGGCGCGTCTGGTGGCGAATCCCCTAAATCCCGTTGCCTACAGGTGGGAACAAGAAACAGCGTTTCAAGATACCGTTGTGAGCTTGCTCATCGATAACTCCGGCTCGATGCGTGGACGGCCGATCACCGTTGCCGCCATCAGCGCCGATGTGCTCGCGCGAACCTTGGAGCGATGCGGGGTCAAGACCGAAATCCTGGGTTTTACCACGCGGGCTTGGAAGGGAGGGCAAGTGCGTGAGCGCTGGATCGAGGGCGGCAAGCCAGCGAATCCAGGTCGATTAAACGATCTACGACATATCATCTATAAGTCGGCTGATATGCCTTGGCGGCAAGCCCGAAGCAATCTCGGGCTGATGCTGCGGGAGGGGCTCCTGAAGGAGAACATCGATGGTGAGGCACTGACATGGGCCTATCAGCGGTTGCTCAGGCGTCCTGAAGAGCGACGTATCCTGATGGTTATCAGCGATGGAACGCCAGTGGACGATTCCACTCTGTCAGCAAACGGTGCCGGGTACCTGGAGCGGCATCTGCGGGAGGTCATCGCGCACATCGAGAATACCCGCTCGGTCGAATTGCTGGCCATTGGGATAGGTCATGATGTGACCCGCTACTACCGTCGTGCCGTGATGCTGGCGGATGCCGAGCAGTTGGGGGGCGTCATGCTGCAAGAGCTTGCCGGCTTGTTTGATAGTGAGTTAACTCACCCGCGACACCGGTGGCGTCACCCTCTCCGTTGACCCCTGAGAAGCTGTTTTAAAAATGTTACGAGCGCCGGCAGAGCAAGGCGCACGGTGGCGACAAAATCGTCGGGAACGATTTTGAACAGCTGGAAGCTGGCCCCGAAGGGGCGCGCCCCAAGGATGGGGCGAGTAACAACCGGAGTGTACAAGGGCGTACATGAGGATTGCGGGCCGCCGTGCAACGCAGCTCAGGCAAGCGCAGTAATTTTTAAAACAGCTGCTGAAAGGTCTTGAAAACCGGCTATGATCGCCGTCTCGGCACCCTGAATCGACCTGTCTCTCGGACATGGTAGCCAACCCGGCGGCGCACGGGATGTCTGGTGGGCACGGGCCGTCGGCTTGAGCCCGGTATTCCTGCCGGACACACCCCGCGGCTCCCATGGCTTGGCGCCGCTTCGCCGTTTGGCGGGAACCCCTGACGAAACGATGACCTTGGCCGGAAATGATCGGCGTAAACTCAGAGGTTGTGAAAAAACCTGCTACACGACCCGATAGCGGCGTTGGGAGGTGCTCGCTCCTCGCCTATGCATCTGATAGGTCTCTCGGCTTCGCGCCGTCCGCCTGGCTCTCGGGCCGTTCGCGACGGTCTTTCTACAACCTGTCAGCATGAGCACTCCCGCACTGTCGATCCGTGCGCTGCGCAAGACCTACCGCAACGGTGTTCAAGCCCTCAAGGGTATTGATCTGGATGTCCCCGCAGGAGATTTCTTTGCGTTGCTGGGTCCAAATGGTGCGGGCAAGTCCACCGCCATCGGTGCCATCACGTCTCTGATAACCAAGACTTCCGGCAAGGTTATCATTGGCGGACATGATCTGGATACGCAACCCGAGGCCGCCAAACGTCTCATTGGCCTGGTGCCCCAAGAATTCAACTTCAACGTATTCGAGCCGGTTCGGGAAATCGTCATCAATCAAGCCGGCTACTACGGGATCAGCCGCAAGAGGGCTCACCAACGTGCCGAGGAGAGTCTGACCCAACTCGGGCTTTGGAACAAACGCCACACGATTGCCAGGGAACTTTCCGGAGGAATGAAACGGCGTCTCATGATCGCCAGGGCTCTGGTACACGAGCCGAGAGTGTTGATCCTCGATGAGCCCACTGCGGGAGTCGACATCGAAATCCGACGCTCTCTGTGGGAGCTTCTGCGGATCATCAATGCTAACGGCACCACCATCATACTCACCACTCACTATCTGGAGGAGGCAGAGAGCCTCTGCCGAAACGTCGCCATCATCGCTGATGGCCGGATCATTGAAAACAGTGCCTTGCACGCTCTGCTGGGCAAATTGCAAACGGAGCTTTTCATTCTTTATTTCAAACAGCGAGTCCAGCAGCTACCAGTGGTGCCTGGCTATCGTTGTAAACTATTGGATGCCTATACTTGCGAAGTCGAAGTGACCAAAGACAAGGGCCTCAACGGCCTGTTTGAGGCCCTGTCACGCTTCGGTCTCGAGGTGATCAGTCTGCGCAACAAGCAGAATCGCCTGGAGCAGTTGTTTGTCGATCTGGTTGAGGGCAAAGGACAGAACGAGCAGGTGGCAGGGATGGGTGAGCGATGAGGTGTCGGGGCTGTGGGGTTGCCTATCGGACGATTGTCACCAAGGAGGCGCTCCGCTTTCTGCGGATCTGGAAACAGACGGTATTGCCGGCAGCGGTGACGACCGTTTTGTATTTTGTTATCTTCGGAAAATTGATGGGCCAGCAGATAGGATCGATGTCAGGATATCGGTACATCGATTATATTGTTCCTGGGCTCATCCTCATGTCGGTCATCAGTAATGCCTATTCTAATGTTGTGTCGTCTTTCTACAGCACTAAGTTTCAGAGGCATATCGAGGAGTTGTTAATAGCACCGGTACCCAATTGGGTGATTTTGGCGGGATATGTCAGTGGCGGAGTTGCGCGTGGCATGCTGGTAGGCGGGGTGGTGGCGGCGATTTCCAGATGCTTCACGGACATTCCCATTAGCCACTTTCCCGCCACCGTGATGGTCTTTGGTCTGACCGCCCTGGTGTTTTCCCTAGCCGGATTTATTAACGGTATATTCGCTAAATCTTTTGACGATATCTCCATTGTCCCGACCTTCGTGTTGACACCACTGACATACCTGGGCGGCGTATTCTATTCGATTGAACTCCTTCCTGAGTTTTGGAGGCAGCTATCGTTGGCAAACCCTATCCTCTATATGGTGAATGCCTTTCGGTACGGGTTGCTCGGCGTTTCGGATATACCGATTGCTGTGGCCTTTGGTATCATCCTAGGGTTTGTCTTAGTGTTGACGGCATTTAGTTTGTACTTGCTAGACCGAGGCGTTGGTATTAAGAGTTGACATTCCTACGGCGTCCCTTGCGGCCTCGGGTCGGCGGCCCCCAGGGGCAAAGATCATCAAACTGCCGAAACGATGGCCCCTGCCCGACGTAGCCTAACGATGACCATAGCCAGGTTTCTCCAACTTGCGAGGAGTCGTGTCGGTAAGCCATGAGCATCAAGTGTGTTACGTTCGATTTGGACGATACGTTGTGGGATTGTGAACCGGTGCTCGCGCGTGCCGAGGCGGTACTGTACGACTGGTTGGCTTGTAATTATCCGCGAGTGGTCGATCGCTATTCCGCGGGCGAGTTGACTGCCCATCGTAAGGACTACGTCTCGCGTTATCCGCAGCTGCAGCATGATATCACGTTGCTGCGAAAGCAGTGGCTGACCTTTATTCTTACCGAATCCGATTATGATCCGGAGTCTGTCGAGACCGGATTCAAGCTATTTTGGCTCGCGCGTAACGAGGTGGCTCTATTTGAAGGTGTCCGGCAGGTGCTGAACGCGCTGCAGGGTGTGTATCTTTTGGGTGCCATTACCAACGGCAACGCCGATGTTTATCACATCGGAATCGGCCACTACTTTGATTTCGTGGTGACAGCGGCGGAGGCAGGCGTCCCCAAGCCCAATGCGCGGATCTTTCAGCTGGCGCTGGCGAAGGGCCGCGTGCGAGCAGAGGAAACGGTGCATGTGGGCGACGATCCGCAGCGCGACGTCATGGGTGCTGGGGCGGTGGGTATGCGCACAGTCTGGATCAATCCGCACCGACGAGCCTGGGACGGTACGGAAACCCCCGATGCGGTGATCTCGTCTGTCACGCAATTGGGTGCAGTGCTGGAATCTTGGACATAATCTTGGGAGTTCAAAGCATTATGGCTATTCGGGTCCGTTACTTTGCTAGCTTGAGGGAGCGCATGGGGCGAGCCGAGGATCGCCTGGACGTGGGACGGATCACCACGGTGGAGGACGTCTGGCGCAAAGTTTCGGGTGAAAGGGCTTTGCCGGCGAACACGCTCATGGCGATCAATATGCAATATGCAGACAGCACTCAGCGGGTCTGCGACGGAGACGAAGTGGCCTTTTTTCCGCCGGTGACGGGGGGCTGAGAGGTTGTGAAAAAACCGTAGCGAGCGGCCCGAGAGCAAGGCGGAACGCTGTTCAAAATCGTGCCAGACGATTTTGTCGCCGCCGTGCGCCTTGCTCTGCCGGCGCGCGCGACAGTTTTACAACAGCTTGTTAGGGGTGATTGGTGACGAGCCGGCCGGTTGTTGAGCCTAGACGATCGATTAGGATGGCCACAAAGGCTTGATAGAAGCGGTGCTGACAATGCGCTGAGGTGGCATTGAGGAGCCCTGTGTTGACCCGCAGCGCTGAGACGCGGGTTTGCGCGATCACGTTAGCACTGCGCTTTCGTTTACCTAACGCGCCCATTTCGCCGAAGCAATCCCCAACACTCAGGGTCGCGATGGTAGCCTCGCCTCGTCGCACGAGGACGCTTCCGGAGGCAATGATAAAGAAGTCTGCGGCAGTCTCCCCTTCTAGGAGGATGTTCACCCCCGCCGCGAATTCCTGCCAGGTGCTGGCATGGATTACCTCGGCTATCTCAGAGCGCGAGAAATCCGTAAAGAAACGAAGTTTCGCGATGCGCTCGAAGGAGGTCTGGTCGGTTAGCTTTTTGCTCCGGCGCCGAGAGCTGTCTAACACGAGGCTGAGATCTCCGGCCAAATCCATACCAGTCTTGTAGCGGTCTTGTGGATGCTTTTGCAGTGCTCGATGCAGGATTCGTCCTACCAGGGGCGAGACATCGGGCCTTAGAGCTTTGACCGATTGGGGGTGCTCGTGAAGGATGCGATGCGCGATGGAGGCCAGGGTATGGCTGGCGAAAGGATGCTGGCCCGTGAGTAGCTCGTACATGACGACGCCGAGGGAGAAGAGGTCGGTTTGCGGGTTGACGATCTCCTCGCGTACCTGTTCTGGTGACATATATAGTGGAGAGCCGACATAGCCCAAGAACTGGGTGTTGGTGACATCGAGCTGAGAGGCGATGGCGATGCCAAAATCCCCGATTTTGACGTCTTGGGATTCGGTCAGCAGAATATTTCTCGGCTTGATGTCGCGGTGAACGACTCCATTTCGGTGGGCGTAGTCCAGTGCCACGGCGCAGTTTCGGACGGCGTTGATGACGTCTCTAATGGGCAGCAGGCTAGCGGGTTGACAGTGCGCTTGCAGCGTACGCCCCCCTGGAATGTATTCCATGACAAGGTAGTAGAGGTCGTCGACGATGCCTGCGTCATAGACGGAAACGATGTTGGGGTGTTGCAGTATCTTGGCGATCTTGGCCTCATTGAAGAAAAGCTTACGGTAGCGTTCGCCCTCCTCAGCGTGATGCAGGACTTCCGGATGGGCCACCTTGATCGCGACCTCCTGATGGGTTAAGGGATCGTGGCCGAGGTATACGCTACCCATATTCCCGCGCCCGATTGGTTTGACGATAAAGTACTGCCCAAGGGTGCGGTTTTCTAAGCCTTCCATGGTCTTTGGTGGATATCCGAGAGAGGGTGAGGAGGGGCTGATTTGTGACAGCGCAGCGGGTCGAACGCCATGGCGCGTGGTCGATAACGTGATTGAGAAGGGTACGGGATGGCCCTCGTTAGCCGATTGACCTGGATCGGCCAAAGAGGGGGGCTGCCGAGCGTCGCGACCGCCCCTCGGCTAGATGCCGCCAGGGCGAGTACAGCGTGTTGGCCCATAATGGCTAAGTGGGGAATAGGCTGCGGGGAAGCCATGCTAGCGACGTTGAGGATTTCTGGGTGACGTCCTATAGGTTTTGAATCGTCGCGCCATCGAATCACAGAAGAGGATTTTATATGACTGCGTATGGCACCTCATCGGCCAACGGGCCTATTTCCTTAGAAACAGTGGGGCGCGACCTAAGTAGTCTGCGATCCCATCACTATTTTGTCGGCGACGGCGCAAAGGCCGCGGCTTGCCCCGGCTGCCGGCGCGGTTCTGGAGCTGCGCTGCTGGTACTGCCGAGGCTGATTAAGCGAGCGATCCTTGGCATGGCTATCGTCACAGTGCTTTTTCTGCTGGGACGCAGTATTGTTGACAGCCTCATGGCCCGGCTGGACTACCAGCGGGCAGTGCATGCAGACCGGACGGCTGTCAGCGCTGGCGTGCAAGCGCAGGTCAAGCCTGAGGTTCTGTTGGTCTATCGCAACAAGGATGGAAGGCGCACTCGGGTGTTGGCAGATGAGGAGCGGTTCTCCTCCTTTGTGCGTCAGCAGGTTGCCGAGCTCGAGAACGCCAGGACGGCGTTGCGGGCTCGTGCCGCGCCCAGACTGCACTCCAACGCAGCCCCTGTTTTTGCCGCGATGCAACGCAGGGTCGATACGTTCGGTGATTGGTACTTCGCTTGGGGTACCTCCTACGACTTGGTTGCAAAGGCTCTCATGTCCACTGCTTCGAACGCCGTTCGCCCCGGCGTCATGGGCGTAGCGGAAGCGGTCGAGTACGACCTTGAGCGTTATATCGAAAGACAGTATCGAGACATCGTCTTGCAGCCAGAGCACTCCGACGTGGCACTGGAACAAAGTTATAAAGACACGTTGTCCGGGTTGTATGAAGGTTTTGTCTCGTCCATGGAGGCTTTCGATCAGGCGTTTCAGAATTTTGTTCTGCGCAACACCGACTATTCGACAGACCCTTTGGACACCCAGCGGGTGCGATTGGCCTTCGACTGGGACAATCAGGCGAAAAAGCTCTCGGTCGCCGGCTATGAACAGGGGTTTGCCAGACCGGTCATAGGCGTAACGTTAATCAGCGGGACGGCGCTGGCGGGTCGGGCCGGTGGGGCGGCTGCCGGCAAGGTGATTGAACAGGCTACTATGGGACGCAGCAGCGCAGCGGCGGTAGGTGGCATGGGTGCGAGGCTCGCGACACCGTACCTGGGGCGGTTGGCGGCGGCTGCCACCGGCGCCACGATTGGTGCCGTTTCGGGGCCGGCCGGGGCCATACTGGGTGCCGTAGCGGGGTTAGGATGTGACTACGCGCTGAACGAGGCGGTGGAATTTGTGCAGCGTGCGGGCTTCGAGGCGGAAGTGTTATCGACGTTAAAAGCCCACGAGCATCATTGGCAAGTGACCATGCTGTCCTCCCTGGAGGGTGCTGTGGATATCTGGTTCGGTGACGTGACTCAATTGCTGGTACGTTACCAGGATGGCAGGTGAGCGGGCTATGCGGCGAGAAAACCTCGCGGCTCGGTTCATACGGGAGTAGTTCAAGATGCAGATCCGCCTCGGATACGAGTTAACCTACGAATGTCCGCAGCCGACACCCATGATTTTGATGCTGAACATCCATTTTACCCGCGTGTCCGATCTGGTCGTTGCCGACCACATCATCACCAGCCCCACGACCCCCATCACTGCCTATCGCGACGGTTTCGGAAATTGGTGCAGCCGTATCGTCGCCCCGCCCGGTGATCTGCGTATTGTCACGGACGCGATCGTCAACGACAGCGGGTTACCGGACAGGGTCGACCCGTCGGCCCAGCAGCACGCCGTGGAGAATCTTCCGGCGGAGACGCTGGTGTTTCTGCTCGGTAGCCGCTATTGCGAAACCGACCGGCTCTCGGAAACAGCGTGGTCTCTGTTCGGTCAGACAGAGACGGGATGGCCGCGCGTACAAGCGATCTGCGATTTCGTCCACGGGCACCTGGCCTTCGGTTACCCCTATGCCCGGGCGACCAAGACTGCACTGGAAGCGTTTAATGAACGTACGGGTGTGTGTCGCGACTATACCCACCTGGCCGTCACCTTTTGCCGTTGCATGAATATTCCAGCGCGGTACTGCACCGGCTACTTGGGTGACATAGGGGTCCCGGCTTCGCCGGATCCCATGGACTTCTCGGCCTGGTTCGAGGCGTACTTAGGTGGCCGCTGGCATACCTTCGATCCGCGCAATAACATGCCGCGTATCGGGCGCGTGCTCATTGCCCAGGGCCGAGATGCGGCGGACGTGCCGATCAGTAATACCTTCGGCCCTAATGTGCTTAAAGGCTTCAAGGTGTGGACAGACGAAGTGAAGGCTCCACCGGAATGTTAAGAGCGGCCTTGAAACGACCGCACTTACGCCTGGTGTTGAGGCTGCGACAAGGGATCGGCTGCGGTCCTAGAGACAGTTAGGTATCGAAATGATGACCCTTAACGATAGGAACGTCGCGCCATCGTCCTGGTTGGGGTCCGATGAGGCACCCGCCGTCGAGATAGTCAATGCCGATGGGGCCAGTAGCGCGGTGCTGGTTTGCGATCACGCTTCCAATCGGGTGCCTCGACGGCTCGGTACGTTGGGCCTTGAGGCGTCGCAATTGGTCGATCACATCGCGTGGGATCCGGGGGCGGCTGACGTGGCGCGCCGTCTTGCGACGTACCTCGATGCGCCCCTCGTGTTGAGCGGCTACTCGCGTCTCGTCATCGACTGCAATCGACCGCTCGATAGAGCGGAATCCATTGCCGAGCAAAGTGCCGGCATCCCCATTCCAGGTAACCGTGGGCTGTCGCCTGGAGAGAGAGACACCCGCATCGATGCGCTGTTTTGGCCTTACCACAACGCCATCAGATGGCTGCTGGATGCCCGTTCCCGGCGCTCTAGTCTGCTGCTTAGCATTCACAGTTTCACCCCAGTGCTAAACGGCCGGTCGCGACCGTGGCACATCGGCATCTCCTATGGGCGCGAGCGTCGTCTCGCCACGCTGCTGCTTGGAACGCTTACCCGCGGCGGGAATTTTACCGTCGGCGATAACGAGCCTTACCCCATCGAACGAGAGGTCGACTACACCATCCCCGTGCACGGTGAGGGTCGTGGATTACCGAGCGCCATGATCGAGATCCGCCAAGACGGCATTCGGACCGCGGTGGACGCCGCCGCTTGGGCAGCGCGGTTGGCGGAGGCCTATCGGCAGGTAGAAGCTAAAGCACTCGGTGGCCTCGGGGCTTTATCCAGTGCCTTTTCGCATCCTGGCAACGGTGACTAAATTCGGCGATGGCTGCGCGCCCTGACGCTTTACTGCTCGTCGCCCCCGGCTGCGTATATTGCCCGATTGTGCTTCAGTCTCTCGCCGATGCCATCAAGGCCGGTCGCCTCGCTCGGTTAGAGGTGGTCAACACGGTGGAATATCCGGAGGTGGCGAAGGCGGTCGGGACCCGCACTGTCCCCTGGTTACGGATTGGCCCCTTTGAGCTCGATGGCAACTACACGCCGGGCGAACTGGCAGAGTGGATCGAACACGCTGCTCAGGGTACCGGCTGGGAGCAGTATTTCAGCTCGCTACTGGCCCAGGGTAGACTGCTGCAGGCGCTGAAGCGGGTGCAAGAGGATCCCGCGCGCCTGGCGCAGGTCATCGCTCTGGCGGGCTCACTGGACACTCCGATGGCGGTGCGTGTCGGGGTCAGTGCCGTACTGGAAGAGTTGGCAGGCAGTACCGCGCTGCGTCGCCACATACCGGAGCTGGTGGCACTCACCCGATCGCCAGAGCCGCAGGTTCGCGCCGATGCCTGTCATTACTTGGCGCTGACGAACACTTGCAAGGCGGCCGAGCACGTGCGGCCGCTACTGGATGACGGGGACGCTTCCGTGCGCGAGATTGCTCAGGAGACACTCGACTGGTTGGCCGCGAAGCCTCACCAGGAGCTGTCTTGAGAACCACGGCCCTTGCCTGAGCTGCGATTGCAAGGCGGTATGCCATCCCTCGCCTTGCTGAGTCTACCTACGACGGTTCGATGGCGGCGAGATGGCGTCCGACGGCAAGCCACGAGCCGATGACCCCGAGGAAGGCTCCGGCCATCCAGATGCTGAGCAGGGTGTCGGCACTCATGATAGACAGGGAGAAATCGCTGCGATAGAGTGCAGCAAGCCGCTGCACCGGCGCCTGTAGGAGCCCCAAGGAGATGGCAACGAGTAGGCAAGCGACGATGCCACCCAGGAGTCCGTACCACAGGCCGGTATAGAGAAACGGACGACGGATAAAAGCATCGGTGGCACCGAGGAGCTTGGCCACCTCGATTTCCTCGCGGCGCTTTTCGACACTGGCCCGGATAGTGCTGCCCACGATGAGCAGCACACCGACACCGAGCAGCACGCCGATCACGGTGACCCCGCGTTGTATGAGCTCCAGGATGGCTTGGAGGCGCCGTAACCAGTCGAGGTCGAATTGGGCGACCTCGATCTGCGGTTCCTGGCGCAGGGCTTTGAGGAGGCGTTCGATGCCGGCGGGGGTGGCGTGCTGCTCAGTCAGTTGCAGCACGAGCACGGCCGGCAGAGGATTTTCATCACCCATTAACTCCAAGGCGTCCTTGAAGCCGGAAAGCTGACGGTACTCTTGGAAAGCTTGCTCACGGGTGATGACATGAATGGCTATGAGCTCGGGTCGGGCGTTCAGGGTTTTTGCAAGCGCGGCTGCTTCGGTGTCACTGACCTCGGGTTTTAGGAACACGGAGATCTGCGCCGCATCTTCCCATGCGCGGCTCAGGCCTTGTGCATTGTCGAGGAGCACCAAGAGGCCCGCTGGGAGTGCCAGCGCGATGCCGATGACCGAGGTGATGAGCAACGTATTGAGAGGGGTATTGGCAAGCTGGCCGAGAGTGTAGATCAGGCATTGGGAATGCCAAAGCGCCCAGCCGGTGAGCCGCTTTTCGATCCAGCTCGGGGGCCGACTGCGGGGCGAACCCGCTCGTGCCGAGGCCGTTCTCCTCATCGGTTTCCCCGCAGGTCGGGTTCTACCAGTATGCCATGCTTGAGAGTCATGAGACGATGCCCCATACCGCCGATGAGGTTGAGATCGTGGCTGGCAATGAGCACTGTGACGCCAAAGTGATTAAAGCGCTCGAATAGGCTCATGATCTCGCGGGACAATTCCGGATCGAGGTTGCCTGTCGGCTCGTCGGCGAGCAAGATTGCGGGTTTATTGACGACTCCCCGCGCGATGCCGACGCGCTGCTGCTCACCGCTCGAAAGGGTAATGGGGTTCAGCCTTTCCTTACCGAGTAGCCCGACTTTGTCCAACGCCGCCCGCACGCGCCGACCAACGTCCTGTGGCGGATAGCCGGCAATGACCAGTGGCAGTGCCACGTTATCAAACACCGTGCGATCCATGAGCAGCCGGTGGTTCTGAAATACCACGCCGATGTGGCGCCGGAAATAAGGGATGCGCCGTGGGCTCATACGGTTCAGGTTTTCGCCGCCGACGATGATGTGGCCGCGTGTGACCCGCTCGATGAGAGCGATGAGGCGCAGTACCGTGGTTTTGCCTGCACCCGAATGGCCGGTCAGGAAGGCCATCTCGCCGCGGGCTAGCTCAAAGCTCACTCCCCGTAGCGCCTCATAGCCGTTCGGGTAGCGTTTGCTGACCTCGTGGAAGCGGATCATGGGGTTTGTAGCGGCGCGTGCGGCCAATTGGTTCAGCCCGGCGTCGCGCAGGCGAAAGAAATTCGGATCGTTATCGGTCGAACAAGGCGTCCACGAACTCCGGGGCATTGAAGGCACGAAGATCCTCCACCGATTCTCCCACCCCGATGAAGCGGATCGGCAGCGCCAGTTCGCGGGCAATCGCCAGCACGATGCCTCCTTTAGCGGTGCCGTCGAGCTTAGTGAGCGCGATGCCGGAGACTTGGACGGCTTGGTGGAATTGTCGCGCCTGCGCGAGGGCGTTTTGCCCGGTGCCGGCATCGAGCACCAGCAGCGTCTCGTGGGGAGCGCTGGGATCGAGCTTGGTTATCACACGCCGCACTTTCTTGAGCTCCTCCATAAGATTGACCTGGGTATGGAGCCGGCCTGCCGTATCGGCGATCAGAACGTCAAATCCACGCGCCTTGGCAGAATGCACCGCGTCATAGACCACCGAGGCGGAATCGGCGCCGATCTGCTGCGCGACGACCGGTGTGCCTACGCGCTGACCCCACGCTTGTAGTTGTTCGATGGCAGCGGCGCGAAAAGTATCACCGGCGGCGAGCAGGACACTATGCCCTTCGGCCCGTAGGCGGCCGGCTAGTTTGCCGATGGTGGTCGTCTTGCCCGTACCGTTGACTCCTACCATCAGAATCACGAAGGGTTTCGGCCCATCGTCCGGTAAGGTAAGCGGTTGCGTGACGGGTTCCAGGATAGCCAGCATGTTCTCCCGCAGCGCGTTGAATACCGCATCTGGATCGGCGAGCTGTTTGCGGGCCAGCCGCCGAGAAAGGTCGGCGACGATTTGAGTGGTTGCCGCGATCCCCACGTCGGCGGAGAGCAGGAGATCCTCGATGTCCTCGACGATCTCCCCGCTGACGGCGCGCTGGCGCGTGAAAAGCTCGCTGAGGCGAGCCGTCAGGCCAGTTCGGGTGCGTTTTAAGGCATCCCGCAAACGCCCGAATCGGCGCCTACCGGAGCCGCTTTGGTCATCGAGTTGCTGAGTGCGGTCTTTACGCCGAAACATGAGTGGGAAACGAATCTTGGCTATGGTGGTCCGATAGTGGGGTTGTTGACGACAAGGTGATCGTAACATGTTTAAGTGTTGGGTTGGGGTCTGCAAGCAACCCCTGGCTTTCCTCCTGGCAACGACGATGGCATGGGCAGCCCCGCTGGTATTTGCCGAAGAGGCCGAAGAGGCCGGAGCGGTACAGGAGTTCGTGCTGAAGAACGGTCTCAAGGTCATCGTCAAAAAAGATCATCGCGCTCCGGTTGTGGTCACGCAAGTTTGGTATAAGGTCGGGTCAGGCCATGAGCATGGGGGTATTACCGGAATTTCGCACATGTTGGAACATATGATGTTCAAGGGCACCCACAAGTTTGGGCCAGGAGAATTTTCACGCATCATCGCCGAGGAAGGGGGTCGCGAGAACGCTTTTACGAGCTACGATTACACGGCCTACTTCCAGAGTCTGGAGAAAAGTCGACTAGAGGTGAGCTTCGAGCTAGAAGCGGATCGGATGCAAAATCTCAAGCTATCGTCGGAAGCGCTGGCCTTGGAAAAGCAGGTGGTGATGGAGGAACGGCGATTGCGTACCGATGATGATCCACAAAGCCTCAGCATGGAGCACTTTCGGGCGGTGGCGTTCAAGAATAGCCCCTATCGGAACCCCATCATCGGGTGGATGACAGACATCGAAAGCTATCGGATCGAGGATCTGGAAAGCTGGTACCGTCAGTGGTATGCCCCCAATAATGCCGTGGTGGTAGTGGTAGGGGATGTGGACCCAATGCAGGTCAAGGTGCTGGCCGACAAGCACTTTGGCCCGTTACCTGCGGCAGACCTGCAGGCGATCAAGCCTCGCCGGGAAGTCTCTCAACTGGGTCCCCAGCGTATCAAGATCTACCGTCCAGCGCAGGTGTCTTACCTGTTGCTGGGCTACCAGGTGCCCTCTGTGGCCACTGCCGAGATCGATTGGGAACCCTATGCCCTCATGGTACTGGCGGCCGTCTTCGACGGAAACGATGGGGCGCGGTTCAGCAAGAACCTGGTGCGCGGTCGGCACCTGGCGGCCGAACTGACGGTGGATTACGGCCTCTATGACCGCGAGTCTACTTTATTTGTCATCGCCGGACGCCCGACTCCGGGAACGGAGGTCGATGCCCTCGAGGCCGCTATCCGGGAGGAGATTGCCGGCGTGCAACGGGAGGTGGTGAGCGACGAGGAACTGGAACGGATCAAGATCCGGGTGGTTGCCGAGGACGTTTACGCGAGGGATTCACTGTTTTATGAGGCGCTGCAGCTGGGGCAATTGGAGGCAGTCGGTTTGGGTTGGCAACGCCGTGAGGAGTTTGTCGATCGAATCAAATCAGTGACCGTCGAACAGGTGCAAGCCGTGGCCAACAAATACCTCCTGGAGCAAGGCTCGACGGTGGCGGTACTGAAACCGCAGGCCCTACAGGAACCAACGGAATCAAAGAACGGTAACCGATAGGACGAAGCCTCATGTACATCCAATTCCTTTGGCCGGTGCTGTTGGCTTTGGCTCTCCTGAGCGGCCCCACTTTCGCTACACCGACCATTCAGCATTGGACCACAGCCAATGGCGCCCGAGTGTACTTCGTGGCTGCCCACGAGCTGCCTCTGGTGGACATGAGGCTGGTATTCGATGCCGGTAGCGCTCGCGACCAGGACCTTCCGGGGCTAGCACGGTTCACGAATTTGATGCTGCAAGAGGGTGCCGGCCCCCATGATGCGGATACCGTTGCGGAGCGTCTAGCGGCGTTAGGTGCCGAGCTGACTACCGACTCGGGACGGGACATGGCCTGGGTCAGCCTGCGGGTTTTGAGTGATCCGGTGGTTCGGGATCCAGCCGTTGAGCTGCTGGGGCTGATCGCCGCCCAACCCGCTTTGACAGCGGAAGCGCTGAGGCGGGTGCGCGGACAGCTGCTCGTAAAGTTGCGAGCCGAGCAACAATCCCCGGCCGATGTGGCCAGTCGTGCCTTCTACACCCATGTTTTTGGCGATCACCCCTACGCATTGCCACCGAGCGGGACGGAGGCGAGCATTTCGGCCATCGAGGTGTCTGATCTAAAGCGATTTCACCAGCGCTACTATGTGAGCCAAAACACGGTGGTGGTGATCGTCGGTGATCTGGATCGGGCACAGGCAGAGTTGCTGGCTACCAGGGCCGTTGCCAAGCTTTCTTCAGGTGAGCCTGCCTCGGCACTGCCCGCAGCGCCTTCCGTCGAGGCGTCGAGCGAGCGTTCTATCGACTTCCCCTCGGCGCAAACACATATTCTCGTGGGCCAACCCGCCATATCGCGGCTGCATGACGATTACTATGCGCTTTATGTGGGCAATCACGTCCTTGGAGGCGGGGGCCTCGTATCGTTGCTATTCGAAGAGATACGGGCACGTCGAGGGTTAGCCTACAGCGTGGGGAGCTACGTCATCCCGATGCGCGCCGAAGGACCTTACATTATGGGTTTGCAGACGCAAGGAGAGCAGGCGGCCAAGGCCGTGGAGTTGATGCGGGGGTTGCTGAAGGATTTTGTGAAAAAGGGTCCGACAGCGGAACAGCTGCAAGCGGCGAAGAAAAACATCACCGGCGGTTTTCCCCTTCGCCTCGACAGCAATCACAAGATACTGGGCCATGTGGCCACTATCGGTTTCTACGGATTGCCACTTGATCACCTTGACACGTTTTCTGCGCGTATCGACGCGGTCACGGTGGAGGACGTGCGCAGCGTTTTTGCCCGCCATATCGATCCGCAGCGGTTGGTCACCGTCATGGTCGGACCGAGCGGAGGCGCAAGTGTCCCATCGTCCAAGGCTAGGGAAGTCGGTATTCCGGCTAACCACGGACATTCGATCCCGAGGGATTTCATCGAGCAGTGAGAGCTTGTGAAAAAACCTGCTACACAGCCCGATAGCGGCGTTGGGCGGTGCTCGCTCCTCGCCTATCTATTTGATATGTCTCGTCGCTGCGCGCCGTCCGCCTTGCTTTCGTGCCGCTCGCGACGGTTTTTTCACAAGCTCTGAGTGCTGAGCCAAACCGGTGTCGCCGTGCGAAAAGTGTGTCGCCCGCAGGGGAAATGTCGGTGAAACGGCAGGCCTCGGGCCGAGTCCGCATTATTGCGGGTCAATGGAAAAGAAGACATCTCGTATTTCCGGCGCGCCCGGCGCTACGCCCGACACCCGATCGCGTCCGAGAAACGCTGTTCAACTGGCTCGGGCCGCAGGTGCAAGGCGCACGCTGTTTGGATCTCTTTGCCGGGAGCGGTGCGCTTGGCTTTGAGGCAGCCTCGCGAGGGGCGAGCCATGTGGTGATGGTGGAGCGAGATGAGGCTCTGATCCACTACCTCAGCGCGCAAGCCCTGGCCCTGGATGCGAACAATGTGGCAGTGATGGGCGAGGACGTTTTGCGTTGGTTGCAACGCAAGCGCCCGGTAGCACTGGCACCATTCGACCTGGTATTCATCGATCCGCCGTTTAGGAGCGAGCTTTGGACGCTGCTGTGTGGCTATTTGGAGCAGGGCAGCTGGCTCCAAGATGGGGCGCTGGTATACCTAGAGAGGCCTTGGAGTAGGGCGCAGCCAGTATTACCCGCCAACTGGGGCTTGACACGGTCCGGACGCGCTGGCCAAGTCGGTTATTATCTGTGCAGGCGATGCCCAGGGCCTCGCGTTTCCGATTGATGTTGCGTACTCTACCCTACCGCCTTAATTTTGGTCAGCCCTGGCTTTGGAGCACAGACCCATGCAGGAAACCGCGATCTATCCAGGCACGTTTGACCCGATCACCAATGGTCATGTGGATCTCGTACATCGCGCTTCGCGTCTTTTTCGTTACGTTATCTTGGCGGTCGCGAAAAGCGCGGCGAAGACTCCGACTTTTCCCCTGGAGCGCCGCGTTGCCCTAGCGGAAACCGTCCTCGGTGGTGTTCGCAATGTGCGAGTGATCGGTTTCGATGGCTTGCTCGCCGACTGTGCTCGAGAGCAGGGCGCGACGGTCATGGTGCGAGGACTGCGGGCAGTCTCAGACTTCGAGCACGAATTTCAGCTGGCCACCATGAACCGCAAGTTGGCGCCTGAGATGGAAACCATCTTCTTAACTCCTGACGAAGGTTTCACCTATATCTCATCAAGCCTGGTACGTGAGATTGCCCTGCTGGGCGGGGATGTGGGGCCGTTCGTACCGGCGGTCGTCAAGGCGGCTTTACGAGAGATTCGGGGGAATCGTTAGGGGATGACTTGCCCCTATCCTTGGGGATCGCCTGTTCCAGGCCATCTGCTTGACGGTGAGGCTAAGGCTATGGCGTTGTTGATTACTGATGAATGCATCAACTGCGATGTATGCGAGCCAGAGTGCCCAAACGGTGCCATTTCTCCGGGTGAGGAGTTTTACGTCATCGACGCGTCGCTTTGTACCGAATGTATCGGACACTTCGAGACCTCCCAATGCGTGGAAGTCTGTCCGGTCGATTGCATCATTGTGGATCCTCGATGCCGGGAGAGCCCAGAGGAACTCTACCAAAAGTATCTGCAGCTGACCGGGCTCCGGGAAAAGGCACAGACCTCAGACTGATTTTGGCGGTCGGTGAAGGGCGTCTCTGGGCAGGCAGTATGCTCTCTTCAGTGGGGCGATGACGTGCTTAGCGCTGGCAGTGAGGGCAATAGAAGCTAGAACGTTGCCCGATGCGGGCATGCAGGAGGGTTCGTCCGCAGCCTTCGCAGGCTTGCCCGCTGCGGCCGTACACCCGTAGACTTTGGCTAAAGTAACCAGGTTGGCCGATGCTGTTGACAAAGTCACGCAAGCTGGTGCCGCCAGCCGCGATGGCATCTTCTAAGACCTGCTTGATGGCGATGCTCAGGCGCTCATAGCGCGGCTTGGAGATCCGATGCACAGGACGGGCAGGATGAATCCCTGCTAGGTAGAGCGCTTCATTGGCGTATATATTACCGATCCCCGCGACCACTTGACTGTCCATGATGAACGACTTGATGGCCATTCGTCGGCCTCGCGATCGATGGTGCAGGTACTGACCATGGAACGGGTCGCTGAATGGCTCCGGGCCCAGTTTGGCGATGAGGGGATGGGTGCGGACATCCCTCCTCGTCCATAGGATCGCGCCGAATCGGCGCGGATCCCGTAGCCGTACACAGTGACCGTTTTTTAGCACCAGATCGACATGGTCGTGTTGGTTGGGTGATGAGCCCAACTCCGCCATGCGCAGGCTTCCGGACATTCCCAGATGAATGATGACGGTGCCGTCGGGGGTTCTGAGCAGAAGGTATTTGGCGCGGCGGTCGACTTGCTCAATGGTCAGGCCAGGTAGTTCCAGCGCCAGCTCCGTGGGTACCGGCCAGCGCAATCTTGGCTGCCTAACGTTTACCGCAACGATTTGCTGCTGGGTCAGGAAAGGGGAGAGTCCGCGACGGGTTATTTCAACTTCTGGAAGCTCAGGCATCGGGTGTGATCTGCCTGCGGCATCTGGGCCGCTTGCTCTTTATGAGGTGGACTGTACTCACGGGCTGATGTCAAAGACCAGGGCATAATGGGTAGGCTCGCTTGGTCTAGGTTAGCTGGTTTATCGCCGTGGGTCATCTCGGCCATTTGCTTACCTTTGCCGTTGGTTCCGACATCTGCCGCATACACCCTTGCACCGCGATGGGTTTGGCTGCCGAAGGCTTGGGGGTGAGGCGCTGCAAAAAGATGGCTTAGGGAAATGATGAAGATCGCCGATTTAGCACCTCGGCATAAACTGGGGCGAGGAGGATTCGGAAGCGGTCAAAACGATATCGCAGACCTCTAGCACATGAGAGCTGCGCAGATTGTCGCTTGTGCTTTGGTGGCAGTGTTGGATACTCTTAGAGGGCACCCCGTGGCCAGCTGAAGGATTCTTTCGGGTGTGGTCTTGGTGGCTGTGGCTCTCGTCCATCCATTTAACCTAAGAGGGGAGAGTGCAGAATAGTGAGTGCTTGGAGTTGCCCCCACGAGATTCGATGTGGATGTATGAGGGTTAAGGGGAGGGCCTGTGATCCGGGGATGAAAGGCTGTGTGCTTTATGGACGGTTCTTTTTCAGCAACGAAGCAAAGAACCGTCGTCAGAGGACGGGGCCGCAGGATCAAGGGGAGGGGAGTAAACAGCAGCGCAAGCTGTTGTAGCATCGATCGATCAGAGGGATCCCTGGACATCGCCTGCTGCAGGTGTGCTTATCGAAAAACATGACGCTGGTGCGCACATCTTTCCACACTCAAACGTTCTGGCTAGGAGCGTTGGTGGCCGTGTCCCTTTTTCTCGGGGGATGCGCAACTCGAGTTCCTGCTCCACTGCGTGATATCCCCTCCCCGGAAGTGAGTGTAGCCCAGGTAAGGCAAGATACTGAGAAATTTATCGGCACACGCGTTCGATGGGGGGGCAGTATAGCAGTCGTCGAAAACCGTTCCTCGGAAACGCTAATAGAGATCGTTTCTCAGCCGCTGGATCGCGATGGCCGGCCACAGCTTACTCGCGCGACGGGTGGTCGGTTCCTTGCCGAGTTCCCGGACTTCCTCGATCCCTTGATCTATGGGGAGAGGCGTCAGCTCACTGTCGTGGGCACTCTTCGGGGGGAAGTGACGCGAAGGATCGGTGACTATGAGTACGCCTTTCCGGTCGTGGCAGTCGAATCCCATTACCTTTGGGAACGGGTGACTTACCCCTCCCCAGCCCCCATTGACTGGTGGCGATACGATTGCTGGCCGTATCCCTACTCTCGATATGCTTGGCCCTTTGGCCCCTATTGCTGGTAGCTGTACAAGGCCAGAGCGACCGTTTTAGACCCTTCCCTCCACTCAATCTCGCACCCTGGGGTTGCATGCCGTGATGGTAGGACTCTAATCACCCGCCGCACAAGCTCCAACACAAAAGGCGTACGAAGCTGTTTTAAAAATGTCACGAGCGCCGGCAGAGCAAGGCGCACAGCGGCGACAAAATCGTCTGGAACGATTTTGAACAGCTGCAAGCTGGCCCCGAAGGGGCGAGCCCCAAGGATGGGGCGAGTCACCACCGGAGTGTACAAGGGAGTACAGAGGATGGCGAGCCGCTGCGCAACGCAGCTGAGGCAAGCGCAGTAGTTTTTAAAACAGCTTCTAAGGTACGGCCAGCGGAGGCGGTATGCTGTTACAGGGGCTTCTCGGATTGATTGTCATCATCGGTACCGCTTGGCTGATGAGCGAGGATCGTCGTGCGATACCGTGGAGACCCGTTCTCGGGGGGCTCGTGCTGCAGTTCGCTCTAGCGACGCTGCTCCTTAAAGCGCCGTTATTCTACGCGGTTTTTTCCCAGCTTCATGACATCCTGTTGTCTTTGATTGAGGCCACTCGTGCCGGAACGAGCTTTGTTTTCGGATTTCTGGGGGGTGGACCGTTCCCTTTCGAGGCGACCCATCCCAGCGCAAGCTTTGTGCTGGCCTTTCAGGCCTTGCCGCTTATTCTAGTCATGAGCGCGCTTTCGGCATTGCTTTTCTATTGGCGCATATTGCCGTTGGTCGTCAGGGGGTTTGCATTACTGCTGCAGAAGACCCTTGGTATCAGCGGTGCAACCGGCCTCAGTGCGGCAGCCAATGTGTTGCTCGGTATGGTGGAAGCTCCGCTGCTAGTGCGTCCTTATCTCGAGCGACTGACGCGCGGGGAGCTATTCATGTTGATGAGCTGCGGTATGGCGACCATCGCTGGCACGGTCATGGTGCTTTATGCCAGTATCCTGGTGGAGGTCATCCCTGGGGCTATGGGGCACCTGCTCAGCGCATCAGTGATCAGTGCGCCCGGCGCGATCGTTATCGCTGCGTTGATGGTCCCGCCGGGTACCGAGGATCCGAACGGCAACCCCGTCACCATCGAACTGCCGGCCAGCAGCAGCATGGATGCCATCACGCTTGGCACCCTGCAAGGGATCAATCTGGTTCTCAATGTTGCCGCCATGCTGATCGTCTTGATAGCCTTGGTGAGTCTTGCGAATCAATCCTTGGCGTTGCTTCCGCCCATCGGTGATGCACCGATTACCCTGCAGCGCATTCTAGGTTGGGCGATGGCACCTTTGGCTTGGCTGTTGGGTATTCCATGGCTGGAGGCGGCGACAGCAGGCTCTCTGATGGGAACCAAGCTGGTCCTCAACGAACTGATCGCCTATATCGAGCTCGCGCAACTCTCGCAGGAAGCACTGAGTGATCGAAGCCGCCTCATCATGGTCTATGCGATGTGTGGGTTCGCTAATCTCGGTAGCCTGGGGATTCTTATCGGTGGCCTTGGCTCGATGATTCCAGCTAGGCGAAAGGAGATCGTGAGTTTAGGCCTAAAGGCTGTCCTCGCAGGGACCCTGGCCACTGGCTTGACAGCGCTGATAGTTGGCCTCTATCACCTTTGAGAAGCTGTTTTAAAAATGTCACGAGCGCCGCCAGAGCAAGGCGCACGGCAGCGAGAAAGCGGAGTGTACAAAGGAGTACATGAGCATTTCGAGCTGCCGCGCAACGCAGCTCAGGCAAGCGCAGTCATTTTTAAAACAGCTTCTGAGGGCTCTATCAGGAACGGCTGGACGGAGGTAATGAGGTCGCAAGGCGAAACGGCGTTGATTTGGGCAGGCATGTTGACCGAAGATTCGGAGTAAATGGCCACTATGTTGATGCAAGGAGCGCTAAGAGTGCCCCTCTTAGGGATTGGCTGGGGGTTAGTCGTACTCGCCTCTATTCTAAGCTGCAGCGGCCTGACGCAGAAAGAGCGTTATGTCAAACTCCAGCGCAGTGTCGAGAGTTATGCGAGTGACATCCGTTGGAACCGCCTTGATGCGGCACTGAATTACATCGCAAGAAAGGATCCGGGGGCTTCCCCGGTGGACCCGGCGCGTCTTGAAGGATTTCGTATCACGGGGTATGAGCTGGGGGCGGGTCGGCTGGCGGAGGATAGCAAGGAAGCGTCAGTCGTCGTCACCTTTACTTATTACGATACGGACTCGGGGCGATTGCGGAACCTATCCGACCTCCAACACTGGTGGTTCAACGATTCGCTGGGACGTTGGTTCCTGGACGGCGATCTCCCGAATTTTGTTCGAGAGGGGCATGAATCGAACTAGATCCCCCGGCCGTCGTCATTATGAGGAGTCATGATTCGGTTTTCCTCGCCTTCATTCTCGGAGCGGGCGAGGATCGGCCCCTTACATTAAGCGCAGTCGTTTTTAGAACAGCTCCTGAGCGCCGCCCGCGCGCTCCGAAAGAGCATCCCTGTCGCCACGATGCCCATGGCTGCTGAGATCATAGCGTTGAGGCCTTTTGGTAAGTATGCAGTCCAATTCGATTTCTGATGAACTCGCCCGGCGGCGCACGTTCGCGATCATTTCTCATCCAGACGCTGGCAAAACGACTCTGACGGAGAAGCTGCTCCTGTTAGGCGGAGCCATTCAGCTTGCTGGTACCGTGAAAGGCCGCAAGGCAGCACGGTATGCCACCTCGGACTGGATGGCCTTGGAGAAGCAGCGGGGCATCTCGGTCACCTCTTCGGTGATGCAGTTCGAGTATCAAGGTCGGATCATCAATCTTCTCGACACCCCCGGCCACGAGGATTTTTCTGAAGATACCTATCGGACACTCACCGCCGTCGATGGCGCACTCATGGTGATCGATAGCGCGAAAGGGGTTGAGGAAAGAACCATCAAACTCATGGAAGTGTGTCGGCTTCGAACGACGCCGATCATGACCTTCGTTAACAAGCTCGATCGGGAGGGTCGCGAACCGATTGAGATCATGGATGAGGTCGAACGAATTCTCGCTATTCATTGTGCCCCGGTGACTTGGCCGATCGGTCGCGGTACACATTTTCGTGGAGTGTATCATCTGTTAGACGATCGGGTGCGCCTGTTTCTGCCCGAGAAGGGTCAACGTCGCCGTGAGAGTCGAGTGATTGTTGGGCTGCACAATCGATTGCTCGATGAGGTACTGGGCGATCAGGTAGCCGAAATTCGAGATGAAATTGAGTTGGTTCGAGGGGCTGGGCGCGCCTTCGATCCCAAGGAATACCTGGCCGGCCTGCAGACGCCTGTTTTCTTCGGCTCTGCCTTAAGTCATTTCGGCGTCCAAGAACTCCTTGAAAGCTTCGTGAAATACGCGCCGTCCCCCCAGCCGCGAGAAGCGAGAGAGCGTCAGGTACTGGCCAGTGAGGAGAGTTTTACGGGTTTCGTATTTAAGATTCAGGCCAATATGGATCCGCAGCACCGCGACCGGGTAGCCTTCGTGCGTGTGACGTCCGGCTGCTATCGGCAAGGAATGCGACTGCATCATGTCCGCGTTGGACGGGATATCCAAGTGGGGGCTGCGCTCACCTTTATGGCGAGTGAGCGGGAACGGGTGGGAGAAGCCTACCCGGGTGATATCATTGGGTTGCACAATCACGGGACCATAAAGATCGGGGATACCTTTACCCAGGGCGAACAGCTGAACTTTATCGGTATCCCGAATTTTGCGCCTGAGCTTTTCGTTCGTGTCGTGCTGCGGGATCCCCTACGAATGAAGGCGTTGCAAAAGGGCGTGAGTCAGCTCAGTGAGGAGGGAGCGACGCAGGTTTTCCGTCCGCTTATGAGCAATGACATCATTTTGGGTGCGGTCGGAACGCTGCAGTTTGATGTGGTGGCTTTTCGACTCAAGCACGAATACGGTGTCGAATGCACGTATGCGCCAGTCAATCTCTACTCTGTTCGCTGGATTGAGGCCAAGGACCTGAAGAAGTTGGAGGATTTTCGTGACCGCAATGCGGCGAGACTGGCCTTGGATGGAGGCGGCAACCTGGCCTACTTAGCGCCTAATCGGGTTAACCTGGATCTCGCTATTGAGCGCTGGCCCGACATCGCCTTTCTGGCAAGCAGAGAACACTGAGCGGCGCGCAGCCGTCCGTGGCGCATGAGCTTGTTGTTAGCACTGGCCCTCCTGCACGTCGCTCTTGCGGCCCGGTACATACCTCACCTGCCGCGCATCCACAACCTAGACTTCCAGGCCCCGTGGCTCCAGCACTTCATAGACCGGGATCCCATACACCGCCGGTGGATTCCAGCGCCACCCCTCGACCCCGCAGGCCAACCGCCGGTCGGCCATTGCACTGCGATCGTTGGTCATCGTCCCGAACCCCCGCCCCGGATCGTCCGTGACGTGCCGTCCGACCGCTACCCAGTGGCCCGATGCCCCTACATCTTGGCGCGTTTCGCCTGGGCGAACAGCAGCTTGTCCAAGGGTTGGGCCAGCACCTCCTTGAACAGGAACACCAGCGCGTTCAACGCCAGGTTCTGGGTGCTGGCCCGCGACCTTGCTCTCCACGGCGAGATGGTCCAAGAACCGCTCGATAGCGGCCGGTGACACGTCCTGCACCTGCTGCTCGTGACAGAACCGCAGAAAGCGCCGGCACCAGTCCCCATACGAGCGTTCCGTGCGAATCGAGTACTGCCGGGCGCGGAGCGTGCGCACCAGGGTCGCAAGGAGTACATCGGTGTCCGCGGAAGCCGGGACCGCGCGGCCCGAGGTCCTGCCGCCTCACCCGCCAACGGAAGGTCCCGGGCAAGCGTCGGATGCTCGGGTGGCCGCCCGCGGCTCCCTTCCTTCCACCAAGCCCAATCGACCCGCGCGGCTGCCGGCACGTCCGCAAGCTCCTTTTTCATATCCGATATCTATCTATCTATGTTGGAAGAAGTCGCTTCAGCGGACGGCTAACCGCCGCCGCTGAGCTTTGGCGTTATCGCGCCGGGACAAGCTCGGCGTATCTTACGGGGTGAGAGTCCCCGTTGGGAAAGGGTTAGCGGCTCCCCATATCGAGTGTTGGACCTGTGGCGGAGCACCCAAGTGGTAAGGAGGACTGCGAGAGGAGCGAACAAAACAGGTTAAGCGTACACAGAGAATCCTGTAGCGCGTAGCGGCGACAAAAGCGTCAACGACTTTGAACAGCGTTAAGCTGGCCCCGAAGGGGCGAGCCCCAGGGATGGGGCGAGTAACCCCCGGAGTGTACAAGGCAGTACAAGTATGGCGAGCCGCTGCGCAACGCAGCTCAGGCAAGCGCAGTCGTTATTAAAACAGCTTCTGAGTCAAGCCGAAACAGATGTCGTCACAGCGTGCCTTGCGTCAAAGGGCAGGCTGCAGTCCCATAAGAAAAGCTGAGAAGTGCCGAAACGGTGACCATCGTCTATGACTTTTGGGGAGATTTGCCGTGTCGAGTTTCAAACAGAAGGCGCGAATACTCACGAATGGACTCGTGGCAAGTTGTCTATTCGGCGCGACTATGGTGACTGGGGATATGGGCTTCCAAGAGGTTTATGCTGCGCCACCGCCTTGGGCTCCCGCCCACGGTTATCGACACAAGCACGGTGCTGGGCATCATTACGTTGCACATCCGCAGCCCGTTTACCATCATGCCGATGTCGGCATCCCGTATGGCACCTGTCATCGCCATGCGGTGGGGGCTATCCTCGGCGGCGTTGTCGGCGGTGTGGCGGGTGCCCAGGTGGGAAGGGGAGACGGCAAGACTGCTGCGACCATTGCGGGAACACTGCTTGGCGTACTGATCGGCAGTCATGTTGGCCGCACCATGGATCAAGCCGATCGCTACTGCACGGCGCAGGTGCTGGAGCAAGCCGCCGATCGTCAATCCATCGTGTGGCACAATCCAGAAGCGCAGGCGGAGTACCGCGTTACGCCGGTGACAAGCTATACCCAGCAGGGGCAATACTGTCGGGAGTATCTAACGGAAGCTGAGGTTGGGGGTGTTCCCCAGCAGGTGTATGGGACGGCTTGCCGTAGCCCCGATGGCGCCTGGCAGATCGTGAATTAGGGCGGCTACTCGACTCACCGCTCGGTGTTGCAGCACGTATCGTGGGCCTGCCGAGACGATGCCCGGGCGCCAACACTCCATAGGAACCCACCTTAAATCTATCCTACGACACAGTCCTTTGCTTCACCCAAGTCGCTGCAGGAGTTCGCGAGAACTCCCCGGCGGCTTCCCCGGCATACCTCCTTTTGCACTGCGGAAAGTCAGCAAATTGTGAACACGTTCGGGTCGGGGAGACCTTCGATCTGGCAACCCCTCCTACGCGCGGGGGTGAGGTGACATTTTATGCTTGATTCCGCGCCGAAGCCGTTCTCCGCGAAGCGGTTCCGTCCAACAAGCTGTTTTAAGAGTGTCGCGAGTACTGGCAGAGCAAGGCGCACGACGGCGACAAAATCGTCTAGAAGGATATTGAACCGCTGGAAGCTGGCCCCGAATGGGCGAGCTCCAAGGATGGGGCGAGCAACTACCGCAGTGCACAAACGGGTACAGGATTATGAGCCGCGGCGCACCGCCGCTCAGGCAAGCGCAGCAATTTTTAAGACAGCTGCTAAACGATGGCCATGGCCGCCTGCGTTAGTTAGGCCTATTATCTGCCTCGGAGTGAACCCAAGCCGCTGTTTACCGTCTTGAAAATAGGGATCTCTGTAGCGGGAAGCAAAACACTCGGACCCATACCGTCTCATTGGCCTAGACTGAGCGAGCCCATGCCAGCTGGACCTCTAGCACAGAGTCGCTTGCAAATCAGCGAATCGGCCTGCCGGTGGACGGTGCGGGCCATGTCTATCCTGCGCCGGCATCTCGGTGTAAATGTGCGGTTGCACCACCGGGAAGGCCAGCTGGAAACGGGCCAAATCTTCCTTTTCAATCATTTTGCTCGCTTCGAAACGTTCATTCCTCAGTACCTGATCTACCAGCAGACCGGTGCCTACTCGCGCTCTATTGCCGCTGCTGAGCTGTTCGCAGCCGATGCCGCGTTCGCCAATTACCTCATGAAGGTCGGAGCGGTGCCCAACAACCATCCTCGGTTGTTGCCTTTCTTAGCCGAGGAGATCTTGCGCGGCCGTAAGGTGATCGTGTTTCCGGAAGGTGGACTGGTCAAGGATCGCCGGGTATTGGATCGCCGCGGACGCTATAGCATCTACTCCAATTCGGCGGCGAAACGGCGCAAGCATCACGCCGGTGCCGCGGTTCTGGCCCTGGTGCTGGATGCCTTGAAGAGCGCATTGCAGGCCTTCTACGTCGCCGGTGATACCCGCACGCTGCAGCATTGGATGCAACAGCTCGGGTTCGGAAGCGTCGAGACCCTGCTGGCAGCCGTGCAGCGCCCCACGCTGATCGTTCCGGCCAATATCACCTTCTATCCACTGCGGGCCGGCGATAATGCCTTGCGCAGGGGGTTTGAGCTGCTGAAGAAGGGCCTCAGTGAATCCTTCTCGGAAGAGCTACGCATCGAGGGGAACATTCTGCTCGAGCGCACCGACATGGATGTGCGGATCGGTGATCCGGTCTCACCAAAGGTATTGTGGCATGATTGGGAGCGCAGGCTTGCAGCGCGTGTGGTGCGCCACAGTGATTCCCTGGATGCCCTGTTTGTCTCGCACACCCAACGGAATCGGTGGGACGATGGCCTATTTGCCCGCCAAGTCCGGCGATACTCGCGTGAGCTGAGGGATCAATGCATGCGCCAGATGTATACCGGTGTCACCGTGAATTTGAGCCACCTCGCGTCGCGGCTCATTCTCGCTTTGCTTGAGCAAGGCACGACAGAAGTACCCAAGGCTTTGTTTCACAAGAGCCTTTATCTTGCGATCAAGAACGTCCAGCCGGAGCCCTCGCTCCATCTTCACGATAGTCTTATGCAGGCTGAGACGGCTGGGCAGGTGATGGCCGGTACCTGCACCGATTGGGTCGAGTTCTTGAGCTGGGCCGTGGCAGCGGAGCTGGTGCAGGTGGATCCCGAGCACTATCGTTTCCTACCCAAGTTAACGCAAGAGCAGGCATTTCATCGCGTACGGCTGGAAAACCCGATCGCCGTCTACGCCAACGAGTTGGCGCCGGCCTCGGCCGCCGTGAGCGCGGTCGACCGAGCGCTACGCGCGGCGAGCAAACTGGATGAGCGGTCATTCGCAAAGTTGATGTTCGCAGACGAGTGCGCGACCTACGCCGATGATAAGCAGACTTTTTCCCAGCCGCACCACCAAGAGATCAACCAACAGCAGACGGCGACAGAATCCGGCGCCCCCTACCTGCTCCTTCCGAAGCGGCGCGGTGTGGTGGGTGTGGTTCTCATCCACGGCTTGCTGGCTTCCCCGGCGGAGTTACGTGCACTGGCAGAGAAGCTCCATGCGGCGGGTTATCCTATCATGGGGGTGCGCCTCAGGGGACACGGCACTTCGCCCTGGGACCTCAACACCCGTCGTTGGCAGGATTGGTTGGATTCGGTGCACCGTGGCTACCAGATCGTTTCCGCTCTGGCAGACAGGGTCTGCCTGCTTGGGTTTTCGGTCGGCGCCGATCTGGCTCTCCGCTACGCGGCGCAACAACCGCCGAGGCTGGCCGGTGTGGCCGCGGTCTGTCCACCCCTGAAGTTCCGCAACCGCAACATGATGCTCGTGCCGCTGGTACATGGGGCCAATCAACTGATTCGCTGGAGTTCGGTGGGTGACGGACCGATGCCTTTTAGCGTGAATGTCTCGGAGCATCCGCACATCAATTATCGCCACATCCCCATTCGCGCGCTGCGCCAAGTGTCGCGCTTGGTGGGCGAGATCAAGCGCCACCTGCCGCAGGTGCACTGTCCGGTGCTGATTCTGCAGGCGAGTGACGATCCCGTGGTGGAGCCGAGCGGTGCGTTGCTGATCCATGAGCAGCTCGGTTCGTCGCTGAAGATGCTATACAGCGTGCCTGCAGACCGGCACGGTATTCTCCATGAGGTGACGCAGGGTACTTATGAGCGCCTTCAGGGATTTCTCGATTCGCTCACCAACCCCAGCATACGGCACAAGATCGGGCGTTCCCCCTGGTGGGGAAGTAAGCATCGGTGGCTTCGCGGTTATCCCCACGGCATCGACTGGGATGCAGCTATTCCTGCGAAACCGCTGGGTTTGATCTTTGAAGAGGCGGTTGCGCGGTTCGCCTCCCGTCCCTGCATCGATTTCCTCGGGAAGCGCTTTACCTACGCGCAGATCCAAACCCTCGTCGACCGGGCGGCTAACGGTTTGCTGGCGTTGGGGGTTTGCCGCGGCACCAAAGTCGGGCTCTGTCTCCCCAACACCCCTTATTTCGTCATCTGCTATTACGCCGTGCTCAAGGTTGGCGGCACCGTGGTTAACTATGACCCCTTGTCTGTGGCGCGTGAACTGGCGTATCAGGTAGAGGATTCTCACACCGACATCATCGTGACGGTCGATCTGCGCCAGGTGTATCCTAAGATCGCCGCGCTCATTGGCCGCACCCGGCTTCGGGCTGTGATCGTCTGTCGAGTCGGTGATGTCTTGCCAGCGGTGCAGGGGGTACTGTTCGCTGCGCTTAAGCGCAGCGAACTGGCCTCGATTCCCACCGATCCGGAGCACATCCCCTTTTCCGACCTGGTAGACAACGACGGCCGAGGGCAGCCGGTGACTGTCGATCCGCAAACGGACATAGCGGTACTGCAGTATACGGGGGGAACGACGGGTCGACCGAAAGCGGCCATGCTCAGCCACGCCAATCTGGCGGCTAATCTGGTCCAACTACGCCGCTGGTTTCCGTGTCTAGCGGATGGGCAGGAAAGGATGCTGGCGGTGCTGCCGCTGTTTCATGTCTTCGGCATGACCCTGGCGATGAACTTGGGCCTTGCCATCGGGGCGGAACTGCTGCTGCAGCCTCGGTTTGAGCTGAGACGTCTGTTGAAGACTATCCACAGCAAACGCGCGACCCTTTTCCCCGGCATTCCGGCTTTTTACAGCGCTATCGTCGCTAGCCCCGATGCAGCCAAGTACGATCTCACGTCACTGAAGCTTTGCTTGTCTGGCGGCGCCCGGTTGGCGCTTGCGACCAAGCGCCGCTTCGAGGAACTGGTGCGGTGCCCCCTGATCGAGGGCTACGGGCTCAGCGAAACCTCACCGGTGGCGACCTGCAACCTTGTCGGTGATGGCAATAAACCGGGGTCCATCGGCCTCCCACTTCCTGGCACCGTGATCGAGATCCGCTCATTAGATGAGCGTCGCAAGGTGCTGGCCGTGGGGCAGCGGGGCGAAATCTGCATCCGTGGCCCGCAGGTCATGGATGGCTACTGGCAACGTCCCGTGGATACCGCGGCCACGCTGATCGACGGTTGTCTTCACACCGGTGACGTCGGTTACATGGATGACGAAGGCTATGTCTTTTTGATCGACAGGCTAAAAGATCTCATCCTCTGCGATGGATATCACGTCTATCCACGAATGATCGAAGAAGCGATCCAGTTACATCCTGCCGTGGAAGGGGTGGCGGTGATCGGCGTGCCCGATCACCACCGAGGTCAGGCACCGAAGGCGATGGTGAAAGTCAAGAAGGGCTATGCGCTGAGCGAAGAGACGCTACATGCTTTTCTGCAAGATAAGCTATCGCGGGTCGAGCGGCCACGGGTCATCGAATTTTGCGCTGAGCTGCCAACACTACCGATCGCCAAGCTGTCCAATACAGCGCTAATGACAGCCGAACAGCCCCGCGCCGGCGGCGATAGTACAGACATCGCGGCATGACCAGAACTCGTAAGGAGCCTACTTTGATGAAGAGTATCCTGATCGCCGACTATGTGCGCTCTCCGTTTACACAGGCCCACAAAGGGGCGCTGCATAAAGTTCGCCCCGACGAGCTCGCGGCTCAGGTGATCCGGAGCCTCTTGGCTCGGACCGGGGTCGATACCGAAACCGTCGAGGATCTCATCGTGGGCTGCGCGTTCCCGGAGGCGGAGCAGGGGCTGAACGTCGCCCGCCTGATCGGGTTCATAGCCGATCTGCCGGTTTCGGTAGCGGCGGTGACCGTGAACCGCTTCTGCGGATCGTCCATGCAAGCGGTACACATGGCGGCCGGCGCCATCCAGATGAACGCCGGCGAGGCGTTCATCTGTGCCGGCGTGGAATCCATGAGCAGGGTACCGGTTATGGGCTTTAACCCCTTGCCGCACCCTGGTCTCTATCAGCGCTATCCGCAGGCCTATGTGAGCATGGGCGAAACCGCCGAGAACGTTGCTCGGCAATGCCAGGTGACGCGCCGCGAGCAGGAGGCCTTCGCACTCACCAGCCAGCACAAGGCAGCGGCAGCCGAATGCAGCGGGCGTTTTGCCCAGGAAATCGTTCCTATTACCACCAGCGCCGGGCCGCGCGTCGAGCGAGATGGTTGTATTCGCGCGGACACGACACTGGAGGCTCTGGAAAAATTGAAGCCTGCCTTTGATGCCACCGGCACGGTGACCGCGGGGACCTCCTCGCCGCTCACTGACGGTGCCGCGGCGGTTCTCGTTTGCACCGAGGCATGGGCGGAGAAGAACGGTTGCCAGCCTCTGGGGCGGGTGCGGAGTATCGCCACCGCCGGTTGCCCACCGGAGCTCATGGGGCTTGGGCCGGTGGCGGCTACCCGCAAGGCGCTTGCCCGAGCCAACCTGTCGGTTGCCGATCTCGATGTGGTTGAGCTCAATGAGGCGTTTGCTTCCCAGAGTATCGCCTGCCTGCGCGAGCTCGGGATAGAGGCGTCCCGGGTCAATCTCGATGGCGGCGCCATTGCCCTCGGACACCCGCTCGGCGCCAGCGGCGCTCGGATAACCGGCAAGGCGGCGGCGTTGTTGCGGCGCGAGGGTGCCCGCTACGCTCTGGCCACCCAGTGCATCGGTGGCGGCCAAGGCATCGCCACGATTCTGGAGGCGCTTTAGGATGACGGCGATTCGGAAAGTGGGCGTGGTCGGCGCGGGGGTGATGGGCGCCGGCATCGCGGCTCATATCACCAACGCCGGGGTACCGGTGCTCCTGCTGGACATCGTTGCCGAGGGTGCCGGCGACCGCAGCGCCCTGGCGGCCGAGGCGCTGGCGAGGCTTCGCAGGGCCGATCCGCCGGCCTTTATGACCCCAAGCAATGCCGAGCTGATCACCGCCGGCAACACCGAGGACCACTTGGAACGGTTGGCCGAGTGCGACTGGATCATCGAAGCCGTGGTGGAACGCTTGGAGGTAAAACGCGTCCTCTACGGGAAGATCCACGCGGTGCGTAAACCGGGCTCCATCGTTTCCTCCAACACCTCCACGTTGCCGCTTGCGCTGCTGACCGGTGGCTTGCCACAGGCATTTAGCCGCGATTTCCTCATCACCCATTTTTTCAACCCACCCCGCTACCTGCGCCTGCTGGAGCTCGTCACCGGTCCGCAAACGGGGGCGAAACCTGCCGCCATGATCCGCGAGTTTGCCGATGTGGCGCTCGGCAAGGCAGTGATCGACTGCCACGACACGCCCGGCTTCATCGCCAATCGGATCGGTATCTTTTGGTTGCAATGCGCGGTCACCGAGGCTATCGACGGCGGATTGACCGTCGAGGAAGCCGATGCAGTGCTCAGCCGCCCGGTAGGGATCCCGAAAACCGGCGTATTCGGTCTGCTCGACCTGGTGGGCCTGGATCTGATGCCCGAGACGCTCGCCAGCATGGCCAAGGCGCTGCCCCAGAGTGACCATTTCCACTCCATTCTGCGCGAGCCCGAGCTGGTGCGAAGGATGATCGCCGAAGGCTATACTGGTCGCAAAGGCAAGGGGGGCTTCTATCGTCTCAACACTTCCTCCGGCAAACGGGTCAAAGAAGCCATCGACCTGCATGCCGGCAGTTACCGCCCCACCGCCGAGCCCCGTCTCGAGAGCCTCAGCGCCGCCCGGGCCGGTGGGCTTCGGGCGCTGCTAGAGCACACCGACAAAGGCGGGCGCTACGCCTGGCGGGTGCTGTCCCGAACACTGAGTTACGCCGCCTCTTTGGTGCCGGAGATTGCCGACGATGTGGTGGCCATCGATAGCGCCATGCGGCTCGGCTACCATTGGAAGCACGGTCCCTTCGAACTCATCGACCAGTTAGGACCCTCCTGGTTGGCGCAGCGCTTGGCAGCCGAAGGCCAAGCAGTACCGGTGCTCCTGCAAGCAGCGGCTAAGGCCGATGGCCAGGGTTTCTACCGCGTCCGCGACGGCCATCTGCAGTACCTCGGCACGGATCATAGCTATCATCGCGTCAAGCGCCCGACGGGCGTGGCGCTGCTCGCTGACCTCAAACGATGCTCGCAACCGTTGCTCAGCAATGCGTCCGCGAGCCTCTGGGATGTCGGCGACGGGATCGCTTGTTTCGAGTTTCACACCAAGATGAATGCCATCGACCCTGGTGTTCTGGAGTTGTTGGAACAAACGCTGCGGGTCGTGCCCGAGCGGGGTGACCGTGCTCTGATCATCTATAACGAAGGGAGGCACTTTTCCGTGGGGGCGAACTTGGGACTCGCCCTGTTTGCCGCCAACATCGCCGCCTGGTCGGATATCGATGCCATCGTCCGTCGCGGCCAGGCAGTCTATCAAGCGCTCAAGTACGCGCCCTTTCCGGTGGTCGGTGCGCCCGCCGGTATAGCCCTCGGCGGAGGTTGCGAGATCTTGTTGCACTGCGATGCGATCCAAGCCCATGCGGAGAGCTACCTGGGTCTGGTCGAGGTAGGGGTTGGATTGGTGCCGGCATGGGGGGGGTGCACGGAACTGTTGCGGCGCTGGATGGCAGATGAGCACCGCCCGCGGGGACCGATGCCGCCGGTGGCGAAGGCTTTCGAGATCATCAGCCTGGCGAGCGTCGCCAAATCGGCAGCGGAAGCCAAGGCACTGTTGTTTTTGCGCAACGGGGATGGCATCACCATGAACCGAGATCGGCTGCTGGCGGATGCGAAGGCCAAAGCACTGGAGCTGGCGCGAGGCTACAGGCCGCCGCCAAGGCCTGAATTCACGCTCCCCGGCGAATCCGGCCGTATCGCGCTTGACCTCGCCCTGGATAATTTTCATCGCCTCGGTAAGGCGACACCCCACGATGTCGTGGTGTGCAGGCAGCTGGCACAGGTGCTCACCGGTGGGGAGACCGACATGACGGAAACCGTCTCCGAGGAGGCGCTGCGGGCCCTCGAGCGCGAGAGCTTTAGCCAGCTGGTGCGGCATCCGGCGACGCTGGCGCGCATCGAGCACATGCTGGCAACCGGTAAGCCTTTGAGGAACTGAGGATGGTGGAATACCGAGCGCCGCTACGGGACATGCGATTCGTCTGGGGGGAGTTGTTCAGCCTCGGGCCATTGCAGCAGCTACCCGGTTACGAGGAGGTGACTCCGGATCTGGTGGAGGCGATCTTACAAGAAGCGGCGAGATTCTGTGAAAAGGAGCTCGCACCCCTCAACCGCAGCGGTGAACGAGAGGGGTGCCGTTTAGAAAACGGCGTGGTACGCACCCCTAAAGGGTTTCGGGAAGCCTACCGGGCGTTTGTCGAGGGAGGCTGGGGCGCCTTGAATTGCGCGCCAGAATACGGTGGCCAAGGCCTTCCCCACACCGTGCACGTCCTGGTCGAGGAGATGATGTGCTCCAGCAATCTTGCCTTCAGTCTCTATCCCGGCTTAACCCACGGGGCTTATGTGGCTCTGGAGCGTTTCGGCAGTCGCGAACTTCAGGCCATCTATTTGCCGAAGCTGGCCTCTGGAGCCTGGAGCGGCACCATGTGTTTGACCGAACCGCAAGCGGGGACCGACCTCGGTCTCTGCCGGACCCGGGCGGTGCCGCAAGAAGACGGTCGCTATCGGGTCACGGGAACGAAGATCTTCATCTCTGCCGGGGAACACGATCTGACGGAAAACATCATCCATCTGGTGTTGGCTCGGACGCCGGGAGCGCCGCCGGGTACCCAAGGCATCAGCGTATTCCTGGTGCCGAAATTCTTGCCCACCGCAACCGAGCCTGTCGGTGCGCGAAACTCTGTGCTTTGTGGCGCCCTCGAGGACAAGATGGGCCTGCACGGGGCCGCTACCTGTGTGCTGCATTTTGAGGACGCCCAAGGGTTCCTGGTGGGCGAGGTCAACAAGGGCATGCGGGCCATGTTTTCCATGATGAACAAGGAGCGCCTGGCGGTCGGGATCCAGGGGCTCGGGCTTGCAGAGATCGCTTACCAAGGGGCTGCCCGCTATGCCCGAGAACGGCTCCAGGGGCGTAGCCCGGCCGGTGCTCAGCACCCGCACAAGCCGGCCGATCCCATCATCGTGCATCCTGATGTGCGGCGCATGCTGCTCACCATGCGAGCCTATATCGAAGCCTCGCGGGCACTGGCCGTGTGGGTGGCGATGGCCCTGGATCGGGCCAGCCGGCACGCTGATCCCAGCCAACGCCAGGAGGCAAGCGATTTGGTTGCTCTGCTGACGCCGGTGGTGAAAGCCTTGTTCACCGACCTCGGCTTTGAAGTCACCAACCTCGGTCTTCAGGTGTTTGGCGGCCACGGTTACATTCGCGATTATGGCATGGAGCAATTCGTGCGCGATGCCCGCGTCAGCCAGCTGTATGAAGGCACCAATGGGATTCAAGGGCTGGATCTGGTGGGGCGCAAACTTCCCGCTCACACCGGCCGTTATCTGCGGCGGTTCTTTCACCCGGTTTTTCACTTCATCGAGACCCATCGCGCCGACGACCGCCTGAAAGAGTTCATCGGGCCGTTGGAGAAGGCGTTCGTTCGGCTCCAGCGGGCCACCGGATTCATTGCCGAACAGGGCCTTCGAGACCCCGAGGAGGCCGCTGCCGCCGCCACCGACTACCTGCGGCTGTTTGGTTTAGTGGCGTTGGCCTATCTTTGGGCGCGCATGGCGCAGGTGGCGCTGGAAAAACAAGCCGAGGACGAAGCCGGTTTCTACGCCGCTAAACTCGCCACCGCACGCTTTTTCATGGTTCGCCTCCTGCCCCAGAGCGGAAGTCTGCTGGCCGCCATCCTGGCCGGCAAGGAGTCGGTGATGGCGTTGGAGGAATCGGCCTTCTGAGGGATTGAACCTCCTGACCAGGTGGCCCGTTAGCGGCGGGGGTCGGAAAGTCGCGAAGAGTGTGAAAGACATCGGTTACGCTTGGGACATCGCACGATGCGAGCGCTGGCCGGCTTGCAGCCCGCATGCGCCGTCGGTGAGTGGACAGTCAAGACCCACGCCTTTTTGAGGGATCGGATGGTGACCGAGAGGGTCGATCCGCTTGTCAGCTGCCGGCACCAGGAGGCCTTTCGGCCCCTGGTTTACCCCCTACTATCGGATACTTCGAGTCGTTATGAACCATAAACCCGGTTGTCCGTCCCCGCATCACCCCCTTGCGCGCTGGCGGAAGCGTCCTGGTCGGGGTTGGACTGGCTCGCTTCATTCCCGCCGGTGTCGAAGGGAAAGCCGGGGGGCATCGGAGCCAACCCGGCCCCTGCATTAAATGCCGGGTTGCCGTAGCCTGGCGGGGTGGAGCCTGCTGATTGGGTGGACATCGCATCACCACCACTTTTTCTGTCAGTCATGAGCTTGCCTCTCTGTTGCTTCAGGGTGAGAAGATATTATCCCGACGCCGAACGAGTCGCACGGAAATATTGCCGGTCGGGGTGCGACACATTAACGGCGGTACAGACCGGCTTCGGTTATCCCACAAGCGAAGTTCATGGCTGCCGGGAGGACGTACTCTTATCTCAAATTGCCTACTACATGAAACACTGTGGTAGGAGTTCGGAAACCTGGGGGGAGTGATATCCAGGCGGCCCAGGGCACGTCAGTTTTCGTGCACAGGATCAATGCATTGCAGACGGGTTGCGCTATAGGCCGCCAGGACAAATTGGACTTTGGGCCATCGATTGCGATGGTTCTGGCGGTGCTGCTGTTCGGCTGCGGGAACGAAGACAATGTGGCCGTGGGCACGCTGGAGTGGGATCGTGTGGAGCTTATCGCGGAAGCTTCCGAGCCCATTGTGGAGATTACGGTCAAGGAGGGTTCATCTGTCGGTCAAGGCGATGTCTTACTCAGCCTCGATGATCGCCGGCTGCAGGCCCAGTTCGACGAGGCCCAAGCCGTTTCTGCAGAAGCCCGTGCAAAGCTAGCAGAGCTGGAGAGAGGGCCCCGGCATGAGCACATCGCGGAAGCGCAGGCGCGTCTGCAAGGCGCGCAAGATGCACTGGCGGTGCGCAGCCGCGAGCTGCAGCGTATCCAGCGGCTCGAGCAGAGCTTGCTGGCGAGCCCGGAACAGCTGGATACGGCTCGCAGGCACCGGAATGCGGCGCTTGCACAACGGGATCAAGCCCGCGCCGTGCTGGAAGAGCTGCAAACAGGCACCACCGAGGAGGAGCTGGATCAGGCGCGCCACCGTTTAGCACAGGCTGAAGCAGCGGTACGTGCCCTGCGGATCTCCCTTGAGCGTCTCACGGTACGGGCACCGGTTAATGGACGGGTGGATGATCTACCCTACGACCTCGGTGCGCAGCCCCAAAGCGGCGACGTTGTCGCCGTGATGCTGGCGGGCGATCGGCCGTATGCGCGCGTCTACATACCAGAGCACCTACGGGTACACATCAGGCCCGGCATGCCGGCCCGAGTCGCCGTCGACGGCATGGTGCAGCCATTCGAAGGAATCGTGCGCAAGGTGGCGAGCGATCCCACCTTTACCCCCTACTTTGCCCTCACCGAGCACGATCGCGGTCGGCTCAGTTATCTTGCTGAAATCGATCTCGAGAGCCCCGACCCGGATCTGCCAGCGGGTATTCCCGTTGAGGCCAGCTTTCCCAGCGCGCCCATCACTGTGCCGGAGCCACCTTGAGCGCTGACTACGCCATCGAAGCTCACCAGCTGACTCGCCGCTTTGGTGGAGTGACGGCGGTCGACCATATCGATCTCAAAGTCCCCCGGGCACAGATCTACGGTTTCCTGGGGCCGAACGGATCAGGCAAATCCACGACCATCCGTATGCTCTGCGGACTGCTGATGCCGTCGGAGGGCGAGGCGATCGTGCTCGGTCATCATGTTCCCGGTGACGCCGAGGCACTGAGACACAAGATCGGCTATATGACCCAGAAGTTCTCGCTCTATGACGACCTCAGTGTTCGTGAGAACCTTGATTTTATCGCTGATATTTACTGTGTGCCCCGCGTTCGGCGCCGGCAACGGGTCGAGACATTGTTGGAGAAGTATCAGCTTGTGGACCGCTGCCAGCAGCGAGTGGCAACGCTGAGTGGAGGACAGAAACAGCGGCTCGCGCTCGCCGCGGCGACCCTGCACCAACCACAACTGTTATTCCTCGATGAACCGACCAGCGCCGTTGATCCGCAGAGCCGACGGGATTTCTGGGAGACGCTATTTGAGCTAGTCGCTGAAGGAACCACCATTCTGGTCTCCACCCATTACATGGATGAGGCCGAGCGTTGCCACCGTCTGGCCATCTTGGACCGGGGAGTGATCGTCGCTGACGGTACCCCACGCGAACTCGAGGTAACCATCGAAGCCGCGGTGATCGAGGTGGAAACTAGCGTTGCTCAGGCAGCGCGGCCGGCGCTATTACCCAAGCCGGGTATCCTCAGCGTCACACAACTCGGGGTGCGGCTGCGGGTGCTGGTCGACCGCGCCGTCAGTGAACCGTTGCAGGAGGTGCGCGCAGTCCTCGCGGCGGCCGGCATCGATGCCGCGGCACAACTCGCCCGCCCCAATCTGGAAGATGTGTTCGTCATGGTCACCCAGAGCCGGGGGGGCGTGCGTCAGCCATGAATTGTGGCACCCGCCTGTTCGCCATCCTGCTCAAGGAGGTGCGCCAGCTGCGGCGTGACCGCCTTACGTTCGGCATGATCGTGGGCATTCCCTTGTTGCAGATCCTGCTGTTTGGCTACGCGATCAACACCGACGTACGCCACCTGCGAGCCGCCGTCGCGGATCAAGCCGATACCTCCCTGTCACGCACGTTGATCGCCGATACGCAAGCCTCACAGGTGGTGGACATCATCGCCCAGGTGAGTAGCCCCCAAGAGCTGGAGCGTCTCTTGCGCCGTGGTGAGATCGCCGTCGGGATCTACGTGCCAGCAGATTTTGGCCGGCGCCTGCAGCAAACGGATCGCACTGCCGCCCAACTGCTGGTGGATGGTTCGGATCCCGTGATTCTGGCGACCGCACGTCAGCTCACGGCCCTGGACATGCGCTACGATTCCCAACCCAAGCCGGCCGAGCGCGCTGCGGTTTACGAGCTACGCAACTTCTACAATCCGGAACGCCGTTCGGCAGTTAATATCGTCCCCGGCCTCATCGGCGTCATCCTGACCATGACCATGGTGCTGTTCACCGCCGTGGCTATCGTCCGCGAGCGCGAACGCGGAAATCTCGAGTTACTAATCAACACGCCGATCAAGACGGTTGAGTTGATGGTCGGCAAGATACTGCCCTAC
This sequence comes from uncultured Thiotrichales bacterium, assembly GCA_964624765.1. Taxonomy (GTDB): domain Bacteria; phylum Pseudomonadota; class Gammaproteobacteria; order HK1; family HK1; genus JAGTVB01. The sequence goes on from CAZUZO010000002.1 coordinate 80,920, forward strand.
GTGGTGATCGGGCTGGTGCAGGTCACTTTGATTCTCGTGCTCGGAGTGGTGCTATTCGGAGTACCCATCCAGGGTAAGGTGGGAGACGTCTATTTCGCGGCATCGGTGTTCATCGCCGCCAATCTGAGCCTCGGTCTGGTCATATCCACGCTCGCCCAAACGCAGTTTCAAGCCATGCAGATGACCTTCTTTTTCTTCTTGCCTTCGATCCTGTTGTCCGGCTTCATGTTTCCGTTCGATGGCATGCCGCGTCCGGCGCAGTTGATCGCTGAGTTCCTGCCCCTCACCCACTTCGTGCGGCTGATACGTGGCATCATGCTTCGCGGCGCCGGGGTCTCGGATCTGTCTTACGATCTGTTAGCCTTGGGGATTTTCCTGGTGGTGGCGTTGTCGATCGCCGTGATGCGATTCCGCAAGCGCCTCGATTGAGCAAGAACCGCGATCCGTCACTGGGACACCTTACCGGCGATGCCGATGACCTCATGGCCTGGGGGGCCATGACCTCTCGGGCCCATGACGGGTTTCTTATCCAATAGGTCGGGCCTGTCCGAACTCACAATGCGCTCGATCACCACGTTCTTGCAACGCAGCCACGCCTCGAAGTGTTCACCACACTCGACGTGCGGTTTATCCGCAAATAGGTTTCTCATCGTCGCCATTGGCACCTCCAGGGCGTTTCACACGTGCCCTCTATCCTCCCGTTTGGCATCACTTTTCCTAACAACAGAACCCGTCATGGTTCGAGACTCGGCTGTTGCCGCTAAAGCCCATCGCCATGCTGCTGAATAAAGCGTTCTAGGAGATGAGAATCTCACTCCTCCACCCTGGACGGCCCTTTCCGAGCCGGGGTTTTGCTTCGACGTCGCGCCATTAGGTATTGCGCATCCCGCTGGCCGCCGTGCGAGCGCTGTTGGCGCTGCAGCGCCTTTCGCCCACAACCCAAGCGTATTGGGCGCAGGCAACGCAACTTCATCGAAAACTCAAGGGCCCATCCCATCGGGTGCAAACCGCGGTCGTCGATTTCGCCGACCACCTCCATCGTGCGAGCCCGCGGGTCGAAAACTTCAATGGCCGACTGCGCCGGTATTTCTTTCTGCACCGTCAGCTCGGGCCGCGTTACCTGGACCTGCTGCGCTTCTTCTTTAATCACCATCCCTTCCAGCGCAGCCAACGGCCAAAGCGGGTGGGAAAAACACCGGCTGAGTGACTGACCGGGCAGAGCCATCCGCACTGGCTCGAGTTCCTCGGCTTCACACGCTTTAAGCGTGCACCCCAGCCCGCATAGCTCACCCATCTTACCAGCCAATCTTTGCCTCCTCTTGCCCTTGTAAGGGTAGCCTCCCCCTTGCGCTTGTTACTCAAAATGGGCCCTTTCTGAACCATGCCGTTTTCCTGGAGGCGTCGCAGGAAAGTTGCTGATTAAGTTCTCCCGCGCCGGCGACCGTGAAGGTGCCCTGCAGGTTCTAAGCAGCACCGGGACTGATACCACCGGCTATGCCAGAGCCCTGTCTAATGGGTAATCGTGCCCCCTTCTGATGGGGACGTTGTGGT
>CAZUZO010000003.1:0-57654 GCA_964624765.1 uncultured Thiotrichales bacterium
GATGGCATCGCAGGATTTTCTTAGACCCCTTCTACCCTCACCTCGTTTTCCCAAGCCGACAGTGTGCTGCAGGGCAACCCTGACTAATTTCAGACTTCCTGATCTCAGATCGGAGAATCAATGACATAGAGCGTTGTCTAGGATTTGGCTTGAGCCCTAGATGCGCCTCTACGCCGCTCCACTACGTACGATGTGCCCAATTTTGGGGTCATCGATAATCCGCGACTTCAGGAGGTCTGAATTTAGACCGGCTTCTTACCCACTTGCCCCGCAAGGTCCTCGCGTCGGCTATCCCTTGCGTGGTAGGTAGAGATCGGTAATGGTGCCCTCGATCATTTCGGCCGCAAAACCGAGGGTTTCCGCCAGGGTGGGATGGGGATGAATGGTTAGGCCTAGATCTTGTGCATCCGCACCCATCTCCATCGCCAGCACGGCCTCGGCGATCAGGTCTCCGGCGTGCGGCCCCACGATGCCCGCACCGAGGATGCGCCGGGTTGTCTTATCGATGAGGATCTTGGTTAATCCTTCATCGCGTCCCATTCCAAGCGCGCGCCCGCTTGCCGACCAAGGAAACACCCCCTTTTCGAATGGGATCCCGTTCTGCTTTGCCTCAGGTTCGCTCAGCCCAGCCCAGGCCACCTCCGGATCAGTATAGGCAACCGATGGGATGGTCGCGGCGTCGAAAGCGGATTTAAGGCCTGCGGCAACTTCGGCAGCGGTCTTACCTTCATGGGTTGCCTTGTGGGCGAGCATAGGGGGTCCCACGATATCACCGATGGCAAAGATGTGGGGGACATTGGTACGCTGCTCGGCATTGACCTTAATAAAACCTGCTGCGTTGACCTCGACCCCAGCGGCATGCGCTCCCACCGTCTGCCCGTTGGGTGTGCGCCCAACGGCCACTAAGATGGCATCGAAGTGGCCGACTTCAGGGGCATCCGGGCCTTCGAAGGACACCTTGAGAGTCGTATCCTGGGGTTCGATATCGGTGACGAGGGTCCTGAGAAGGATTTTCTCGTAGCGCTTGGCGATACGTTTTTGCAGCGGGCGTACAAGCTCGGGATCGACGCCGGGCAGCAGACTATCCAGGCGCTCGACGACCGTGAGCTTCGATCCGAAGGCGTCGAAAACAGTGGCCATTTCAAGGCCGATGATGCCACCGCCCACGACCAGCAGGCGCTTCGGTATACTAGGAAGACCCAAGGCGTCCGTCGAATCCCAAATACGGGCGTCTTCGGTGGAGAAGCCGGGCAGTTTCGTGGGCTGAGAACCGGCCGCAATGATCGCCTTCTCGAATCGAATTGACACCGATCCCCTGGAGGTATCCACCGTCATCTGCTGGGGTGAGGTGAATTGGCCGACTCCCTGAATCACCTGCACCTTGCGCTGCTTGGCCAGCCCTGCTAGGCCACGCGTCAGCCGCGTCACGATGCGGTCTTTCCAGGCAGCCAGCTTTTCCGTCTCAAGCTGCATCTGGCCGAAGGAGATGCCGTGTCGACGCATGTCCTCAACTCCGGAGATCACCTCTGCTGCGTGCAGCAATGCTTTCGAAGGGATGCAGCCGACGTTCAAACAAACCCCTCCGAGACTGGGATACCGCTCGACGAGCACGGTACGCAGTCCAAGGTCGGCGGCGCGAAAGGCCGCCGTGTATCCACCTGGACCCGAGCCGAGGACCACGAGGTCTGCCAGGAGTTCCGCGCCTGAGGAGGATACCCCCATCGCGTCGGATGATCCCAAAGCTTGCGGCCTGCGTTCAGTGGGGCTCGCCACACTCCCAGGCGCTGCAGACGTTTCCGCCGGGGTTTCCAGTAAGAGGATCGGAGAGCCTTGCGAGACCTTGTCTCCAACGGCAACCTTGACTTCCTTAACGACTCCTGCGTGGGGTGCAGGCACCTCCATGGTCGCTTTGTCACTTTCTAGAGTAATGAGGGGCTGTTCGACCTCGATGCTATCGCCTGGTTGTACGGTGACCTCGATGACGTCGACCTCCTTGAAGTCTCCGATGTCCGGGACCCTTACTTCGGTAAGGTTAGCCATGGGCCGATTCCTCGAGTGCGGCACAAGGGTCCAGGCGGCTTTGATCCGAGTATGACAGCATGATATTTCCTCGTTTGTGATGTGCGATCGTTACACGTGACCTGTGGATTCATTACCTCGGATCGATAAACCTGGCAGTTCCAACAACCGGAACAAGCGCTTTGTCCACTAGGCTAAATATCGAGCGGGCATGGTATCGGCGCCTGGCCAGGGATTGTCGAGGGCTGCCAAGTGCCCTTAGAAGCTGTTTTAAAAATGTCACGAGCGCCGGAGTCGCAAGGCGCACGGTGGCGACAAAATCGTCCGGAACGATTTTGAACAGCTGCAAGCTGGCCCCGAAGGGGCGAGCCCCATGGATGGGGCGAGTAACAACCGGAGTGTACAAGGGAGTACATGAGGATTGCGAGCCGCTGTGCAACGCAACTATGGCAAGCGCAGTAGTTTTTAAAACAGCTTCTTAGCGCCGAGGAGTTCGGCTACCTAAGGCCGGCGTCCGAGGTCCTCCGAGCGGCGATGCTGACAAACGGATGCCCGTGGCCAAAAAGCCTTCAGTCGGCTTGCGACGTTAATATATTTGTACTCGCATTGGCTCCCACGGGGCTTAGCGAGAAAATGAGACCCTTCTTGTCACTCTGAAGGTTGCCAAGGTTATGGATCACAGAGCTAGCGCTAGACGACGGACTGCCCAGGACAAAGTCAATGCAGAACGACTCCTGCAAGCCGTGGAAGCCCTCTCCAAAGAGCTTCATCCGCGTAATCAGACGACACGCCCGGTGACATTAAAAAGCTTACTGGATCGAGACCTCGGTTTCGATAGTTTGGGGCGGGTGGAGCTGATCGCGCGCCTCGAGCAGTTGTTTGAGATCGTGCTGCCGGAGGATATCTTCGCCAGCGCAGAGACGGTCGAGGACCTGCTGGGAGCCGTGCTGGAAGCGACACCCGCCGCTAAGACGAGTCCCTCGAGAACGCCCACCCTGGACGAGGTCGGGGCGCGCGAGGAATCATCGGTACCACAGGGTGTGCAGACATTGACACAAGCGCTGAGTTGGCATCTCCAACGCCATCCCAGGCGTCCCCACATTCATTTCTATAGCGATGCGCAGGAGGGGGAAAGCCTGACATACCAAGCGCTACATGACGGGGCAGCCACGGTGGCCGGCAGTCTTCGAGAGCTAGGCTTGAGACCTAAGGAAACGGTGGCGATCATGTTACCGACCGAGCGCAACTATTTCCTCAGTTTTTTTGGTGTGCTACTTGCGGGGTGTATCCCGGTGCCCCTGTATCCTCCTGTGCGCCCCAGCCAAGTGGAGGAGCACCTGCGTCGTCAGATAGCTGTCCTGGCCAATAGCCGGGCGGCGGTGCTCATCACTGTGCCCGAGGCTAAGGTCGTCGCGCGCTTGCTCAGTGTTCACGTGCCAACGCTGAAACGTGTGGTGACGGTGGGGGAACTGCACGCTGGTACTGCGGCACTAGGAGGCGAGCTGGCCTCCAAAGCTGAGGACATCGCACTCATACAGTACACGTCGGGGAGTACAGGGACGCCAAAGGGTGTGGTGCTTTCGCATCAGAATCTTCTAGCGAACATTCGTTCTGGTGGCGAAGCGATCAGGGCCAGCGCCGATGATGTCTTTGTAAGCTGGCTGCCACTGTATCACGATATGGGCCTTATCGGGGCGTGGCTAGGGAGTTTGTACTTTGGCATTCCTTTGGTCATCATGTCGCCGCTCGCCTTCTTGAGCCGGCCTGAACGGTGGTTATGGGCCATCCACCGGCATCGCGGTAGCCTGTCGGCCGCTCCCAATTTCGCTTACGAACTGTGTGTTCGGCGCATCCCGGAGGAACAACTCGCGGGACTTGATTTGTCCTCATGGCGGCTCGCCTTTAATGGGGCTGAAGCGGTGAGTTCCGTAACCGTAGAAAGCTTCATTCAACGGTTTTCCAGCTTTGGTTTTCGTCCTGAGAGCATGTGTCCTGTTTACGGTTTGGCGGAGTGCTCCGTCGGACTGGCGTTTTCTCCTCTCGGACGAGCGCCGGTGGTGGACCGGGTGCGGCGAGAACCCCTGATGCGCACGGGGCGTGCTATTCCCGCTGAGCCCTCGGATCACAGCGTGTTGCGTTTCGTGGCCTGTGGCCGTCCCTTGCCACGGCACGAGATCCGCATCGTTGACGCCAGTGGGCATGAGCTGCCAGAGCGTCAGGAAGGGAAGCTGCAATTCCGCGGTCCGTCGGCAACCGTTGGCTATTACCACAATCCCGAGGAAACGCGGCGGCTTTTTGATGGCGATTGGCTTGAATCGGGAGATCGCGCTTACATCGTGGACGGTGACGTTTACATTACTGGACGCACCAAGGACATCATTATACGCGGCGGGCGCAATATCTATCCCCATGAGGTGGAGCAACGTATCGGACAGCTGGCTGGGATTCGCCAGGGATGCGTGGTGATTTTTGGTAGCGCGGACCCGGATTCGGGAACCGAACGGGTCATCGTGTTGGCCGAGACAAGGGAGCAAGATCCCGAGCGTCTGGCTGCGCTGCGTGCTGAGGTCAATGCGGTGGCCGCCGATCTCATCGGTATGCCTCCTGACGAGGTGCAGCTTGTTCCCCCCCACACGGTGTTGAAAACATCGAGCGGCAAGATCCGGCGTCTGGCCAGCCGCGAGTTGTACGAGCGTGGCGATATCGGACGGAGCGTCAGGTCGGTCTGGTGGCAGTTAGCCCGGGTCGCGTTAGCCGGTATTGGGCCGTGGATCGGTCGTTCAGGACGGGCGATAGCGGGACGTCTCTACTCGATCTACGCCTGGTCTGTGTTGGTGCTGCTCGCTATCCCGACCTGGTTCCTGGTGGTGGGTTCGCCGCGACTGGCTTGGCGCTTTAAGGTGATACGGAAGAGCGTTGGGATGCTGTCGCGAGCCGCAGGCTGGAGACGCATAGTGCGTGGTTTGGAAAACTTGCCGACCCAGCATAGCCCTTGCTTATTCGTCGCCAATCACGCGAGCTACTTGGATGGCGCGATCCTCATTCATGCCATTCCGCGCCCGTTAAGTTTTGTCGCCAAAGCGGAACTTGCCACTCAGTGGGTGGCGGGAACGTTCTTACGCCGTATCGGTACCGAGTTTGTCGAGCGATTTGATAGACAAAAGGGGCATGCGGATGCGTTGCGCATTGCCCTGGTTGCGCGAGAGGGGCGTTCCCTCTGTTTCTTTCCTGAGGGTCGGCTGACCAGGGTATCGGGGCTGCTTCCCTTTCACATGGGGGCTTTCCTGGCGGCGGCGTCTGCGCGTTTGCCGATCGTTCCAGTTGCGATTCGCGGTACGCGTAGCATTCTACGGCCCAGCGAGTGGTTTTTCCGACGTGGGAATGTGACAGTGACGATCGGTCAGCCGATTTACGCTCCCAATGAATCGATGCAGTCGGATAGAGACACGTGGGAGGCGGCCTTGATGCTACGCGAGCAAGCGCGTCAACATATCCTGGCACATTGCGGAGAACCGGATCTGGGACATGAAGGGATTCCAAGCTCACTCTAGCACCAGAGGCGCCATCAGGACATAAGCGAGGTGTGGAAGATGGGCGGTGCCTGATCCCGCCTAAAGTATTGTGCCTTGCTGTCGAGACTTTTCTAGACGGTGTTGTCGCTAGAGACGCTTCTGTATGACCGTTGCGGAGGTAGCGGAGTTTGAGCCGATCGACGTCCGCGTGTCTTCGGAGTTGTCTTGCGAGCGCACCAGCAAAGTTCGATGGGTTGGATTAACTCACAGAGCGCTTCCCACTCAGGAGCGGTTGGGGAGGGGTATGTGGGCAACAGTGACAGAGGAGTAAAGAGATGAGCGCTGCGAGTGTTCGTACCGTCGGGGAAGCGGTTTCCGCCAGTGAGAAGGCTGCCTTGAAGGCGATTAAGGCTAAGCAGACCAAGCGTGAGATTCTTGCTGCGATCAGCGAAGAGACAGGCTTGTCGCGAAAAGACGTGGTTGCGGTTTTGGATACAGTGGCTAAAATGGCACGGCGGCACGTTATGAAGCGGGGATCGGGGGAATTCTCAATTCCCGAGTTGGGGGTAAAGGTTCGGCGCGTGGACCGCAAGGCCCGAACCAGCAGGAACCCCAAGACGGGTGAGCCGATTCGAGTTCCTGCTAAGACGGTCGTTAGAGCCACCGTCTTGAAGTCGCTCAAAGAGGCGGCGGCCTAGCCTGGTCGGAGCCGGCTTGCGACAAACCCTAGGTGGCTCGGGACGTAGGCGAGGCGCTACTTCGACGATGACCCGACCAGGCAATGGGGCTGGTGGCGGTGGAGGTTTCGTAGGCAGTCTCTGAGAAGCTGTTTGAAAAATTACTGCGTTTGCCACAGCTGCGTTGCACGGCGCTCGCCCGTGCCGGGCCAGCTTCAATCTATTCAAAATCGTTCCTGACGATTGCTGGTCGAGCCGCTGCGCAACGCCGCTCAGGCACGCGCAGTCGTTTTCAGGACAGTTTCTTAGGCTATTAGGGAAGAGAGGCGAGTGTACACAGGCAGTCACGACACGGCACAACGACAAGGTTCGCAAGACATCAAACCGGATCGGGCAGGGCAAAAGAGGTCGAGGAGGCGCGCAGGGCTGGTCGCTATCCGCCGGCGTCACCCGAGCACGCTGGCTGAAGATGTCGGCGGTGAGACGCGACGGCAGTTGATCGAGTTAGCGGCTTACTACCGGGCAGAACGGCGCGGTTTTGCACCCGGCGGTGAATTACAGGATTGGCTGGAGGCCGAAGGAGAGGTCGCTGCCGCTCTTGGCTTGAGGCAAGTGCCGCCGCCTGAGAGGCTGTAAAAAAACCGTCGCGAGCAGCCCGAGAACCAGGCGGACGGCGCCAAGCCGTGAGACATATCAGATAGACAGGCGAGGAGCGAGCACCGCCCAACGCCGCTATCGGCTAGCACAGCAGGTTTTTTCACAAGCTCTGAGTAGTCGTTCAGGCATGGGTTCGCCTTAAAATCGTTAGAAACGGTGTTGAACGGCTTCAACCGGTGCTAGAGTGGATGAATCCGTGGCGAAACGGGGGCAAGGCTCTATAGCTCAATATAGTTTCTGAGGCGGGGGGCGTTTGTGGGAGCTTCGGCTTGCCTAGAAGGTTGCAATCGCTCGAGTCGCCACCATGCCTCGAGGACGCACGCAACAGACCAGGCTTGGGTGGGGCAGCCGCGCGGGTGGTGAGGGGGTGCTCCATCGAAGATCTCGCTCACCGTGCCGAGCCCGGCGTCGCAGAGGTGATCGCGGATCGGCTCGAGCCACGACTGGGCTACCCGCGCGTTGCCGCGCACACGATAGTCCGCCAGCGCATAGTGGCCCAACAACCAAGCCCAGACGGGACCCTGGTGGTAGCTGCTGTCTCGTTCTCGTACGCTGCCGCCGTAGTGAGGGCGGAATTCGGGATGGGCCGGATCGAGGGAGCGCAGTCCGTAGGAGCACAGGAGGGCGTCACCGCATACCTTCAGCACTTGCTCTTGAGCCGGTGCATCAAGGGCACTGTAATATAGGCTTAACGCGAGAATCTGATTGGGACGGATGCTCGGATCGTCGCCCGAAGGCCCGTCGATCACGTCGAATAAACCACAGCCATCGCCTTTAATGAACCGCTGAAAGCCTTTCTGGGCCTGGGCTGCGAGCGTGCCATACTGACGCGCCTCAGGGGTAAGCCCAAGGTGCTTGGCGAACGCTGCCATGGTACTCAGGGCGTTGAACCAGAGGGCGTTGACTTCCACCGGTTTGCCGATGCGCGGGGTGACCACCCAATCGTCTATTTTGGCATCCATCCAAGTGATCTGGGTGCCAGGCTCGCCAGCTTTTAGCAGGCCATCTATGGGATCGACGATGATGCCGTAGCGCGTGCCCTTGCTATACCACGCGATGATGTCTGCCAGGGTAGGAAATACCCATTGTAGGGATTGGCTGTCACGTGTGAACTCCACGTAAGCTCGCCACGCCTCAACATACCAGAGCGCTGCATCCACCGTGTTGTAAGCCGCTTGCTGTCCGTTGCCTGGCAATACATTAGGTATCATGCCGCCGTCGAGGAAGCTGGCATAGTGCTCCAGAATATCCCGAGCGCTGTTCGCTTTCCCACATGCCAGAGTCAATCCTGGCAGTGCAATCAGGGTATCTCGCCCCCATTCGCCGAACCAGGGATAGCCGGCCACGACCGATTCACCGCTGTTGTGGGCGGACTGCGGATCAGTGACCAGAAACGTGTCCGCAGCCAGCAGCAGTTGATCCAGCCACACCGGTGCATCTGCGAATTCAGGGTTCTGCTGCCGCGCTTGGGCGAGCACACCGCTGTCACGGTCTTGAAATCTTTTCAACGCCGCATCCAGACTGTCCGGTACATCGGCGTCGAGGCTTGCCACGATGCCGACCCATTGGCCTGGCTCAAGGCGAAGCGCGGCGTGCCCTACGCTCAAGTGGTTATCCTGATCCGGTAAGCCACGCGCTCGCTCCACTGATAGGTAAAACCGTTCGACCCACGTGTCGTCGGGGCTGATGCTACCCTGGCTGGCGGTTATCGACAGCGCAAACCGGTTCGGATGCAGGACTTTGAGTCGGTTGCCTTCGGTTTCGATGACGGGGCGAAAATCGCCTGGCTGGGTAGTGTGATGGTGGTTACGTGCATTGGCGAGCAGGTTCACCTCGAGCTCGAGCCCTTCTCCTATGCCGCGATACTCGGGGTCTAGCCGATAAGCGATATAGGTGGTGTTGGCGCCGTGCTCCATCCACACACGTGCCTCTAGACGGATATTGCCGATGGCATATTGCCACACTGGCATACGGCCATCGAGATGGAACGATTCGATGTGCACATGGCCTTCGGGCTGTACGATGCCGCCCACCCAACGGTTGGTGTAGAGAGGCCAGGCTGCTTGACCATGACCGATCAAGGTCGCGTCCGCCTTGGCGAATACCAGAGTGCGGTCTGATTGAGGGCTAAGCGGGGCAAATAGCAACCCGTGATAGCGGCGGGTCAGTGTTCCGCTCACTGTTCCCGCTGCGTAGCCGCTGATGCCATTCGTGATCCACCATTCTCGGCAGTCAGCAAGGGGAAGGCTACCACAGACTTCCCGGCCAAAACGCACAGCTTGCGGTAGCCCCCCGGTCATGGGCCTGGTCCCCCAGGACCGGTGAGCGGGCAGGGTTTAACGATTGCGTTGTGCATGATGTAATGCTGAGTTCAACTTAAAGGGGTTGGCCTAGGATGCAGGGGAACAGGGGATTGGAGTGTAACGGCCTATTAGAGCACACTGCGGGGGTGATCGCGATGGTCGCTAGGCGGTTGCCTAACGCGAGGTGGCCACCGTGCCCTGGCTCGCTCGTGCGTGACAAGATGGACTGGTATTTATGTATCTCATAGTGATCGGCGCCGGGGACATCGGCAGCAGCGTTGTGGAGTTGGCCCTGAAGGACGGTCACGACGTCGTCGTCATCGAGGCCGATAAGCGACGCGCTGAGCAGCTAGCGGATACCCTCGATGCCCTCGTTCTCAATGCTGCCATCACGGCGCAGGGCATCATGGAGGAGGCGGGCGCACAACGAGCAGACGCCGTGATGGCCACCACAGGGGATGATTCGATCAATCTCATGGCCATGTTCCTCGGACAGGAATACGGCATTCGGCGGTTAACCAGTATTGTCAATCAGGCCCACCATCGGCGCCTTTTCGAGCGGCTCAACGTGCACGTGCTCGTTGACCCACAGGTGATCGTCGCTCGTCACCTGTTGGATCTGGTTATGCATCCACGGGTCAAGGATGTTGCGGTCCTCGGTGAGCGGGAGCAACTGCTCGAGGTCACCATTTCTGAATCGTCGGCGTTGGTGGGAACGCGCTATACCGAAGTCTTTGAACTCAAGACGCTGCCCCCGGACACGTTCATCGTCCTCGTGGAACGCAACAAACGGGTGCTGCGCGCGACAGCGGAGGAGCGTCTCCAGGCCGGCGATGTGTTGATATTGCTTGCGAGACGCCCCTTGAGCGAAGAGGAGCTGGGCATCTTCACCGGGGTAACCTGATCTCGATGCTGCGTCCGGTTCTCTCAGGGGTCGGCTTGATCCTTCACGTTCCTGCGCTCATGGCGTTATTGTCCGTTGCTGTCTGTTTGGTTTTCCAAGAATTTTATGCCGTTCCAGCATTTTTAGCGACCGCCTTGGTTGCGGGCCTCCTGGCCCAGGCATTGTTCGCGGTGCGCGGCCGAGGGAGGGGGATCCATCGGCACCACGCCATGCTGGTGGCGGCTCTCTCCTGGCTTGCGGTGGCTTTCCTCGGGGCACTGCCGTTTCTACTGGTGGCTCGATGGCACCCCGTGGAAGGCACGATCGAGGTATTCGCTACGCTGGAGAACGCGTTTTTTGAGTCTCTGTCTGGATTTACCGCCACTGGGTTAACGATGGTGAGCCATGCCAGCGAGTTACCCTACAGCCTCCAGTGGTGGCGCAGCTTCACCGAGTGGGTAGGTGGAGTGGGGGTGATCGTGCTTATGTTGGCCGTATTACCGCCCGGACGAGATGCTCTGCAGCTTTATTATTCGGAAGCGAGGGAACAGCGGATACTGCCCTCGATTCAATCGACAACCAAAGCGATCTGGTCGGTGTATCTCTCATACACATTGGTGGGTATTCTGCTCCTATGGTTGGCCGGTGAGCCCCTTTGGCGCGCTGTTAACCACGGCATGACGGCCATTGCCACCGGAGGATTTACCATCACCGATAACAGTCTAGAGTACGCTTCAACGTCGGTGGCGATGGTTTATATGGTGATCATGGTGCTTGGGGGCATCAGTTTCTTGCTGCACTACCGCTTGCTTTGGCGGCAAGAGATGCAGGCGAATACCTTACGTAACGCCGAGCTGCGTCTGTTCTTGCTGATGCTGGGCATCGGTGGTGCCGTGTTGTGGACACATCACGGTGGATCAGACTCCCAAGGGTTTGCACCCCTGTTTCATTGGGTGTCCGCGTTGACCACCGCTGGATTTCAAGTAAGCCCCGTGGGGCAGGTCAGTACGACTTTAGTGTTGTGGCTGATCCTCGCTATGACGGTAGGCGCGATGGCGGGATCAACCGGCGGCGGCGTCAAGCAAATACGGATCGTGTATGTGTTGAAAGGCGTTGGGTGGCGGCTCCGGGGCATTCTAGGCCGGCCGCACGAGGTGCTGCGATATCGGCTCAACGGAATCCCACTGGCAGCGGGGGAAGCGCAACACGCCGTGGAAGCCGCATCGGTGCTCTTGGCTATCTGGCTGCTGCTGATGTTCGTGGGTGTTGTTGTGCTCTTGCAGGTCGTTCCAGTGGGCACACGTTTGGAGCACGTCATATTCGAGATGGCTTCTGCGCAGGGCAATGTTGGGCTTTCTGCAGGGCTGACGCATGCCGATCTACCGTTGCCAGGCAAGCTTGTGTTGATGGTGGCGATGTGGACAGGGCGACTGGAGATCGTTCCCGTGCTGGCGGTTCTTTTTCACCTCTTCGCTCGCTACTGATGAGTATGGTGATGGCTTGGGTCCGGCGCCTTTGCACACACCCTTGCGCGCACGGGGTTCGGCTGCCGAAGGCTTGGGCGCCCAAGGTCCGTTCCGAAGAGCCACCCTGCCGAACGATGACCATGGCCCAAAGAACGGCTGCGGAAAATGTTGTCTTAAGGATACGTGTGTGTATGACAGTTGAAGTCATTTCAGAAAAGCAAAAAAACTATTGACATGAACAACAATCTTGTATAAAAACAACATATCGGCGCCGCGCAATCGTTTCGCGGGCTGGCAGCACCAGAAGAACGCTAGACTGAACTCAAGGGGCTTGCTGAGAATGTGGCCTAAACCTTGACGTCAGAGGTTGTGAAAAGACCTGCTGCGCTACCTGATAGCGGCGTTGCGCGGTGCTCGCTCCTCGCCTATCTATCTGATATGTCTCGTCACGGCGCGCCGTCCGCCTGGCTCTCAGGCTGCTCGCTACGGTTTTTTCACTACCTCTTGAGCTCACGATCTCAACGGGACGCCAGGGATAGGCATCCCTCCTAATCCTCGCCGCTTCGACGGCCCGGGAGGGAGGTTATGGCAGTAGTGCGAACATACCGTAGCGCAGTGCAAGCGCACACCCGTAGAACGCGTTGTTGGAAGAATCGCTGCGGCAATCACCATCGGGAGCCTGACGTTCGGCTACGACCGGCTTTCCGAGATCTCTCGAGCGGGGCGGTTTTTCTCTCACGTTTTCCCGACGGCCGCCTCGCCCCGATGCATGTCTGGGATGGCTTGCCTGAGAGCGCCGTCTTGCACAGGTCTCCGGATGGGCGCGTCGCCTCGCTCAAACACACCGTGGTGGCGGGCTTTCTAGGAGGGGGACGCTTTTACACACGGGAGGAGGCGGCCTGCTTATTGCTGAACTCGCCCCCTAGCGCGATGCCGGTGACACGTTGGCAGTTCGATCATCAGTCGCTCTTTTGCTCCAGCCATGCTGGGGAAGCGATGCAAGATGCTCCTGAGGTGTCGGCCGTGGGAGTGTGACCGGCGATGTGCGAGTCGGTGCCATCTTGAGATGCACCCTGCTTCCGAAAGAGGACGGATCAAGGAGGTTGTGAATAAACCTGCTGCGCGTCCCGATAGCCGCATTGGACGGTGCTTGCTCCTCGTCTAGCTACCTGATAGATCTCTCGGCTTCGCCCCCCTCCGCCTGGCTCTCGGGCTGCTCGCTTTTTCACAACCTCTCAAGGGACCCCCTCGGCGGACGCATCGAACTGGGCGCTGCCAAGCGCCAGCCTTAACCCTTCCAGCGCAGGGTCTGTGGGGGACACTCGCTCTGCCCTTTCGAGATAGAGCTGGGCTTGTTTCAGCTTTCCCTCCGTTAGAGCTTTTCGAATCAGCCAGCTATATCGGTCAATGATCTCCTTGATCGCCTCACGGATCTTGGGGTGCTCCGGGGCCAGCGCTCGAACTGCTTGCAGATGCTCATAGGCGTTGGCGCCTGGCGGTGTGGTGAGACGCAGTGCTGCGATATGCTCTTGGGCTGCGTTGAAATGGCGATCGAGAATCGGGTCGTTGAGCGCGACCTCGGCTGATAAAGCTTCTTCCTGCGGACCATTTGGATCGACGAATGCTTCGGTCCCGGTCGTTTCTTGGGCCTCGGTCGATGGTTCCTTGGTGGCGAGCGCTGAGTCTTCTAGGCTTGCTAAGGTTCCAACCTTGGGTCTGACATCGGTGGTGGTCGGAGACTGTTGGGCTGGCTCCTCGCTAACTACTGTTGGGTCAGTGTCAGCGGCGACGGCCATCGTGTCCTTTCCCGAAGTCAGTGGTTTCGAAGAGCCGGCGCTCGGGGTCGACGGCTTGAAAGCGACGATCCCCGGTTCGGTGTGTTGGTGAGCCGGCTCATGGGTGGTGGCGGAGGTATCGACCGGCTGCGATTCATCTAGGGGGCCCGCGGGAGGCTGCTGCGTTTCGGAAATTCGCAGTGAAAAGGCCACGGCCGCCAGACCGGCGCAGGCCAATCCTGCGGTGAGGATCCAGGGCGTGGCGCGGCGACGGGTGCTTGGCGACAAGCGGCTGGGCTGGGTTGGGGTACGGATCGTCTCTCCCAGTTTGTCTGTGGCCCGCGTGTCGGCAGGAGGTGGCCTGAGGGCATGGTGCACGGCCCGCGCAGATGGCGGCCGATCCTCGCTGTCCAAAGACATCATTGAGTCGATGCTTTTCAGTAAAGCCGGCGCGTAGGCGGTTAACGTCGGGTCGAGGCTGATCTGTGGCTGTGGGTCGGGCGCCCCTCTTTGCTGGGCGGCGCGGCGCTGAACGGCCGATACGGGGGTATGCTGGGTGACGCAGCGATACAAGGTTGCGCCTAAGGCGTAAAGATCAACGGATACGTGAGGTGGGTTGAGAGGGTCGTATTGCTCGGGGGCAGCGTAACCGTCAACGAGTACCTCAGGAAGGGTTTGCAGCCGAGCGGCCAATGCCAGCTGTCCCCAAGCGAATTCGGTCAGCACGGCGTCACCGTTGGCCTTTCGGACCACGGCAGCGGGACTCACAGCGCCGTGAATATAGCCTTCATCATGCACCCGCATGAGGGCTTCGAGCAGCTGCAGCGTCAGGGAATAGAGATCTCGTTCCTCGAGGTGTGCGCTCTGATCACTACAGAGCTCTGCCAGCGCGCGACCATCGGTGTGCTCCATTGCCCGGTACAAGGTCCCATGCGCGTGCAGTGAGCAATCGGTACGCACGACTCCGGGATGCTCGATACCGATAAGGATCTCGGATTCTTCGAGGAATCGATCCAATCCGTACTGGAAGTCGGCCTCCTGTTCTGCTGTTCTGGGTACGACATTGAGACCATCATCCGCCCGCAGAGCGAGCCCGTGCGGAAGGTATTCCTGGATGACCGCATAGGCTCCCACGTGGTGGTTCCAGGCCAGATAGCGGGGCCCCAACCATTTGGTTGCTATCACCTCTTTGAGCTGATATACGCCGATCCGGGTTCCGACCGGCAGGGGGTATGGATGTCGATGCACGATGCTTTCCATAGGTTCTTTAACCATGTCAAATCAAAAGCTTTCCGAGAATTGATCCGCTTGGGCGAGATCTCGCATGAAGCGACTCACTTGGTAATATAGCCTAGTTCAGGCTGCTAGCAGTGAGGTCTCGGCGCCGGCGCCGGATCGGATGGTGAGGATCGCAGCTGTTGTGAGGGCTCTGTCGCCATGAAGCCTATCTTTCATCCCCAGCTGGTCAACCCCCCGAACGCCGATCCGGCGCTGTTCGTCGATTTTCTGTTTGAGAAGCGTGCGCTGCTTTTTGACGTTGGAGATTTGGCGTCCCTGGCACCACGCAAGATGCTGCGCCTCTCGCACGTCTTTGTTTCGCACACGCATATGGACCATTTTATCGGCTTTGACCATCTATTACGGGTGTTCTTAGGGCGTGCCAAGACCCTGCATGTGTTTGGGCCAGCGGGTTTGGTGGCGCAAGTCGGTCATAAATTGGCCGGTTACACGTGGAATCTGGTGCAGAACTATGAAGCCGACTTCACCTTGTTGGTGACGGAGATCGACTGGGACGGCAATCGTCGCATGGCTCGTTTCCGCTGTCGCACGGGGTTTGAGGAAGAGGGAATCTGCAGCGAACGGCTATCGTTCGAAGAACCCTTGGTCGATGAGCAGAATTTCTGGGTGCAGACCCGCGTGCTCGACCACCGCATCCCTTGCCTTGCTTTCGCGCTGCAGGAAAAACGCCACATCAACGTATGGAAGAATCGTTTACAAGAGATGGGGCTACCAACGGGCCCCTGGCTTACGGAGTTAAAACAAGCGATCTTAAGGGGTGAACCGCAGGACACGCCTATTCGAATAGGGTGGCGCCGCGACGGTCACTTGTGTGAGCGTTACGAAGCCTTGGGGAAGTTGCAGGAGCGATTGGTTCGCGTCACCCCCGGGCAAAGGATCGCCTACGTCGCCGACGCCGTGTATCATGAAAAAAATGCTCAGCAAATCGTCGCATTGGCACATCATGCCGACTGCCTTTTCATCGAGGCGGCATTTCTGGCGAGGGAGGCCGAGCGCGCTGCACGGACCTACCACTTAACCGCCACCCAAGCTGGATGGTTAGGGCGCCGGGCGGGTGCCAAGCGGTTGGTGCCGTTTCATTTTTCGGCACGGCACAGCGGCGAGGAGCAGCGTCTCGTGACGGAAGCGTTGACAGCATTTTCCCAGGCAGGGGTTGCCGATAGGGTGGCGCCGATGCTTTGCTGATGAAGAGGGGTATCCCCCTCGGTATGCGCGGAGGCGGCGGGACAGGGAGGTGTTCACGGCGTTCCTTGCGGCATGGGGTCGGTTGCCCCCAGGGCAAACGCAATCAAACGGCCGAAACGATGACCAACGCCCGGAATTCAGTCATGTGACTACTTCAGCCCTCACTGCCAGCGCTTTACTGACCGATCGTTATCAACTGACGATGCTGAAAGGCTATTTCGATCGGGGCATGCAAGAATTGGCGACGTTTGAATTCTTTGTCCGCAAGCTGCCTGGAGAACGGGGTTTCTTGATTGCGGCGGGTCTCGAACAGGTCCTTGAGTATCTCGAACGGTTGCGGTTTGACACCGAAGAGCTCAAGTGGCTAGCGGGTCCGGGAGGCTTTGCAAAGGATTTCGTGGATTATCTCGCTGATTGGCGGTTCACGGGGGATGTTCACGCCGTGCCCGAAGGGACCGTGTGCTTCGCTAATGAGCCTATGGTGCGCGTGACGGCACCGATAGCGCAAGCCCAGTTGGTGGAGAGCCGTCTGATCAACCTGCTGCATTTCCAGACCCTCATCGCATCCAAGGCAGCGCGTTGCGTGTTGGTGGCGCCAGGCAAGCGATTGGTCGACTTTGGGATGCGCCGCGCCCACGGCTCAGAGGCAGCCTTGCTGGCCGCGCGCGCCAGCTACCTCGCGGGTTTTGAAGGGACGGCAACGATCTTGGCTGAGAAACTGTTTGGTGTTCCGAGTTTTGGCACCATGGCACACTCGTTTATTCAGACGCATGAGGATGAACAGACTGCTTTCTACGACTTCGCCCGTTGCTGTCCCCAGAACGTGGTGCTGCTGATCGATACCTACGATACCGAACGGGGCGCGAAGCGGGTGGTTGAACTCGCCCCGCGTTTACAGGCTGAGGGGATCGCCATCAAGGCGGTACGTCTGGATAGTGGCGATTTGAATCAGGAAGCGCGCCGTGTGCGAGCGATTCTCGATGCGGGGGGGCTGACGCAAGTGGGTATCTTTTGTAGTGGGAACCTGGATGAATATCAACTGGAGGAGCTCCTAGCGCAAGCTGCTCCCATCGATGGTTTTGGCATCGGTACCCGGCTGGATGTCTCCAGCGATGTGCCCTATCTCGACTGTGCTTACAAGCTGCAGGAGTATGCGGGCCGCCCCCGTCGTAAGCGTTCCCCCGGCAAGGCCACATGGCCCGGTCGTAAGCAAGTCTATCGGCACTACTCCTCTGACGACGGGCAGATGCTAGGCGATGTCCTGACGTTGGTCGATGATCCGCAGCCAGGAGAAGCTTTGCTGCAGCCCGTCATGCAAGGGGGGCGCCGGCTACACCCGCCCTCGCCTCTGAGTGAGTTGCGCCAACGAGCCAAAGAGCAACTCATGCGTCTCCCGGAATCGCAGCGACGGTTGCGCGACGTGGCCCCCTATCCGGTAACTGTCAGCCCGCGCTTGCAGGCCCTGGCCGCGCAGGTAGATCGTACCTACCGCTAGTCCAAGGCCTCAGAAGTTGTGAAAAAACTGCTGCGCTACCCGATAGCGGCATTGGTTTGCCGTCAACGCCGATCAACCTGAGTCTCGATAGGGTAGGATTTCGATCAGTAACCCGAACAGCGGGTGATCAAAATAGTGCAGCTCTCCGAAGCGCATGCGTCGGTGCTCACTTAGCCGAAACGGGCTTGGCCGTGGTGGTGGCGCAAGCCCCCCTAGAGCACCGTCGAGGAGCGCACTGTGCGGGTCCGCAGGCGACGTGGGTGTCGGTTCGGGACGGTAGTAGGCGAGATCCGCCAGTACATGAAGGTAACGCCCGCGATACACGCGAATGGTTCCGTCCAAAGAGCGAAGCACCGCACGTGATCGGCCTGCCAAACCAGCCTTTGTTTCTCTCGACCGCTCTGCGGTAATGTGAACGGCAGGAGCATTCTGTCGGGCGAACCCTGGTTGCTGCCAGGCCACGTGCAGCAGAGGACGGTAGCGTCCAGAGGCCCTTAAGGCGTTCACAACGCCGCCTAGACGATGTTCCGACGTTGGCAGCCCGTAAAAATCATGCCTTGTCGCACCGGGCTGTGCGGCACTTTGGCAGTTTCCGTCCCCCGGTGGGCAGGACCGCTCGGCTTTCCCGGGATAACCGACGCCCTGCAGTTCGATGGCGCCGGCCACTGACGGTGCCTCCGGATCGGCCGGCCAGACCTCGCTTTGCAGCATCCGCTTATCGAGGGATTCGAAGACGACCATCTCCACCCGATAGTGGCGGGTATCGCTACCCCAGGCCGGTAGGGTGACACTGAGTATCAGCAGTAACAGGCCAAGCCGGCTGCAGCGAAACCGTCGTGTCAGGGCGGGGTCACCGGCGATAACCGTGTGGGCAGATATCCTGGGCATGGAGGAGGGGCTCTTCAAGCAGCGTTCTGGATGCGCAGGGCGTCCAGAAAGCGCTCTAGCACCTGCAGGCGCGCCTCGCTCTCAGGAAGCTCCATGACCAGTTTTAGACGATCACTGCCTTCCAGGCGGTAATGCTGTGGCTGCTGCTGGATAAGGGCAAGGATGCGGGTCGGGTCAATGTGGGGTTTAGGCTGAAATACCACCCGTCCACCGTGCTCACCGAGATCGATCTTGCGAATGCCTAGCGGAGCGGCCTTGAGCTTGAGGGCTGTGATTCGGAACAGCGAGCGTGTCGGTGGCGGTAGCGGGCCGAAGCGATCGATCATCTCGCTTTGGAGATCCGCTAGCATTTCCAGATGCTGCGCACTCGCGATGCGCTTGTACATGATGAGTCGGGTGTGGACGTCGGGTAGATAGTCGTCGGGGATCAACGCCGGGATCCGCAGATCGATCTCAGGACCGTGATCCAACGGCTGATCCAGCTCTGGCGTCAGGCCAGCTTGCAACGCGCGCACGGCACGTTCCAGCAGCTCAGTGTAGAGGGCATAACCGACTTCTTGCAGCTGGCCGCTTTGCTCTTCACCGAGTAACTCGCCCGCACCACGGATCTCCATGTCATGGGTAGCTAGACTGAAACCCACCCCGAGATCTTCTAAGGACTCGATGGCCTCTAACCGCTTGATGGCATCGCCGGTCATAGCCTTACGCGGTGGAATGAGCAGGTAGGCGAAGGCCCGGTGATGAGAGCGCCCGACCCGACCGCGTAGCTGATGTAGCTGGGCAAGCCCGAAGCGATCGGCTCGGTGGATGATAATGGTGTTGGCATTGGGAACGTCGATACCGGTCTCGATGATCGTCGTGCACACCAAGATATTGCAGCGCCGATGGTAAAAATCGAGCATCACGCGTTCTAATTCCCGTTCCGGCATCTGACCATGGGCTACGCGCAGGGTGGCTTCCGGAATCAGATTTCGCACACGCTCGGCTATTTGCTCAATGTCTTCTATTCTGTTATGCACGAAATATACCTGTCCACCCCGACGAATCTCGCGCAGGCAAGCCTCCCGCAGGAGTTCGTTGTCCCATTCTCGGAGGAAGGTTTTGATCGACAGTCGGCGCTCGGGTGGGGTGGCAATGAGGGACAAGTCCCGCATGCCGGACAGGGCCATGCTGAGGGTGCGTGGGATAGGTGTGGCAGTGAGTGTGAGCACATCGACCTCGGCTCGTAAGCGCTTGAGTTTCTCCTTTTGCCGTACCCCGAAGCGGTGCTCCTCATCGATGATGACCAATCCGAGGCGTTTGAAGGGCATGGCGCCCTGGAGCAGCTGATGGGTGCCGATGACGATGTCGATGTGACCTTCTTGCAAACCCTCCCGGACGCTTTGCTGCTCTTTCTTAGACTGAAACCGGGACAGCTCTGCGATGTGAACGGGCCAATCCGCAAAACGGTCAGAGAAATTCTGGTGGTGCTGCTGGGCGAGCAGCGTTGTGGGTACCAGTACCGCCACTTGATATCCAGAGGTGACGGCGACGAACGCGGCACGCATGGCGACCTCGGTCTTGCCAAACCCGACGTCCCCACATACCAGTCGGTCCATGGGCGTGCCGCGAGCCATATCACGCAGCACATCATCGATGGCGGATTGCTGATCGGGTGTCTCTTCGAAGGGAAAGGATTGGATAAAAGCCTGATATTGGGCTTCGTCGATTGGTAACGTGTGGCCTGCACGGGCGGCGCGCTGGGCCTGAAGCTCCAGCAGTTCCACGGCGACATCGTACACACGCTCGGCCGCACGCTTACGGATCCGCTGCCAGTGGGGACTACCGAGCTTGTGCAACGGAGCTAGGGCAGGGTCCACCCCCGCATACCGAGTGATGAGGTGCAGTGAAGAAACGGGCACATACAGGCGATCGCCATCGGCATAGCCCAGCACCAGAAACTCGTTCTCCAGATCCCCGACGCGCAGGGTTTCGAGGCCGAGGTATCGTCCTACCCCGTGTTGCTCATGGACCACGGGGGCATTGAGCTGTAGCTCGGTCAGATCTTTGAGAATGCTCTCGGCGTCGCGATCACCCCGTCGTCGCCGTCGGCGCTGCACGGCTCGCTCACCGAAAAGCTGTGATTCGGCGACCACGGCCAAGGCCGGTTCCTCGATCAGAGCGCCCTGTTCGAGCGGTGCGATGGTGATCCCCACCGGTGCCTCGCTGGCGAGGAACTGCATCCAGCCCTCGAAGCTTTCAGGATGTAGGTTATGGTTTCGAAAGATCTCCAGCAGCGTCTCTCGACGTCCTCGGGTTCCCGCGACGAACAGGGTGCGCCCGGCGAAGCCAGCTAGGAATCGCTTTACCTGACTGAGTGGCTCAGCGGCCCGCGCGTTGATGGGGAGCGCGGTTGGGATGCGGGTAGCGAAGGGCTGGGCTTCTTTGGCCGTGTGCTCATCGAGATCCGCACGAGTGATGCGGAGGAAGCCGCGCATCCTGCGGAACACCTCATCGGTTGCCAGAAAGACCTCGTGCGGGGGCAGGAAGGGCCGTTCTCGGTCGTGGCGCCTGGCTTCATAACGGGCTTGCGAGTCGTGCCAGAAGGCTTGCGCCGCCTCATGAACGCCCGCGTCAGTAATCAGTAAGGCACGGTCGGGAAGATAATCGAAGACGGTGGCGGTTTCATCGAAGAACATCGGCAGGTAGTACTCGATACCGGCCGGGGCGAGCCCTTGGCTCACGTCCCGATAGAGTGGACTCTGGGTCGGATCCCCCTCAAAGTGTGATCGCCAACTGCGACGGAATTGGCTGATCCCCTGGTCCGTTAACGGGAATTCCCGCGCAGGCAGCAGGTGTACCCGTTCCAGTGATCCAGTGGAACGTTGTGTTTCCGGATCAAAAGTGCGAATGCTCTCCACCTCATCGTCGAGCAGGTCGATCCGGTAGGGTGATGGGCTGCCCATGGGGTAGAGATCGAGCAGGGAGCCGCGTAGAGCGAATTCGCCGTGCTCCATCACTTGGCTCACACACCGGTAGCCCCCCTCGGCCATGCGCACGCGCAAAACTTCCGCGTCCAAGCGGTTCCCTCGCGCGAGCAGCAAGGCGGCTCCCTGCAGATACCGGCGCGGCGGTAGCCGCATCAGCAGCGTCGTGACGGGCAAGACCAGAACGCCACGATCGAGGGCGGGGAGACGATAGAGGGTAGCTAGACGCTCGGAGACGATATCCTGATGCGGAGAGAACGTGTCGTAGGGCAGGGTTTCCCAATCTGGAAAGTGCAGGAGTGGCAAGGTGTCGGCACCGAGAAAGAAACGCACTTCTTCCTCGATGCGCTGTGCGGTAGGCGTATCAGGGGTTACGACGACCGCGAGGCCGCGGTGCAGGGACGCCGCCCGACTGATGGCTAACCCGAAACTACACCCCCCCAGGCGTTGCCAACGCAAGCGGCCGGCGTGGCTGCTCGGCAGTGGCGGTGCGAGAGGGCTCAACGGGTGGGTAGCGGCCATGGCGATCAAAGACAGCGGTGCAAACGAGGCCAGCTGATGCGATGGCGATGGCGTGGGAAGGAACGAACCAACGACGTTTACCGGCTGCGACTAAAACCTCCCTCAGCCGGCTTCCACCTTATACCGATGCGGCGGCATCACTCGTCTGCCCCCACCACGCTAGCGCCGACCTCATGCTTTTGAAACTGCAGCGAGAGGACATCTTGTTCGACGCTGATGCGCACGTGCCCCCCTCCTTCAAGCTGACCAAATAGCAACTCCTCTGCGAGCGGCCGCTTTATTTTCTCCTGGATGAGCCGAGCCATTGGCCGAGCTCCCATCAGCGGATCAAAGCCATGCTCGGCGAGCCAGGCGCGAGCCAGCTCGTCGATCTCGATCGTCACGTGTCTGGCCTCGAGCTGACTTTCGAGCTCGATGATAAATTTATCGACAACGTGGCCGATGGTGGACTGATCCAGAGCCTTGAACTGCACGATAGCGTCTAACCGATTACGGAACTCCGGCGTAAAAGCGCGTTTGACTACTGCCAAGCTATCTCCGGAGTGATCCTGGTGGGTAAAGCCCATGGATGGACGGCTCATCTGGTCCGCCCCAGCGTTGGTGGTCATGACTAAGATAATGTTGCGAAAATCGGCCTTGCGCCCATTGTTGTCCGTAAGTGTCCCGTGGTCCATGACCTGCAGCAGCAGGTTAAAGACGTCCGGATGCGCTTTCTCGATCTCATCTAAGAGCAGCACCGCATGGGGTTGCTTGGTGATCGCTTCGGTGAGCAGACCCCCCTGATCGAAGCCAACATAGCCGGGAGGGGCGCCGATCAGCCGGGACACCGTGTGGCGTTCCATGTACTCGGACATGTCGAACCGAATCAGTTCAATGCCCATGATACGCGCCAATTGCCGTGAAACCTCCGTCTTGCCCACGCCGGTGGGCCCGGCGAACAGGAATGAGCCAATGGGCTTTTCTGGATTGCCGAGCCCGGAGCGAGACATTTTTATCGCCGCTGCCAAGGTCTCGATGGCAGGGTCTTGGCCGTAGACCACCATCTTCAGATCGCGCTCCAGATTACGCAGTATGTCTTTGTCAGAGGTAGAGACGGTCTTGGGAGGAATCCGTGCCATCTTGGCTATGACCGATTCGATCTCGGCGACCCCGACCGTTTTCTTGCGCCGTGACGGCGGTAACAGCTTCTGAACGGCGCCGGCTTCATCGATGACATCGATGGCCTTGTCGGGTAAATGGCGATCGTTGATGTAGCGGTGTGACAACTCTGCGGCCGCCCGCAGGGCATGTTTGGAGTACTTGACGTCGTGATGGGCTTCGAACCGCGACTTGAGACCGTTGAGGATCTTCACCGTCTCCTCGCTGGACGGTTCGCCGATGTCTATTTTTTGGAAGCGGCGCGCCAAGGCGCGGTCCTTCTCGAAGATGCCTCGATACTCTTGGTAGGTGGTCGAGCCGATGCAGCGCAGCTCCCCCGAGGCGAGCATCGGTTTAATCAGATTGGAAGCATCCATCACACCGCCCGATGCCGCTCCCGCACCGATGATGGTGTGGATTTCATCGATGAACAGAATGGCGCCTGGCTGCTTGTGCAACTGAGCCAGCACCCCCTTCAGGCGCTTCTCGAAATCTCCACGGTACTTTGTTCCGGCCAGCAGGGCACCGAGGTCGAGGGTATGGATAGTGCTTTGCGCGAGCACCTCAGGGACTTCACCATCCACGATCATTTTCGCCAATCCTTCTGCGATGGCGGTTTTCCCCACGCCCGCCTCACCCACAAACAGTGGGTTGTTTTTGCGGCGCCGACAGAGGATCTGAATCGTGCGCTGAATTTCCATGCGCCGGCCGATGAGTGGGTCGATCTTGCCGAGCAACGCCTGTTCGTTGAGGTTGATGGCGTACGCCTCGAGTGGTGTTCTGGCTGCACTTTCGCCGGCTTTCTCTTCCTCGTTGCTGTGACTGTAGTGGTCGGTGTCATCATGATCACCGACCTTCGATATGCCGTGGGAGATATAGTTGACGGTATCCAGGCGGGTAATGTTTTGCTTGTTCAAGAAGTACACGGCCTGAGATTCGCGCTCGCCGAAGATGGCGACGAGAACGTTGGCTCCCGTGACCTCTTTCTTGCCCGATGACTGCACATGGAATACGGCCCGCTGTAGCACTCGCTGAAAGCCTAATGTCGGTTGCGTTTCTCGCTCGTCTTTGGCGGTCAACGTGGGAATGCTTTCTTCCAGATAATGCTTCAGATCCTGCCTTAGTTTCGGCAGATCGGCACCACAGGCCCTCAGCACTTTGGCGGCCACTGGGTTGTCCAGCAAAGCCAACAGAAGATGCTCCACGGTCATAAATTCATGTCGCTTTTCGCGTGCTTCCTTGAACGCCATATTGAGGGTGAACTCGAGTTCCTTGCTCAACATCTTAGTGGCCTCACCATTCGCTCGATTGTTTCATTCTCGTTCCGGCACCGGTGATGCTATGCCATCTCCATTGTGCACAGGAGTGGATGTTGGTTCTGACGTGCGTAGGCATTGACTAACGCGACTTTCGTTTCCGCTATCTCGCGCGCAAACACTCCACATATCCCCTTTCCTTGAGTATGGACCTGGAGCATCACGCGGATCGCCTTATCGCGGGGCATGGCGAAGAAATGCTCCAGCACATGCACCACGAATTCCATGGGTGTGTAATCGTCGTTCAGCAGAACGACTTGGTACAGAGGTGGCCGCTTTAGCTTTGGCTTCGCTTCCTCGACAGCCAGGCTATCATCGGCATCACCGCTTTCTAGCCAGTCGGGCGCGTCGCTCATAACCGCATTCTAGCCCATCTAAATGGTGCTTACATCCACCCCCGACAGCGCCCGTACGGACCCACTGCAGCACTGACGGGCGTTTCGTCGGCGCAAGTCAAAACCGATAGGTCACTCACACACCGACCACCTATCCGTCCGCGTTTTGCGATATCCAGCACTCCCATGTCCTTCACAACCGGCTTCGACAGGAACACCTGCCGATCGTTACCCGGGTGTTCGCACGCGCCACCTCTACGCTGCCAACAGGCGGTCCAAAATGCCCTCGTAGATGAGTGATAACGTGTCCAGGTCTTCAGTTCGCACTCGCTCGTCCACCTGATGGATGGTGGCATTGACGGGGCCAAGCTCGATCACCTCCGCCCCAGTACGGGCGATGAAGCGTCCATCCGAGGTGCCACCCGCGGTGGACAGTTCGCAGTGGATGCCCAGCACTTCTGCCACGCTCGAGAGACTCGCTTCGAGCAACTCTCCGCGGGGCGTGAGAAACGGATCTCCCGAAGGCCGCCACTCGATAGTGTAATCGAGAGCGTGCCGAGCCAGTATAGCCTCTATCCGCGCTTGCAGTTCGGCAGCGGTGAAGACCGGCGAATAGCGGACGTTGAACTGGGCTTCCAGCACACCGGGGACGACGTTATCAGCGCCGATGCCGGCTCGTAGGTTCGATACTTGTAAGCTGGTGGGTGGGAAAAAGTCATGACCCTCGTCCCATACGGTGGTGGTCAATTCTGTCAACGCCGGGGCGAACCGGTGTATGGGGTTCACGATTCGCTCCGGATAGGCGACATGCCCCTGTAGCCCGTGCACCCAAAGATGCGCGTTGAGGGAACCGCGACGCCCGTTCTTGATGGTGTCGGCGACCACTTCCCTGCTGGACGGCTCCCCGACCAGGCACCAGTCGATGTGTTCCCGCCGCGCTTGCAAATGCTCGATCACTTTGACGGTCCCATCGCGTGCGGGTCCTTCTTCGTCGCTGGTGATGAGGAAGGCGATGGACCCGCGCAGATGAGGGCATTTCCTGACGAACCGCTCGCAGGCGGTGATCATGGCTGCTAGGCTACCTTTCATGTCGGCGGCACCCCGCCCATACAGATCTCCAGCTTCCACGATGCCTGCAAACGGCGGGAAGCGCCAATGATCTTCCACCCCGGGCGGCACCACGTCGGTATGTCCGGCGAACACGAAGACCGGCGATTGGCTCCCGTACCGAGCCCAAAGGTTGGTCACCTCGCCAAAGACCAGGTGCTCAACGGAGAATCCCAGCCGTTGCAGACGTTCTGCTAACAGGGCTTGGCAGCCTCCATCGACCGGGGTGATGGACCGGCACCGGACGAGCTCGATGGCCAACGCTAGGGTCGGCGAACCCACGGTGTGCTCTGGGTCCCCTGGAGGCGGGATCGGTTAGGAAAGGGGTCGTTAGGGGGCTTGCAAAGGCTGGTGCTCATCAGGGGCTAGCGCCTTAATGCTGAGGGCATGGACTTCGTGCTGCATGGCGTCGCCGAGGGCATAGTAGACTAGACGGTGGCGCTCCAGCAACGTTTTACCGGCAAAGCCCGCGGCCACTACGAGTACGCTGAAGTGGCCACCACCGCCCTTGGCACCCGCATGGCCAACGTGCTTGTGGCTCTCGTCGGTGATTTCCAATGTGACGGGTGAGAGCGCTCTGGACAAGCGCTCCCGAATCATGGCTACGCGACTCGGCTGTTCCATCAGGGCAATACCTTCTTGAAGGGCTTGATGTCCACCTTGGCATAAACGCCGGCGGTGACATAGGGGTCGTCTGCGGCCCACGCTTCGGCGGCGGCACGGGACGAAAACTCGGCCACCACCAAGCTGCCGATGAATCCGGCCGGTCCGGGGTCCTCGGCGTCGATCGCCGGGTGTGGGCCGGCCAGCAGCAATCGTCCTTGCTCTTTTAGTTTCCGTAGGCGTTCAAGGTGCGCCGGCCGAGCCCGCAGACGTCTTTCCAGGCTGTTTTCGACATCCTCGCTGAGGATGGCATAGTACATGTCGCGCCTCCTTGAGAAAACCGGTGTCGGTGTGGCGGGCGCCGTGGCTGGCTCCTTCGTCCCCCTGCAGGCCTCTGGTCAGGGTTGCCATGAGAGGTTCCGAGGGGGGTCAAGCGCTACTATCGTCCTGCTTCACATGCCGAGCTAGGTAAAGGGATTGGGCCAGGACGAAGGCGAGCGTTAGTCCGAGCAAGCCAAATAGTTTAAAGTTCACCCAGGTGTCGGTGTCGAAGTAATACACGACGAATAGGTTTGACAGTCCCATCAGTAGGAAAAAGACGACCCAACTGGTGTTTAGGCGTTTCCAAATCGCGCCTTGCAAGGCGAAGCTTCCCTCAAGCATTCGCTGTACCAGGTTCTTGCGGCCAATGAATTCACTGGCTAGGAACACTGCGGCAAATAACCAATTGACAGCCGTGGGTTTCCACTTGATATAGATCTCGTCCCGCAGCAGAAGCGTTGCCCCGCCGAGCACCACGATCAGCGCCAGGGTGACTAGGTGCATCGTCTCCACTCGTTGCTGGCGCAGCCATACGATCGACACTTGGACGATGCTCGCCACGATCGCCACCAAGGTGGCTGCCAGCACGCCTTGGGTCGGATCATCGTATAGCTTAAAGGTGATGAAGAAAAGCAAGATCGGAAAGAAATCAAATAGAATTTTCATCCGTTTCTCGTGACAAGCCGTTGAAAACATGGGGAGCAGCGCTGCGACGCGGCGGCAGGCGCTGGGGTTTGGCAACGACGCTCTAGGTTGTTCAAGGCACGTGACAGGGATCGACAGCCGCCAACCGATGAAGCCTGAGAAGCTGTTCTAGGACTGTCGCGAGCGCTGGCAGAGCAAGGCGCGCAACGCCCCTCAGGCCAGTGCAGTCGTTTCTAAAACAGCTTCTAACGGTGACTGGATGCGCGGTTCCGGGGATTATAACAGGGGCGGGCTGGATCGTGGACTTCACTTCGGTTAGCCAAAGGACAGGCGCGTGAGAATCCGTTAAAATGAACCTTCTCGGGTTTGTCCCTCTGTTCGCTATTGAGTGTCGTTACCATGCTGGCGTTCATAGTGGCTCACTGCGCCAACGGCTGAAGCTATGGGCCACTTTTTCCAGGTCCACCCTCAGGATCCGCAGCCTCGCCTCATCGCGCAGGCCGTGGCGGTGATGCGAGCAGGCGGCTTGATCGCTTACCCTACCGATTCTTGCTATGCCTTGGGGTGCCACATGGGGAATAAGGTCGCGATGGAGCGCATTCGGCGCATCCGCCAGATCGATGCGCGCAAGCATTTAACTTTGCTGTGCCGAGATCTCTCGGAGATTGCGAGCTATGCGCGGGTGGACAATACTGCCTATCGTTTCCTGCGGTCCTTGACCCCCGGTCCCTATACCTTTGTGCTCAAGGCAACCCGTGAAGTTCCACGACGTCTACAGGATCCGCGCCGCAAGACGGTGGGTATTCGGATCCCTAACCACCGCATCTGCCAAGCGCTGTTGCGCAGCCTTGGGGAACCGCTGATGAGCTCGACATTGATACCGCCTGGGGCTGATCTACCCTTGACAGATCCACGGATCATCCAAGAACGTCTGGGGGGGCAGATCGATCTGGTCATCGATGGAGGCTCCGGGGGGATAGAGCCCACCACCGTGATCGATCTGACCGAGGATATCCCCCGTCTGGTGCGCCGGGGCCTGGGTGATGTCACCGGGATCGAGCTTGCATGAGGCAAGGCTTGCGGCGCTCAAGCGGACTCCTTAGTGTGCCCGTCGGCATTCTGTGATGGATGAGCTTAATTTAGCGCAACGCATCGCTATCTGGATCTTGCCGGTCTTGTTCGGGATCACCGTGCACGAGGTTGCGCACGGCTGGGTGGCGCGGCAGCTGGGTGATCCCACAGCCATGATGCTCGGGCGCCTAACGCTGAATCCTCTCAAGCACATCGACCCGTTCGGTACCCTGTTGGTGCCGGGAATACTGCTGATGTTCGGCGGTGTGATCTTTGGTTGGGCAAAGCCGGTACCGGTTACCTGGGAAAACCTTAAACAACCCAAGCGGGATATGGCACTGGTGGCGTTAGCAGGCCCGAGCGCGAATCTTGTCATGGCCATACTCTGGGCTTTATTGGTCAAGGCCGGTATCGTTTTGCACGATGGTTGGACCTGGATCGCACAACCGCTGATCTTCATGGGCATTGCCGGAATCTTTATCAATGCCATACTGCTCGTTCTAAACTTGTTTCCTTTGCCACCCCTGGATGGGGGTCGGGTCCTGGCTGGACTGCTGCCCAATCGGCTTGCCTGGAAATTTGGCCGCATTGAACCCTATGGTCTTATTATCTTATTGGTACTATTGTTCACTGGGATACTGGGAAAATTGATTTGGCCGGTCATCGTTACGGTTCAGGTCTCCCTGGCTTTCCTGGTGGGAATTCCGTCTGATGTCTTTCGGGCGGTTCTTTTCATGTTGATCGGAGCATGACTTGCCCCCTCTACCGGCTTATCATCAGCGCGTTGTTTCTGGTATGCGGCCGACGGGGCCTTTACATCTGGGGCACTATCACGGCGTGCTCAAGAACTGGATCCAGTTGCAGCATGAGTACGAGTGCTTCTTCTTTGTGGCGGATTGGCACGCCCTGACCACCCACTACGATGAGCCCCAGGTCATCGGGGCGAATATCTGGGAGATGGTGACCGATTGGCTGGCTGCCGGGATCGACCCCGGGGCCACCACATTGTTCATCCAGTCTCGAGTGCCTGAGCATGCCGAGCTGCATCTATTGCTGTCCATGATCGTTCCGCTCGGGTGGCTAGAGCGGGTGCCCACCTATCGGGAGCAGCAGGCCCAGCTGAAAGAGAAGGATTTGGCGACCTACGGATTTCTGGGTTATCCGCTGTTGCAGAGTGCAGACATCTTGGCGTATCGCGCCGGTTTGGTGCCTGTGGGTGAAGATCAAGTGGCCCACATCGAACTGACTCGCGAAGTGGCCAGGCGCTTTAACTATCTGTATGGACGCGATCTGGGCTTTGAACAAAAAGCCGAAGCGGCGATCCGCAAACTGGGTAAGCGTAATGCCCGCCTCTACCGCGGCTTACGCAAGCAGTACCAGGAACAGGGGGACGAGGAGGCCATCGACAAGGCTCGAGCGTTGCTCGAGACCGCACAGAACATCACCATCGGCGATCGGGAACGGTTGTATGGCTATTTGGAGGGGGGCGGCAAGATCATCCTGCCGGAGCCGGAGTCATTACTCACGCCTACCTCCAAGATGCCCGGACTGGATGGCCAGAAGATGTCGAAGTCTTATGCCAACACCATCGGGCTGCGGGAAGATCCGGAGTCGGTGCGAAAGAAGCTGCGTACTATGCCGACCGATCCGGCCCGTGTGCGTCGCATCGATCCCGGAGACCCGGGAAAATGCCCGGTCTGGCCTCTGCACAACGTCTACTCCACCGAGCCAACTCGGCGCTGGGTCGAGGAGGGTTGTCGCAGCGCCAGCATCGGCTGCTTGGACTGTAAACAGCCGGTGATCGACGCCATACTCGCGGAGCAGAAACCGCTACGGGAGAGAGCAGCGGAGTACCTGGAACAACCGGAAACCATCCGGAGCATCATCGCCGAGGGATGCGAGGTCGCCCGGGACACGGCTCGCGAGACCCTCGACGAGGTGCGCCACGCCATGCAGCTAGTGTATCGATGAGCGAGCAAAGGGTCAGTCAGGACCCAGAGGCAGGGGCCCTTGCAGGGTCGGAAGCGGATGCCACCCCGGTGGCGACGGTGTGCGGTGTGCCCTTCACCGATATCCCGCGCGGCCTTTATATTCCGCCGGATGCTTTGGAGGTATTTCTGGAAACCTTCGAGGGGCCCCTCGACCTGCTGCTTTATCTCATCAAGCGACAGAATCTCAACGTGCTCGATATCCCTATTGCCCAGGTGACCCAGCAATACATCGTGTATGTGGACCTGATGATGAGCGCAGCGGCGACCGACAGTGAAGACCGGGCAGGCCCCGACGAGACGGCAGAGGAGTGTGCCGGAGGGGTTCGATTCGAACTGGTGGCTGAGTATCTGGTGATGGCGGCGATCTTGGCAGAAATCAAATCGCGGATGCTTTTGCCGCGCCCTCCGGCGGATAATGAGGAAACGGATCCGCGTGCGGAGCTGGTGCGGCGCTTGCAAGAGTATGCTCGCTTTAAGCAGGCAGCAGAGTCTCTCGACGGTCTGCCACGCATCGGGCGGGATATCTTGGAGCTTAAAGTGGTGGCATCGGGTCGTCGACCAGCACAACTCGAACCCCCTATGGAACTGCCGGAGCTTCTGTTTGCGTTGCAGGGCGTGCTGACCCGCGCGGCGATGTTTTCCCATCATCAGGTGCGGCTGGAGCCGCTTTCTGTACGTGATCGTATGGCGCGTATTCTGGCGGCTGTGCGCCGGGAAGGCTTTACGGAGTTCACGGCTTTCTTTACTGCCGAGGAGGGTCGCCGGGGAGTGGTGGTGACCCTGCTAGCGGTGCTGGAGCTCGTGAAGGAGTCCTTGATCGAGTTGGTTCAGATCCAGCCCTTTGCCCCGATCTATGTCAAGGCGGCGGGTTAAGTTTTGCTTTGTGGGAGTCGCCAGAGTCGCAAATCGTGATTGCGGGTGGTGGCTCGTGCGCTCCTACCCCGCGAGGCTGCGGCAAGCGCGGTAGAGTTTTGCGACCGCATTCATGAGCGCACTCAAGCCTGAGCGACAAGCATCTACTGCGCAACCCGAGGTTGCTTCGGTATCGGCATCCGTGTCCCTTAAGCCCATCGTCGAGGCGGCGCTGCTTGCCGCCGGGCGGCCGCTGCGCATCGAAGATCTTCAGCTGTTGTTTGATGGCGAGCACACCGGGGTGGACCGTGCCGCCATCCGCAATGTCATCGACGCATTACGCGAGGATTGTGCCGAACGGGGTGTCGAACTCAAGGAAGTGGCGAGCGGTTTTCGGTTTCAAGTCAAGGCGCGGTATGCTCCGTGGGTGAATCGACTGTGGTCGGAACGACCGACCCGCTATTCCCGCGCTCTACTTGAGACCCTGGCGCTGATTGCCTACCGTCAGCCCATCACCCGCGGCGAAATAGAGGACATTCGCGGCGTCAGTGTCAGCTCTTCGATCCTGAAAACCCTGCTGGAGAGGGAGTGGATCCGGATACTGGGGCATCGAGATGTGCCGGGAAGACCCGCCCTCTACGGTACGACTCGGCGCTTTCTCGACCATTTCAATTTAAAGAGTTTGGACGAGTTGCCGCCCTTGGCCCAGATCCGAGAGCTCGAGGAACAGGGCGCTTCCCCGCAGCTACAAGAGCCGGCGGTGGCGGTCAGTGACGAAGTCCGAGAGGGGTCGTGACCAGTGATGGCCAGCACTTGCAAGCTACAAAAGGTCCTAGCCAATGCGGGGTTCGGGGCCAGGCGCGAGATGGAGCGCTGGATCGCGGCCGGGCGAGTTCTTGTGAACGGTCGCCTGGCGGAGACCGGTATGCGGGTCGGCGAGGCGGATACCATTACCCTCGATGGCCGACATCTCCCAGCGCTGGCGGCTCGGCCGCGAAGGCGACGGGTACTTTGCTATCACAAGCCTGCCGGTGAAGCCTGCACGCGACGGGATCCCGAAGGTCGTCCCACGGTGTTTGAGCACCTCCCAAGGCTCAAAGGAAGCCGCTGGATCGCCATCGGGCGCCTCGACTTCGATAGCAGCGGGTTACTGCTGCTCACCAATGACGGCGAGCTTGCCCATCGACTCATGCATCCCCGCAACCAGATAGAGAGGGAATACGCCGTCCGGGTGCTCGGTGTCGTGACCGCCGAGAAGCTCGCGCAGCTCAAGGCGGGGGTTGCCTTGCAGGATGGCGTGGCACATTTTGAGCAGGTACGAGAGGCGGGAGGAGATGGGGCTAACCGCTGGTATCACGTCACGCTGCTGGAAGGGCGCAACCGTGAGGTTCGTCGGCTATGGGAATCCCAGGGTTGCCAGGTTAGCCGGCTCATCCGCGTGCGGTTTGGGCCGGTGCTGCTGCGCCGCGGGATTCGTACCGGCCATGGGGAAGAGCTTTCGCGCGAGCGGGTGGCCGAGCTCGCCCAGGCGGTGGGTCTGGTCGGAGAGTCAGGTGTGAAGGCGAACACCCAATCCAGGAGCGGGGCTAGAGGACGCCGGCGTGGGAAGCCGCCACGCCGTGGGCGGCATTGATTGCCAAGGTCATGACCTTAATAGTCACGACTCCATAGGAAATCGATGGCCGTCTCACCGTAATCGCTACCGGTGGCTTGTATCTTGATTCCTCGTCTGATGCTGTATTCCACGGCGACGACATTACCGACTCTCTTACCTTGTACGGGATCGGCAAGTTTGCGTTGGTACTCGACATAGATATCCTGGGTCAGGTACCGGCCAGCCCCGACACTGATCGCATCATCTTGATCGCCGAGCCCAATGGCGACACTGTCAAGACCTAGCACTTGCCCGA
Organism: uncultured Thiotrichales bacterium; assembly: GCA_964624765.1. Classification (GTDB taxonomy): domain Bacteria; phylum Pseudomonadota; class Gammaproteobacteria; order HK1; family HK1; genus JAGTVB01. Next base: position 32,936 of record CAZUZO010000003.1, read on the forward strand.
CCGTCCGCTCGAGTATGTCGGCGGCGAAACCGCCGGCGAAGCGCACGGCTTGGCCGGCCAGGGCGTTCTGCTCGGAACTGGTTAGTCGGTCAGAGGTCCTGCCAAACAGGAGCAGTGAGAGGATGTCCCCCTGGTCCAGCTCGGGGTCACTGCGATAAGCAAGGTCAGGGGCTTCGCTGGTACCCGTGACACTGACGTACACGGTGTACCCGGACACTGGGTAGGACGCGGAGATATCCAGCACCGGGGTGATGTCCTCTGCCCCGGTGAAAGTCAAGACCGCCCTCTCAATATCGAATTTTCTATTGAGAACGGTGGCAAAGCCCCTCAGGCTTTGCAGGTCGCCGGCTAGGGTAAAGGGACTGCCCAGATCTTTTTGTAACTGCAGGTTGCCACCGATCTCAATGGCCGTCCCCTTACCCTGTATCCACACATTGCGCGGCAGATCCAACCGAATGTCCGCTCGAAGAAAAGAGAGCGGGTCCGTTTCTGCTTCAATGGCTGCTGTCGCCTCGGCGGCGCCGAAGGTGGCTGCTTCCCGACCGGGACCATAGACCCCTTCGACGGTCAACTCCCAGGGTTCGACTTCTGGTAAGCCGATCCCTGGGAAGTCTTCATAGCGGATGCGCGCCCGGGAAACGGTGACATTCCCTGTCGCTGCCAGCTCTCTCTGCGATCCCTGAACGGAGAGATCGGAGGAGACAATGGCCTCCAATGCGCGGGTCTTGATGGCCGTGAATTCACGTGCGTTGAGTCTCAGATCAGCGCGGCTCAGCGCCAGACCATCGATCTCCAACAAGCCTTCGAGGCGCGCCAGGCCGGTACTGGATCCGACTTCCAATCGTTCGATATCGAGGCGGTTGCCCCGAAAGATAGCTCGGGTTTGGATGTTGGTATAAGGCTCGCCGATCGACGTGTGCAGTAGTCGAGCGTCGTGCAATTCCAGTACGCCATGGGCGGAGGGCTGATCCACTGTACCCTGTATCTGCAGGTCGACGCGCAGTTGGCCCCCGCTCTGGCGGATCGTTGGACTAAAGAACTGCAGCCTGGTGAGATCTAAACCAGGTGCCTTGACGTGGGCGGCGATGGACTTTGACTCACCGGTATTCAAGTCTCCGGTAACGGACAACAGCATGTCATCGCCATCCATCCAGTGTGCTTTAGCATGCCATACGGCATCACTCAGCGCGATGTCAGCGTGCACATTGCCGACGGGCTGTTCGGTCCACTGCAGGCCGTCCACCTGCAAAGTTGCCTTGAGCTGAGGCTGTTGGATGGTTCCGTTGACATCGAGGTTGAGGGATAACCGTCCGTCGGGGGCGGGGGCCGAGGGCGCGAAGGCGATCACCGTGGGTTTGATTTGAAGGTCCTCGATACGTAGGTTGCCGGTCAGTTCGCCTTGGGGTGACCAACTTCCCCGGGCCCGCAGACGCTGCCCTGTACTGCTAAGCCTTAGGCTTTCCAGTGTCAGCCCACCTTGGGCATCGTGGCGGGCTACGATCGGCTCTGAATTGGCCCAAACCCAGTGCTCAGTTTGGAGCCGCAAAGGGTCGATACGGGCCTGCCAGCGCGGTTCGATGTGCAGCACGCCGGCGAGTTTAGAACGAGCGAAGGGGCCCTCGGTGACATCGAGGGAGACCTCCGCCTTGGCGCTGTCGAGGCGCCCCTCGAGCCGCAGAGAACTCGATGCCAGCTGCGGTCCTTGCAAGGCCGTGATGGCCGCTTGAAGCCTCACGTCGGGCGTCGTGGTGAGCGTTTCTCCCTCGAGACTGGCACGTAGCTGGCTGCCTTGCCAAGGGCCGTAACGCCAACGGCTAAGCTCCAGTGTGCTGTGGGCGCGCAAGGCATCGAACTGACCCTTCACGGTGCCGGCGAGTTCACCCTTTGCCTGCAGTGCTATCCCCAGCTGCTTGCCTACGGCGGCCAAATCCCGTGTCTTTAGGTTGTAGCGTAGGTCGGTTTCCTGGGTGGTGGAGAAGATGCCGTGCGCGCTGAACTCGAGGGGTTCGCTGGTGAGCTCCAGTAGGTCGATGCTGGCCGTCGAGCCGACTACTCGGGAACGCAGTCGCGCCGCAAGCTCGGGGGCGAGGGCGAAATCCTTGGATTGCAGATCCAGGCTAATGCGGGCCTCGTGGGGTCCCTCTGTCAGCCGGCTGCCTTGCACATCCAACAGGGTGTGGAGCTGTCCGTCCACGGGTGCGCCGAACGGCTGCAGACTCAGCCCCGCGATGCGCACATTGGCGCGATAGGGTTGATGCTTTTCCTGCAGGCGTGCCGAAGCGTCGGCGTTGATGCGTGCCCCGGCGTAACGCAAGCGAGCCGCCAGCTGTGGTGTGTCCAGTGTGCCGCCGACGGTCACCGTGCCGGTCACCTCAGGAGGAAACTGCGGTGGTAACAGACCTTCAAACTCGCTCAGCTGCAACAGCGGAATGTCCAGGGAGAGCCCGATGCTTCGGTCGTGCAGATCCACTTCACCTACCAGGTTGAGCTCTGAAGCGGACGTTTTGAGTCTCAGCTGCTCCAAGCGGAGCTGTTGCGCGTCTAGATGGGCCTTGGAAACCAGCTCCACCGGCGGCAGATCATCGACCTTGGCGCGCAGCTTGAGGTCAACGGATGCCTTGGTGAGGGTCTTGCCGACCCAGTCGGCGCTGGCCTGGGCCAACCCATGGCGCAGCGACAGCCGGGTAACGGATTCATGGTCATGAAGTTGGCCCGTCACGGATGGTGCTCGCACCGTCAAGTCCGGCACCGCTACCCGCAGGTCATCGGTCGCCAGGGCCTGTCGCAGGGCCGGCATCGATGGTGCCGCCACCACAGTCGCAACGAGCTGGAGTGGCCCTGTTAAATGGCTGGCAGCACCTTTTACTCCGAGTTTCTGAAGTTCGGCGCGGCTGTTGAGGGTCACCTTGTCATAGGTTCCCAAGACAGCTAGGGAGCCCTCTAGGGTTCCGGAAAGGGGGGGCATTTCAGTCAGGGCTAGGTTGATGGCTGCCATCTCGGGTCGCTGGATCTCGAGACCTAATTGCAGCGGCTTATCGAGCAAACGCTGCTCAATCGGTTTTGCCACCAGAGCCAGATCGATGGGCAAAGAGGATCGCAAGGCGATGGTTTGTCTCGCTTGCTGAATGATCGAAAACTCGGTGTCCAGTTGACCGTTTTCATAGCTGAGCACCAGATCCGCACGCTCAATGGGCCGCATCGGCTCACCGCTTCCTCGCAGCGAGAGGTGGCTTCGCAGGGTGGGGGCGGCCAGATCGCCGCTCAGGTCAGCTTGCCAGCTTGCACGCCCGGACACGATAGGGGGTAACGCAAATAGCCGCCGAAGAAAATCAAGGTCGATGTCTGTTGCCTGCAGGCGCACGTCCTGGAATGCATCGCCGATAAGAGCGCCGGCTATCTCTATGGACTCTTCGCCATGGGAAAGCCTCCAGGGTTTTACGCGGATTTCTGGCGCCGAGAAAGTTGCTTGCAAGGGTAGCGTTGCGCGCCACGTATGGTCCTCAACCCGCGCTACAAGCGTAGGCACCCGCAGCGTTTGAACCTGGCGGTCGGCGCTGAAGCTGGCTTCGATGCGGGCATACAGCGGTGACGTTTGGTCCGTCTCGGCGTCCAGGTGTAGCCGGTGGGTGGCATTCTCGTCAGAATAGGAATAGGTGCCCTGGGCGGATAGCTCTTCGACCCCGCGGTTGCCAACGCGCAGCGTTCGGGCCCGCAGTCGGGCTTTTACCCGCGGCTGCTTCCCGAGTTCGCTGGCCTCGTACAAGAGCTGGAGTTGATCCAGCCGGCGATCATCGTAGGTGAGTTTTTCCCCTGTCAGAACGCCCGCGGTGGTGAGCCGCGGCCATGTGCCTAACAGTCGTCCGTTGAGCTGGATGTTGCCCGCTAGTGCCTTGGCGGCGATGAGCTCCCGCAAATCCTCAGGTATCACAGTCAGGGCGTAGGTCAGGTCGGAAGCCCCTGCTAAATCGATGGCGCCCTCCAACCTCGCTTTCAGCAGCGACGTGTTGAGATCGAAGGCGCGCACCTCCAGGCGCTCATTACGAGCCTCGATACGAAGAGTGGAGGGGCGAATGGCGATAGCCCCGAGGTGGGAGCGTTCGATGGTCAGCTGTAACCGAGCGCTGCGATCAGAGGGTTGCAAGCCCTCGCCTGTTATCTGCAAGCGCAGATTCACGTCGCTCTGCAGGCCGGGTTTGTTGACGAGCTGTGCGAGGTCCAGCTTGCCGATGGTTAGGCTGCCATGATAATGCGCCGGGCGATGCTTTGCCGTGAGCTGTGCTTCGAGATCCATGGCGCCTTCTGCGACTACCAGGCGACCTCGCATAGCCAAGCTGTCGTCCACCTGCTTTGCGGTGATGGCTCCCACGACCATCCCTCGTAAGGCCGAATCGCCGAGGATGCGCCCGATCTCGGCCACATCGAGGGGGTGAAGGGTTAGAGACAACCTTGGCTCAGACGGCGCCTCCGAACCGGGTCTCGCGGCGTTGCGGTGTGGCTCAGAGTCCTCGCTCAGTCGGCTCGACCCTGGGAGCTCCGGTTTGCCGGCCGCGCTGACGCCCCCCTGGGGCTGCTCGGCGTCATTCTGTGAAATGGGGTGCTGTGGTCCGGGGGAGGGTTCCGCCTGCTCGGTGGGTGATTTCTCAGGCGGGCCCCCGACGGCGAATAGGTCGCGGGGCAGTGCGCCGCTCAGCGTGATCGTGGAGCGAGCGGTTTGCAGCAGCCAATCGTCGAACTGGATCAGGTCGGCTGTCAGCGAAAGTTTCCCTCGCAATGTCTTCAGTACCGTCTCGCTCCGCTGGCTGCGGGCAGTCAGCTCTTGGAGTTCGAGGCGTGAACCGTGGGGGGCGAGCTCGCCGCGCAGCCGCAGGGTGATGTCTTCGATCGTTTGGGTGCCTGGCAAACCGGAAAGGGCCAGGTGCACGTCACCACCCTGCAGCAGCAGCTTGTCGAGTTTGATGGCAAGGGTAGGGGTGGTAGGAGGGCGAGGGTCGGCGGGTGTGGGCTCGGTGGACAGCACCCGCTGGAGATTGAGGCGGCCGTCCGCCTCCTGCGCGAGATGCAATGTTGGCTGCCGGATCTCGATGGCCAAGATGTGCAAGCGAGCCTTCAGGAGGCCGGACAGGGTATACTGGAGTCGCAGCTCATCGATGGAGACGACGGTCTTGCCCTCGGCATCCCTCAGCAGGATGTCCGATACGGTGGGGTTTCTGAGCAGTGATCCCTGCAGAGATCCGATGTGCAGCGACCCGTCCAGGGAAAGTGAGACGGCCGCGGCCACCGCGCGCACCAGCCCGCTGCGCAGTGGCCCAGTTAACGGCTCTGCCCAGGGTGGCGAAACCACGGCGAGGCCGATGAGTATCAACAGAACCAGCAGCGAACCACCGACCGCTTGCAGGATCCTGCGCGCCATCTAGAATGCCTGGCCGATGCTGAGGTAAAGAGGGGCCGTCTGATCCTCTGCACGGCTGTCCAACACGAAGGCGACATCCAGCCGTAGCGGGCCCACGGGAGTGAAGTACCGGACACCCACACCGCCCGTATAGCGCAGATCGTCCAGACTGTACGTCAGCGCCGATGGAAAGACGTTGCCGAAGTCGATAAACACCACGCCGCCCCAGCCTCGAACGATGGGGAAGCGCCATTCCAAGCTGCCTTCGATGAGGCTGCTACCCCCTATGGGATTGCCACTGGTGTCCAAGGGGCCGAGACGGTTATTGGCGAATCCGCGTACACTGCCGACGCCGCCGGCAAAGAAGCGAACATTGCTGGGAACACTCGTTGAGTCTCCATAGGGTTCGATACCGCCAAGCTTTATTCGCCCGGCGAAGACGTTCTGGCCGCGTAGCGGCCAGTAATAGCGGCCCTCCACTAGCATTTTGACAAAGCTCACGTCGGAAAGGACGGCAGCGTTGGAATGTTCGATGGCCCCGCGCAGCAGTGCCCCGCGTGCTGGATTGAGATCATCGTTGCGGCTGTTCCATTCCAAACCAGCGGATTGGATGAACAGGATATTGTCTTCGGCGCCTGCAAGGGTGGCTGGATCCGCGCTGGGGTCGATGTTGAAAAACCGGTTCGCGGAGAGCTCTAGGCCGACTAGGCCGGTCAGCAGCTTGGTGAAATCACGCTTCAATAGCGATTGGCCGCCGAACGTTACGAAGTCGTAAGCGGGGTAGGGATCGACGATATCGAACAGGGATTCCATGATGCCAAAGGGATCGGTGTCGATGTTTTGATTATTGAGTGCAAACAGACGATGAGTCAGGCTGTTGCGGCGACTAAAAAAATAGGGCTGGAATAGCTCGGCCTCCAATCCCTGCTGGATCCCCGATACCCGCGCCTGCATGGAAAAGCGCTCAGCCTTACCGAGGAGATTGCGATGGGTCCACTTTGCTTGATAACGGAAGCTCTCTAGGGAACTCGCGCCGATACTGAGTTCGCCTGTCCGAGGCTTATGTTCGATAATCTGGAAGTCGATATCCACTGGCCCGGTCGGGGCTTCCAGGTTGAGCGCTCGAGTGGTCACGGCACGAGCGATCGGCAGGCTATAGAGGCTTCCCTCGCTGTCTTGCAATGCCGTTAGGCTGTACTCTGCGCCCGCCTCGACGGTGAGCTGTCGGCGAAGCACGTATTCAGGCACTTGTTCTTGGCCGCTAAGGGTGATGCGGCCAAAGGGAGTCAGATCGCCAGGATGTAAAGTGAACGTGACATTTGCCTCATGGGTGTGCGTGTCAGCGATCGTCTGCGGCACCACGGTGGCGCGCGCATAGCCGGCGTTTTGCATTTTCAGCACCAGCGTTGCCCGGCTCTGATCGAAATCTTCTTTGTTCAGTGGGTTTGTCGGTCGCAGGGGTAGATCGTCCAACAAGCGGCGTTTGGTCGACAGCCCTGGTGGAAGGGTGCCAGCAATCTGCACGCTTTTCACTCGTGTCAACGACCCTTCATCGATGATGATTTCGATGGAAACGCTATTGTCGGCTGGGTTTTCTTGTGCCTTGCCGATGTCGGCCGAGGTGCGCAGATAACCTCGATCGAAATAGAATTTACGCAATCGCAGCAGGTCGGCTTCCAGGGTTCCCCGATCATAGGGATCGCCACGCTTCCACGGTTGCCAGAAGGGACGGGGTTGGGTGGCCATGACTGTGAGCAGGGTGCCGGCACGAAAATGCTCGTTGCCGGTAAAGGTAATCTTTCGCACTGACGCCAGTTCAGTGCCCCACCGTTCATCGGTTTTTGTGGTTTGCAAAGCGCAACCACTTATCCACACCAACGCAATCGATACCAGGGCCAGCCGACTCCACTGTCTTGCGCTGGCCAGCAGCTGGTCGCGGCGTCGGCTAGCGCGCAGGCGTGTCATCGAGGCAAGGCGCCGAGGGGGCGATCGGCACCGAGCATCAACGGCACTTGCCAGGCAGCCGCTTTCGCATCGGCCGAGCGCTTTTCTCGCGTCGGTGCCACACGCCGCGCCGCCAATCTGCTGCCAAGCGCCGTGATCGACCGCCGGCCACGGTTGCAGCACCAAACGCTGCGGTTATCGTTGCGGCCTGTTCTGAGAGGTTGTGAAAAAACCGTAGCGAGCAGCCCGAAAGCCAGGCGGACGGCGCCAAGCCGAGAGACATATCAGATAGATAGGCGAGGAGCGAGCACCGCCCAACGCCGCTATCGGGTAGCGCAGCAGGTTTTTTCACAAGCTCTGAGTTGTGCTGGGAGTTGCGGCCGGGGGTCGGCTGTCCTAAAGTCGGCTGTGAAGGTTGCCTTGCTGTCAGCTTGATCGCTGGCATCCTTGCCCCTCCGGGTTCCTGGGTATATTCCCCAATTCTGCGTACACCTCGTTTATGATAGAACAGTTTGTGAACAGTTCGGCGCTCATCGCAGATGGATATCTTGGGTCTCTCGGCTTATTACCACGACAGTGCCGCAGCGCTGGTGCGCGATGGGCAATTGATCGCCGCCGTTCAGGAGGAACGTTTCACGCGCCGGAAACACGATGCCTCGTTCCCCGAGCATGCTATTGCCTATTGCTTGACGGAAGGTGGTGTGGCACTGCGAGACGTCAGCTATGTTGTTTATTATGAGAAGCCCTTCCTGAAATTCGAGCGTCTCTTGGAGACCTACCTCGCCTACGCGCCCCGGGGGCTGCGCTCCTTTCTCGCGGCGATGCCAGTCTGGCTCAAGGAAAAGCTTTTCCTCAAGGAGCTGTTGCGCAGGGAGTTGGCAGCCGTTGGTGGTTGTCCTATCAAGTCGTTGCCGCCCATTCTCTTTACTGAGCATCACCAGTCTCACGCGGCCTCGGCGTTTTTTGCCAGTCCCTATGAGCGGGCGGCGGTGCTGTGCCTAGACGGAGTGGGGGAGTGGGCGACGACTTCGGCGTGGCTCGGTGAGGGCAACGCGCTCATCCCCCAGTGGCAGATCGATTTTCCCCATTCCTTGGGCCTGCTGTATTCGGCCTTTACCTATTTTACCGGATTTAAGGTCAACTCTGGCGAATACAAACTGATGGGGCTGGCGCCCTACGGCGTCCCACGCTATGCAGACCTGATTCTAGAGCGGCTCTTATCCCTCAAGGATGACGGTACTTTTCGCATGGATATGGGCTATTTCAACTACGCTAACGGGCTCACCATGACCAACCGTCGGTTTGCAAAACTATTCGGCGGCCCCCCTCGGTTACCCGAATCGCCGGTGACCCAGCGCGAGATGGATCTCGCCGCCTCCGTCCAACGGGTGACCGAGGAAGTAATTGCGAGGCTCGCCCGCACCGCGCACCGAGAATTGGGCACCGACTCTCTTTGTCTGGCCGGAGGGGTGGCGCTCAATTGTGTCGCCAACGGCCGGCTGATGCGCGAGGGGTTGTTCCAGGACATTTGGATTCAACCGGCAGCCGGCGATGCGGGCGGCGCAGTGGGCGCGGCCTTAGCGGTTTGGTACCAATACCTTGACAACAGGCGGTCGGTGAAGGGCCGCGACGGTATGTCAGGCGGCTATCTCGGTCCGCAGTTTTCGGAAGATGAGATCAAGGCCTTTCTCGATGGCGCCGGTGCGCGGTACATTAGATTGAATGACAGTGCCCTCATGCCGCGGCTGGCCGAGCTGCTGGACCAGGCGCACGTCATCGGTTGGTTTCAGGGGCGTATGGAATTTGGGCCGCGCGCTCTCGGCGGGCGCTCGATCCTCGGTGACCCTCGCAATCAACGCATGCAGTCGGTGATGAACCTGAAGATCAAGTATCGGGAGTCATTCCGACCCTTTGCGCCGGCGGTGTTGGCCGAGCGCGCTGAGGAGTATTTCGACCTGGATCGCGCCAGCCCCTATATGCTTCTGGTGGCACCCGTGGCGGAGGCGATGCGTCTCCCGATGACTGAGGCCGAACAGAACGTGTTCGGCCTGGATAAGCTCAACGTCGCGCGCTCCGAGATTCCGGCGGTGACCCACGTCGACTACTCGGCGCGCATACAGACCGTACACCGGGAGACCAATCCTCGTTTCCACGCCTTGCTGGAGGCCTTTGAGGCGCGAACCGGGTGCCCGGTGCTGATCAATACCTCCTTTAATGTGCGCGGGGAACCGATCGTCTGCACCCCCGAGGATGCCTACCGCTGTTTCATGCGAACCGAGATGGACTATCTGGTGCTGGAGAGTTTCTTCCTCGCGAAAACCGACCAGCCACCCCAGGAGCAGGATGGATCGTGGAGGCAGAGGTTCGCGCTCGATTGATGGCGAGTCGCCTGCCCAGCATCGAGGATCCGGATACGAGGGAGCTGCGGCAGTTTGGCCTCGTTACCGGCACTCTCATCGCCGGCCTGTTTGGGCTTTTCTTTCCCTGGCTACTCGGATTGGCCCGTTCGCTTTGGCCTTGGCTGGTGGGAGCGGTGCTCGTGCTGTGGGCGTGGTGGGCACCCGCAAGCTTGCGTCCCGTGTATCGTGGGTGGATGCGGTTGGCGCTACTCTTGAGCCGCATCACCACCCCCCTCATTCTCGGTACAGTGTTCATCGTCCTGTTCGTGCCGATGGCGCTAGTGATGAAGCTGGCCGGGCGTGACGCGATGGCGCGCCGTTTCCAGCCTAGCCTCAGGAGTTACCGCCTGCCAAGCCGCAAGCCATCCCGACAAAACATGGAGAAGCCTTATTGATGATCGAGCTGCTGCGAGACCTGTGGGGGTTCATGCGCGAGCGCAGGAAGTTTTGGCTAGCGCCTATCATTGTGGTGATGGTGCTACTGGGAATGCTGATCGTGCTGGCCCACGGATCGGCTGTGGCACCCTTCATTTATACGCTGTTCTAGGCGCGCCGCCCGCCCTGCTTCCACCTGGGCTGAAATTCGGCTTGCAGAGCAGGGTGTGCAGGGCGATCATGACCGAACGTGAGAGTGCCAAGATAATGAGTGTGCAATCGACCGGGGAGGACCTGCGATGCCGCAACTGACTGCTGAGGGCCAAGGGCTCGTCGAAGCGTTAGCGCAGCGCTACGGCGTGAGCACAGGCGCTGTGGTGGTTTTGCTGCAGGCGTTGATCCAATCAGGTGGGCGCATGGCCCAGTTTGACCACCCGGAACTGGGCGGGTCGGGGCAGTGGATGCGCGGTGGCATGACCATGGTCGGTGACATGTTCAATAATACGCTCAAGGCCAGAGTCGACGGTCTGTGCTCGGAGCTCTGCGATCGCCTCGGGGGGGAGCCACTCATGACCGCTCCCCGCAGTCAGCAAGCTCAATGGCAATCCCAGGGCCGCCACGCGGGGTATGGCGAGGCGAGCGTGTTGGTCGTGACCGATCATGCCGAAGCCTGGTGGCCGGCGGGTTTGGGCTCTCCCTCCTCAACCGGGTCGCAGGACAATGTCCGCTATGCTTTTTTCCCAGGAGCGCGGCGGTTGGCTATCGAGATAAACGGGCAGCTCACTCTCTATGACACGCTGGATCACCGGATCAGCGGCGTGTCCCAGCAACAGAGCCAGGGGGCCTCCCTGACCTTTACCAGCCAGCATGGCCTCGTTCGCGTCGCTGAGTTGCCCGTTGTCTCGACGGCCAGCCAGACCGCACAGGAGCGGCCGGCGCGCTTTCAAGAACGGGTCAGTTCGGAAGCACCGGCTCCAAGCACGCCAGCACCGGAGCGGGACACGACCCCAACGCAAGACATTTTTGCCGCCCTCGAGCGGCTAGCCGAGTTGCAACAGAAGGGCATTCTGTCAGAAGAGGAATTCATGGCGAAAAAAGCCGAGCTGTTGGCCAGACTGTGAGGTTCCGGGTTCGCCCATCATCATTAGGTCGATGGATCTCCGCCCACCCCAATCGGACACTGATGGGAATAGATCACCAGGGTTACTCTTCGGAGCCTCTCTTCGGCGTCCCAGTCGTCGGCAGCCGAACCCCTGGCGCGTAAGAGTGTGTGTGGCAGGGGTGCCGGACCCACGCCGCAAAGGACGTCTTCACGGCGGTCTCCAGGGCTAAGGTCATCCAACGGCCGAAACCATGACCGATGCCAAGCCTGACAATCCCGCGCCAGGTCCTTGATCCGCGCTGCCGAAGGACGGTGAATTTTTGTTACGGTGAAGGGCTAGCGGCTTGTGCGTGTTGCCGATGGACCGTACTCTGTGGCCGACGTAGCGGCGTTTTCGTCCGCATGTTGGGGCAGTGGGCGTGCGGAGAGGCACGGGTTGCGTATCGCACTCTTAGAAGATGATTTGGCACAGGCCGAGCTGCTTCACACTTGGTTCGTTGCGGCCCATCACCGCTGCTACCGCTTCGCAAACGCAGCCAGTTTTCTCAGGAGTCTGTGCCGGGAGAGCTTCGATCTGGTGGTGATCGATTGGGGGTTGCCGGATATTCCCGGTGACCAGGTGCTCGCGCAGTTGCGCGACGGATCGCACTGGCAAATGCCGGTGCTATTCATTACCAGTCGGGATCGGGAGGAGGATATCGTCCACGCCCTCGAAAGGGGGGCCGACGACTACATGGTCAAACCCGTCAAACGCGCCGAAACGCTGGCGCGCATTGCTGCGTTGGCGCGACGGGGGGCGCCCAGCCAGGCCGAGGATGCGAGCATGACGCTGGGGGATTATCGCATCGATGCCAAGCGTCGGGCCATTTCCCGCGGCGACACGGTCTTCGATCTCACCCAGAAGGAGTATGAGCTCGCGCTTTTCTTGTTTCGCAATGAGGGACGCCTGCTCTCGCGGGGTTACATGCTTGAGAGGGTCTGGGGCCGTCGCGCCGATATCAACACGCGCACAGTGGATACGCATGTGTCGCGCATCAGGAACAAGCTGCAGTTGACACCGGAGAACGGTTGGCGGCTGACGGCTGTCTACCAGCACGGGTATCGTTTGGAACGATTGGCGCCGTTGGAGGGGAAAGGATGAGCGACGCGTCTGCCCGCTCATTCCTTGCTTTCCTTTCTGTTTGCAGCGGTCGGCGCTCGCGGTGACGATTCGGTGGGGATGATTCAGTCATGTAACGTTGTTCCGACATGACTCGAGTCGCGATGGCGGGGCAGGGTCGTCCCCTGGCACCGTCGACTCGCTGGCTGGTGTGCCTCATCGGTTTGCTTGCCGTCGTTTGCAGTGAGGCTCAAGAGTGGACCTATGCGGTTCGACCTGGGGACAACCTGTGGGCACTCAGCCAGAAGTATCTCAAGCGACCTAGCCTGTGGTCGGATCTGCGCGCCCTCAACCACATCGACGATCCGCAACGTATTCCGCCGGGAACCTTACTGCGCATCCCCGTTGCGTGGCTCAAGCACCAACCTGTCTCGGTACGGGTCATGGACGTGCAGGGAGTGGTTGAGGCTGTCTTGCACTCGGATGGACCGCCTTTACCACTGACTCCAGGAGCCAAGCTGCATGCCGGGGATCAGATCCACACCGGATCCGATAGTAGCGCGACGCTGCGCTTTGCCGACCGATCCCTGCTGCTGATTCAAGCCGACACGAGTCTGGTTTTCGATACCTTGAGCGCGTTTGGGGAGACCGGTATGGTGGACACGCGAATGCGTTTGCTGTACGGACGCGGGGAAAACCGCGTGCGGCCAGCGGCCGGTCACGGTTCGCGTTACCAAATTACCACGCCGACCGCGGTGGCGGCGGTGCGGGGTACCCGCTTTCGACTGGCTGCTGCGGCGACCGGTCATATCACCCGTGCTGAGGTGATGGTTGGCAGTCTGGAGATTGAGGCAGCCGGGGTGAAGCGTCGGGTTCCGGCGGGTTTCGGGGTGGTTGCTGAGGCGGGTCAGCCGCCGAGTGAGCCGCAACAGCTCTTGCCGACCCCCGATCTGGGTCGCTTGCCTGCCGTCGTTCGCCGCTTGCCGCTGGGGTTTCAATGGCCTACGGTTGACAACGCACGCGCCTACCGCGCGCAGGTCTTCGCCGGTACGGGGTTTCGTAAGCTCTTGTTGGATCAAGCTGTACAAGACCCGCGCGTAGAGTGGACCGAGCTGTCCGACGGTGCCTATGCGCTGCGGGTTCGGGCCATCGATAGGCTGGGCTTGGAGGGTCTGAACGCTGACCACCCGTTTAAGTTCGATACCGGCCCTCCACCGCCTTCGCCACGCCAACCTGCCGACGGCACAGCTTTTCGCACCGCTAGGCCACAGCTTAGCTGGTCGACCCTACCCGCCACCGCCACGGTGCATCTCCAGGTGGCCCGTGATCCGCGGTTCAACGACATCGTTTTGGAGGTGACCGATTACGCTTTGGACAGCTGGCGGCCGGCGCAACCGTTATCGCCCGGACGATACTATTGGCGCCTGGCGAGTCAGCGGGCCGACGGCGATGAAGGCCCGTTCGGCGCTCCCCGACGGTTCTACCTGCAAGCCGTTCCCCTTCGCCCCCAGGTTCGGCCACCGCGCATTGCAGGGTACAGGGTCGGCCTATCATGGTCGGCGGTGCCCCATGGTGTGCGCTACCGGTGCCAGCTCGCGGCCAGTGAAGCGTTCGCGGAAATCATCTGGGAGCAGGCAGTCGTGGAGCCCCGTTGCGAGACCGGCTGGCTGGCTCCGGGAACCTATTACTTCCGTGTCCAGGGCATCAGCGCTGAGGGGGTTGCCGGTCCGTTTAGCCTTGTGGTGTCCTTTGACCTGACACCCGTTACCTATCTTCCCGTGCTGCTCGGTGTCTTGCTGCTGCTATTGCTCTTGCGCTGATGGGCGTCATGCTGAGGCGAACCAGAGCCGGGGAGCGCTTCGCGGTGGGTGCACTACTCGTCGGCTTGACGCTTCTGTTGGTCCAGCAAGACTGGCTCTGGCGTCTGGATCGCTTATTCTACGATAGTCATCTCGCCTTCACCTTCCGGCCGGCACCAGAAGATGTCCTCATCGTCGCCATCGATGAGTCGAGCCTTGCGGCGCTTGGGCGCTGGCCTTGGTCCAGGCGCGTGCACGCTGAGTTACTGCAGCGGTTGGCCGACGCGGGAGCGCGGGTGATCGCCCTCAATATCCTTACGGCCGAACTCGATCCGCAGGACGGCGAGGGTGATCGGTTGCTGGCCGAGGCGCTGCGGGGGAATGGCCGCACGGTGCTGCCCCTCATCGTTGAGCAACCCCATCATGGCGGGCAGCTGGTCGAGACCTTGCCCCTGCCAATGCTAGCGGTCGCAGCGGCGGGCATCGGCCACGTGCAAGCGGAATTCGATGGCGATGGCATGGTACGCGGGCTGTTCCTGAAGGAAGGGCTCGGCACGCCTCATTGGCCCACCCTCGCCGTGGCCCTGCTGCAGGTCGCCGAGCCGGGGAAATGGGATGTCCTGCCGGGAGAACGCGATCCGGCTCCGCTACGCGATGCTCCGCAGATGCTGACCCGAGATCACTACATGCTCGTGCCTTTCGCTGGCCCCCCTGGGCACTACCCTCGCATCTCCTACCACCGGGTGCTGGCGGGAGATTTCCCGCCGGGATTATTTCAGGACAAATATGTGTTGGTGGGCGTCACCACATCAGGGCTCGGCGACGGGTTGCCAACCCCTGTCTCCGGTCGTTCCCAACCCATGCCCGGGGTCGAATTCAGTGCCAACGTGTTGGATGCTTTGCGCCTTGGGCTCGTGATCGAGCCGGTGAGTCGGCGCTGGCAAATGCTGATCTCTGCCGGGTTAGTGCTGCTACCGGTGTGGCTTTACTCTTATTTTGCACCGCGGTGGAATCTGTTGCTGGCCGTGCTGCTCATGGTTGGCGGTTTAGGATGGAGCTTGATCCTATTGCGGGTGGGCAAGCTTTGGTTTCCACCGGCACCGGTGTTAGTCGCGTTTGCCATCAGCTATCCACTCTGGAGTTGGCGTCGCCTGGGCCTCGCCATGCACTACCTTGACTCTGAATTGGCCGTGCTGCGTGCCGAGCAACCGGTCACTGGGGCGGCGGATTTCGAGGCGACGATGACCTACCTTGCCAGGTTGCTACCGATGGGGGGGTGGCAGCTACGCGATGACGCTGGGCGCTGCGTCAAGGCCTGGGGACAACCGCTGAGCCCAGCGCCGCGCAGCGCGCTGGCGGGCAACTGGTTACACCATGGCCAGGACTGGTGGAGGGGATTGTCTGCCTACGGTGCGTTGTGGCAAGTGGGGGTGCGTTGGCACGACGCGAAGCCTCCGGGTCCCCAGCAGAGGCTTCTGTTGATCGAGATAGCCTATGGTTTGGCCAGACGCAGCGATCGCGAACCGGTCGGTACCGAGGAATTGATACATGCGCGTATCGCGCAAGTTCGCGAGGCTACGGCTCGGCTGCGGGCTATGCGCCGTTTCGTGACGGAAAGCGTGGCACACATGCCTGATGGGGTCTTGGTGGTGAGTAGCCTGGGCCAGGTGCTATTGGCCAATGCCCAGGCGGCTCGTTACCTGTGCGGCGATCCCGAGTGCGCTCTGGAAGGTCGACCGTTGTGGCCGCTGCTTGCGCACGATGCGGCACAGGAAAGTGATCGATGGGTCAGGGCGCTTCGGCGCGTGGTATTCGAACAGCGAACGGTGCACGGCGAACTACGCGGGCACGGCGGCGCCGATCTGATGATGCAGATGAGCCCCCTCACCCGCGAGCGTCGGCCGGCGGCCCTGATCGTGAACCTGTCAGACGTCAGCGCCCTCAAGCGCAGCGAGCGTCGGCGCAGCGAATTCCTGGGCTTCTTGTCCCACGACTTACGTTCCCCTCTGGTCTCGGTGCTGGCGCTGCTGGAGCTCGCGAAAGAGTCGCGTAGCCCGGCAGAGATCGAGGATCTGTTACGCCGCATCGGCGCCTATACCAATAGGACGCTGGCATTGGCCGAGCAGTTTCTGCGCCTGGCCCAGGCGGAAGGTGAAGGAAGCGATGACTCTCTACAAGATGTCGAGCTTGTGACGGTGGCGCTTAACGCCTTCGAACAGGTATGGTTGCAGGCGCAAACCAAACAGATCGAGTTACGGCGGCAGTTCGATGTGGATGAAGCCTGGGTACAGGGCGACCCGAGTTTGCTGGAGAGGGCCATCGTTAACCTGCTGACTAACGCGATCCAGCATAACCCCCCCAGGTCCCATGTGCAGCTGTGGCTGCATGTGGGCGGAAAGGAGTTGTGGTGCTGCGTCACCGACGATGGCCGGGGCATTCCCCAGGAATACCTACCGCGGCTCTTCGATCGCTTTGAGCGCGTGGTGCATCCGGACGTTGCTGCTGAAGCGGGTGGTGCTGGATTGGGGTTGGCCATCGTCAAAGCCGTTGCCGATCGTCACGGCGGACGTGTAGAAGTCGAAAGTTGTGTCGGCGAGGGTTCCCGGTTCTGCTTGATTCTCGGCCTTGGCGCCGAGCAAGGCCTGCCAGCGTAACGCGAGCCCGCTAGCAACCGATCGGCGGTCGATCACTTCGTGCCTACGAGACGGTGGTTTGCTGCGGGACAACCGCGCCTGGAGCAGGGCGAGTCCCCGGTGGTGCTGTACGCGCGCGGCTCGAGCACGACGCGCGGAGGTCAGCGGCTCCGACGAAATTGCCGATCTTGGGCGCCGCTTCAACCTGATGGCTCAGCAACTGGAGCAAAGTTACACCCGCTCGCTGCGCGAGCGGCGCGACGGTATCCTGCCGCTCGCGGGACATTTCCTCGACCAGGCTGCGCCGTCTGAGCATCCGATGGCGAGTTTAACGACCTCAAAGTACGGCGCTGGCAGACCCTGGCCCGGCATAATATAATTCAACATATAATTGAGCGAGGAGCATGCGCCATGGGGCAAGTGACCATTTATCTGGATGACGAGAACGAGAAACGTCTCAAGGCTGCGGCCAAGGCGGCGGGCGTACCGGTAAGCCGCTGGGTGGCGAGCCTGGTCCAGGAAAAGGCCGGCATCGCCTGGCCGGAATCGGTGCGCCGGTTGGCCGGTGCCTGGCCGGACTTTCCCGACCTCGAATCCATCCGCAAGGGGGAAGCAAGAGACGATGCGCGGGAAGCGCTCTGATGTATGTTCTGGATACCAATACCCTGATCTATTTCTTCCGCGGCCAGGGAAAGGTGGCGGAACGGCTGCTGGCGACACCGCGCGCTGAGATAGCAATCCCCGCAGTCAGTGTGTACGAGCTGGAAGTCGGTATCACCAAATCGACCCGGCCGGCCAAGCGGCGCCGGCAGTTCGATGAATTGCTGGAGGCGGTCACGGTGTTGCCCTTCGACCGGCCCGCAGCAGCGGCTGCCGCCGGCGTGCGCTCCGCACTGGAAAAAGCCGGGCGGCCCATCGGGCCCCTGGATACCCTGATCGCCGGTACCGCGCTGGCGCAGCGGGCCACCCTGGTCACGCACAACACGCGCGAGTTCAAGCGGGTGTCGAAGCTGGCGTTGATCGATTGGTACGAGTGAAGTCCGCCCGCCACATATGTCTCTCGGCTTGGCGCCGTCCGCCTGGCTCTCGGGCCGCTCGCTACGGTTTTTTCACAACCTCTCAGAAATTAGGCCAGGCTCACAACAATAAACCCGATCGTTAGCAGCGCTACCAAGGCAAAGAGTGCCATGCGTACCCGGTCGAACCTTGCCATGCGGGTTAGCTGCATGCCGATCGGTTCGAAGGCTTTGCGGGTGGCGAGCGTCTCATCCTCCAAGGCCCGCAATAATGTCTGCAGTTCAGTCCTTCGCGTCGTGGCCTGATGATCAGCCGTCCTATCGCTCCCTTGCTGCATGCTGTTGAGCCTTTCGTTCAGTCTGCTCTCGAGCTCCCGTATCGCATCCGCCAGCTTAGCGGTGTCGCTCGGCTGGTCGTCGATCGTGACCGCGATTTCTCCGATCTCGGGCAGTCGTGGCAGATACTTCTCCAGGTCTGCGGCCTCGGCGGAGCCTTCCCAGGCTTCGCAGAAGGCCATGAACGTCGCCCAGGTGGCTCCTGGTTTGACTTGATCCCCCAGGAAGGCCAACGCTCCCGAAGGCGGATGGCCTGTTACCCGCTGGCTCCACGGTGCAGCCTGTTTCGCGAGGCGGTAAAGGCGAAGCGCTCGATAGCTGTGTGCGTGAAGAGGCTCACGGTGGCGTGTGAGCCACCGGTGCAGGCGCTGCCGGGCTACCGCCGCGTCCTGGGCAACGCCACCGATGCTCAAGGGTGTGGTGAGCAGTAGGTCACGCATGGCGTCGTAGAATACCGGGCTTAGATTCTCCGCGCCGTTTACCAATTCCTGCAGGGTGTCGATCTTCTGCTGGTCTTGGCAATCCAGCGGGGTCAGGGTCACGCCTGCCCGACGGACTGCCTCGGTGTCAAAAATCAGCGCGGAAAACTCCTCGTAGGTGAGATCGAAGTGGTGTCTCATGGCGCTGAGGCGCACCGGCCTATCGCGACCTGCACGGCCGAGGGCGATGGTTTTTCGCACGGCTTTCAGCTCGATATCGGGGCGTTCCCAGAACTCTATGGCTTGCTCGTCGGTCAGCCCGTCGAGCACTTCGGGTGGCACCGCCGGGCTCGCTCCAACGCGGTCGGGAAGTGATTTGAGCAACCATCGCGATACGGAATCGGGGAGGCAGGGGACCAGTTGCCACAGCGACCGTAGCTCTTGGCTGATTGCCCACTCCGCTTCGCCACAGTGCGGATCGCGCGGGTCGGTTGGGCGGCAGGATTGCTGGAACCGCGGGCTGTTGACATAGTCGGTGAGGATTTCGACCAATTCCGTATCGCTAAGCCCCCCGCGCTGAAGAGCGTGCTTGACCGTTGCGGCAATCCGTTTTCCCTCGCCGACCCGGTCACGTACCAGTGCTAGGCGCGCTGGCTGGGGAAGGGCAAGGAACCTGTCGGGGTTTTCCAAACTTTCCCCATGGTGAGCGTGGTCAGCGGTGGTTTCCAGCAAACTGTAACGGACCAAGGGGTCGGTATCGGTTTCGATCCTGGCTTTAACGATCCCGCGCTCGGCATTCTCGAGTTTCGAGTAAAGGCCCACGCTGGCCAAGTAGCGTACGTAGGCATTGGGGTTATCAAGGGCCCTCAGGCAGACCTGCTTGACGCAGTGAGGAGGCAGATCGACATGCCTGAGCCGAGTGAGAAGCGATATTTGCGTCTCGCTCTGCAACGTATCCCAGGCTGCGAGCAGCTTGGCCACCGCGCTCGGCGTCGGCTGCAGCAGCTGGACGAGGCTACCACACGGTGAGGTGTTGGCCCGATGGCTAGTGGACATAGGGTATCAAGTCATTTGTCTACCGTGGCTTGCTGGCCGACGAAAAGGTGCCTTTATGTTCGGGGCGTTACTCATCGTTGATGGGAGCATTGCAGGGGCACGAGGACTGGCTGTGATCCAAGGATGCAGGCCGCAGACGATCTTAAGCCGAGCGCCCCACGTTGACCAGAGAAAGAATGCGTTTTGGCCCCGGTGGCGACCGATTGGGGCGGAGCGCGCACCGTGGTGGTCGGTGGCATGCCGCTCGAGTGACCGGTCCGCTGCAGAGCGTCCCGCCCAAGCCGCCCACCTGTTGCCTTCGTCTCTCAAGCTTCGTTGCTGGGTTCCGATACGCTGCTAGGCTCTGAGCTCTTGCCACAGCTGAAATGCCTCCGCTGAATTTTGCCAACCGCTGGCCGCGCGCGATGAAGCAAGCAACATCGGGTCTCGGGATAGTCATTGCCTGGGTGCTGGTGACGGCCACGATTATATGGGTGTCGTTCGACTATCAGCGTACTTCGCTGGTTGCTCAGATGCGATCCGAGAGTGCGCTTCTCAGCGAGTTTCTTTCCCTCCTCGGCTGGCAGCGGCTGGTCGCGTCCGACTCGTCTGGCAGTGTTCGACATCGGATTCAGTCGCTGTCTTCTCATCTTGGGTTTGCCTATGTGGTTGTGACCGACGTCCAAGGCAACCTGCTGCTTGAGGTGGCGCAACCCCAGGTCGGCGTTCCCGTCGCGCCACTTAGCAACGAATCCGCCTCGGGGTATGCAGAGCGGACCCTCAAGGGGAGCATCGATGGCCCCGGATTTCGAGAGTTCCAGGCCCCGTTGGTCGCCGAAGGGCAGCTGGCGGGCCAAGTACGTGTGGGATACCGGCAGCCGAGTTTCGGGCTGGCCATCGCACAGTGGCCTTTCTATGCGCGGTTGGTGTTGCCCATCGGCCTCCTGACCCTCCTCGGTTACCACATGCTGCGCACCCAGCTCAAGCCCTGGCAGCAGGCTGCTCGGCGCTTACATGGAATGTTAGAAGAATCCGGATTGCCCTCGGTCGACTCGAGCACTCCGGCAGCGGGAAGGGACTGGATCGGTGAGTTCAACCGAGCGCTCGACGCTACCTGTGCCCAGCTTCAGAAGCTAAAGGAGCAACAGCAGGCGATGCTGTTGTCCTGCAAAGTCGTCGCCTACGAGAAGGCGACCCTCGAGTCCGTACTGCATTCGCTGCCCTACGCCGTCGTGGTCACCGACGAGTCGGGCGCCGTCACCTTCGCCAGTAAACGCGTCGGCACCTTGCTCGGTGTGGAGGGGGAAGCCATCCTGGGGCGGCAACCAAACGAATGGTGTCGTTCTGCTGAGCTGCTTGGCTTGCTCGCCAAGGGCTCCACGACAACGGCTATCCAGACGCTGGAGCTGCCAGCCGGAAAAGGGGCCGATAAACATTTGGAAGCGGCCCTTGCCCCGCTCTTTGCGGCACGCGACGGTGGCAGGATGCAAGGCAGGATCCTTTCCATTCGCGATGCCAGTAAGGAAATACTGGCGCGCAATGCGCGCAAGGAGTTCGTAGGCCACCTGGCCCACGAGCTCAAGACACCCTTACAGGTGATCGGCACCTACAGCGAGACCCTGCTCGAAGAGGGTGACGCGAGTAAAGAGCTGGTCATCGAGGCCGGTAATGTCATTCATGACGAAGTGGAACGCATCTCTGCGTTGGTCAGGAACATGCTGAACATCACCGAGATCGAGATGGGCAGTTTACGTGTCGATCGTCGCCGAACCAAGCTGCGTGAGCTGTTGCAGGATGCCTTCGATACCGTGGCCCGCAGTGCCAAGCGCGATGATCTACACTTCAAGTTCGATGTCCCCCAGGGGCTCGGGGCGGTCAACGTCGACAAGGACCTGATGCGGGTGGCGATCAATAACCTCCTCACCAATGCGATCAAATACAACCGCCCTGGCGGTCAAGTGATCCTCGAGGCCGAGGACACCGACGACGCCCTCATCCTATCCGTCACCGACACCGGCATCGGTATCAGCGATGACGATCGGGGGCGTCTGTTTCATAAGTTCTGTCGCTCGGCTCGGCCGGAAGTGCAAGCCAAGAGCGGCCACGGTCTGGGACTGGCCCTGGCCCACGAGATCGTGACCTTGCACCAGGGCGAACTACGGGTGGACAGCAGGTTGGATGTGGGTAGCCGGTTTTCTATCGTGCTTCCGAAGACCTCGCAACTGCTCCTAAAAGAGGCGGGATAGGCACTGGACATCGGGCCTCGGCGGTAGGGACGTCTTGCCGACATCCTCGTGGTCTCAAGGTAACGGCCATCAAGCTGCCGAAACGATGTCCAATCTCTCCGATCATTTTCGCATGCTTCATCGAGTCATCCCGTGGTCGACATAACGCGCTCCAAGGTAGGGGTGGCGACCTGGCTGCTGCCCGCGGGAGCCCTCACGGACAAGCAAGCGGTTCTCGAGCTGCAAGATGTGATGCACGCCTGCCGCAGCTCAGGGGAATTTCAGCTAGTGTTGGATCTGGCGAGCGTCCCGTTGCTCAGCAGCCTGGCGCTGGAGGCGTTGCTGGAGGAGCAGGACGAGCTGGTCAGGCTCGGTGGCGAGCTTCGGATCACCAACGCCAGCAGCGTCGTTCAGGACGTGCTGGTGCTGGCAGAGGTCGCCCAGTCGATCACCCTGCTGGACGCCAACGCCGAGCAAGTAGCGGTGTTTGCCAACCGAACACCGACCGGTCCACCGCGCAAGCTCGGCGAGCTGTTGATCGAGCGCGGTTTGTTGAACCCCGAGATCATCGCCGAAGCGATGCAAATCCAGGCGGCGACCGGTCGCCGCCTGGGACACATCTTGGTCGACAAGGGGTGGGTGAAGGAGCCTGACTTACTCACCGTATTGAGTGAGCAGCTCCGATTACCCTTCGTGCGGTTGCGCGCGGGGCTATTCGACGCCGAGGCGGTGCACCTGATCAGCGCCGACATCGCGAAGCGCTTCAAGGTCGTCCCGCTGTTCAAGGTTCGCGATACCCTGTATCTCGCCACCAGCGACCCGCAGTCGGTGCCGAGCTTTGACGCCGTGGAAGAGATCACCGGCTGCCGAACGAAACCGGTGTTGGCCACCAGTCAGGACATCATGGCCACCGTCAATGAGTCCCACGGTGACGGGCACGATCTATCGAAATACATCAGCGAGCTCGATTCGGAAGATGAGTTGGAACTCATCGACGAATCCCTGCCCCAGGCCTACGCCGCCATCGATGAGGTGGCAGGGGGCAGTCCGGTCATCAACCTCATCAACGGGCTCATCCAGAGGGCGGTGCGAGACGGGGCCAGCGACATTCATATCGAACCTTCGCGCAAGGGTTGTCGCATCCGCCTGCGCATCGATGGAGTGCTGTATCAGGGCATGAGCCTGCCCTTGGAAGTGCATCCAGCCCTCATATCGCGGCTCAAAGTGATGGCTAATCTGGATATCGCGGAGCGTCGCCTTCCCCAGGATGGACGCATCCAGGTTTACACCCAGGGCCGCACCATCGACCTGCGCTTTAGCTCATTGCCCGGCATTCTCGGCGAGAAGGTGGTGTTACGAGTGCTCGACAAGAGCGCGTCGCTGATGGACATCGATAGGCTCGGTATGAGCCCCGCCAACCTGCAGCTGTTCCAGGGGCTGCTCAGCCGCAGCTACGGCCTGGTCTTGGTCACCGGGCCTACCGGCAGTGGCAAGACCACGACTTTGTACGCTGCGCTGAGCCATGTCAACAGCGTCGAGAAGAGTATCGTGACCATCGAGGATCCGGTGGAGTATCAGCTCGATATCATCAATCAGAATCAGGTCAGGGAGGATATCGGGCTGGGCTTTGCTCGGGTACTCAAACATGTGCTGCGCCAGGATCCGGATATCGTCATGGTGGGTGAGATCCGCGAGCACGAGACCGCGGAGATCGCCGTGCAGGCGGCGTTGACCGGACATCTCGTGCTGTCCACCCTGCACACCAACGATAGCGTCGGGGCGATCACCCGCTTAGTCGACATGGGTGTCGAGCCCTTCTTGCTCTCATCGGCCTTGATCGGGGTGATCGCCCAACGCTTGGTTCGGACCGTTTGCTCGGAGTGTCGCACCACCTATGTGGCCCCCCCGGGGTCGCTGGCACGCTATGGCATCGAAGGGGATGCCCAGGTCCGGTTGGCTCGGGGCCGCGGATGTCCTGCCTGTTATGACTCGGGCTACAAGGGACGGGTGGCGATACACGAGATCCTGGTGTGCGACAGTGCAACCCAAAGGCTCATGATCGCAAACCCGACCCGCGAGGCGCTGGCGGCTCATCTCGCCGAGCGCGGCATCAAGACCTTGTTCGATGCCGGCTTGCAGCAGGTTCTCGGTGGCAACACGACCATCGAGGAGATTGCCCGCGTGGTCAATACCTAGGTGTTTAGAAGCTGTTTTAAAAATGTCACGAGCGCCGGCAGAGCAAGGCGCACAGTGGCGAGCAACCGGAGTGTACAAGGGAGTACATGAGGATTGCGAGCCGCTGTGCAACGCAGCTATGGCAAGCGCAGTCGTTTTTAAACAGCTTCTTATAGGGGAGACGACCATGGCCATCGAAGCCACGCCATATCCAGCCTCGAAAACCAACCGCCCGCCCCAAGAGCGATGGTACCTTGGACTCATGGGGCACCCGATCCCACCTCGGGATCGCCGATTCTTCACCGAACGCTTGGCGCTGCTGTTGGAAACCGGCACGACTCTGCATCGCAGCCTGGAGACACTCGAGGGACAAGCCGATACCCCCGCACTGCGAATCCTGGTACGCAAGCTTCGGGAAGCTATCGGCGAGGGCG
Source organism: uncultured Thiotrichales bacterium (assembly GCA_964624765.1). Classification (GTDB taxonomy): domain Bacteria; phylum Pseudomonadota; class Gammaproteobacteria; order HK1; family HK1; genus JAGTVB01. The sequence goes on from CAZUZO010000003.1 coordinate 57,316, forward strand.
TCGATTTTTCCACCGCGCTGGCTCGCCATCCGCAAGTGTTTTCCACCACCTATGTCAATCTCGTCGCCGCCAGCGAGAAAGGCGGGTTCTTGGCCAGCGCATTGAAGCAGCTGAGCGATCTGGAAACCAAACAGGCCTGGCTACGTTCCACCGTCAGCGGCGCGTTCTTTTATCCAGCCTTTCTCATCGTCTTCTCGCTGGCGGTGGTGGTGTTTGTGCTGACGGTGGTGTTTCCCAAGTTCGACGCGTTGTTCTTGGGCATCGCCGATCAGCTACCGTTGACCACGCGGCTGTTGATGGCGGCCAGTGAATTCCTCAATGACCACTGGTTTTTGCTCC
>CAZUZO010000004.1:0-56616 GCA_964624765.1 uncultured Thiotrichales bacterium
ATGAATTGATGTTATGGAGAAGAAGGATGCATCCACTGTTGCCCGACCCCCGTCCGTACTTCGCCCACCTGCCCGATCCTCGCCGCGAGACCCGGAACAAACTGCGCGAACTGCATGACATTTTATCCTCGACTTTGGCCATTCAGGGCGTAGAAGCGAGTTGATCCAGCAAGACGTTCCAGTCCTCTGGGGTTAATTCATGAGGTTCGGGGTGATCGATTGAGTTCGTGAAATACTTTCCGGCCCAGAGGATCCGGCTGACCATGGCCAACACGTCGGAAAAGGTCGCCTCGGATTTTCGATGCCAGGCGGTCACTCGAATCGGCAGGGCCTGGCCCATCGTCACCAGGCGGTGCGCCATCAGACACACCAGGGAGAACAGGGCGAACAAGGCCGGCGTGGTGCGGGCGATGGCCGGGTCCGACCACTGGCGCTGGGTCTCGACCCCCAGATGCCGCCGGGTCTCTTCGAAGGTGACCTCCACATTCCAGCGGCGGACGAATTGGGCGACGATCAGGGCGACCGGGCGCGCGACGTCGGTACTGAAGATCGCCATCGGTTCCATCGCGCCGGTGGGATCGACGATCAGGACCCAGCGAATGGCGAGGGGCCGCTCGCCGGGGGGATACCACAAGCTAACCTGACTGAGGATCCGGACCACCCGGGTGGCGCCGCCATACCACGGGATCTCCAGGTCTTTGCCATACGCCAGCGCCTCGGCGACCCGGTCCTTCAACGCCGGCAACCGGCGTCCTTTCAAGGGCTTGGGGCCACGGCGGCGCGGGGCGTTGCGGTCGGGAAACGCATGGAGCTGGGCATCCAGTCGCAACCGGCTGATCAAAGTCACCCCTCGCGCGAGCCCCGCGTGGGCGAGGCGGACGCAAGCATACCCGCCGTCGCCGATCAGGGTCCAGCACCGCCGCCCCAGCCAACGTGATACCACGTTGACCGCCTGGATCGTCCACTCCACCGTGATCTTATGGCGCCGCTGGGCTTTTTGGTTCGCCCGTTGCGAGGGGGCCAGGATCGTCAAAAACGGCAACGCCCAGGGCCGGGTACTCCACGGCAACGGCACCCACACCATCAGGCTGATCCATTTGAGGCCATAACACTTGACCACGGTCCCCCGGGTCGAACGCACCGCATCCCGGTACCGGCCCTTGGCCTTAATCCGGGAACCTTTCCGTCGTTCGATCGTTTCGTCGACCCCGATCTCTAACGGCACCCACGCCGGCATGAGCCGGAGCAGCAAGCCGAGCAGAATCTTCGCCCCTTGGAGGCCGGACCACCACGCCCGATTCAGCACTCGATGGTATTTCTCAAAGCGCCGTTTCCCGCCTAGCCCCATGACCCGCAGCACCGCCGCCACCGTGCGCGGTCCTCGGCAGAGGACGGCTCCCATCCACAGGACTTGCACGTGGCGCCACATCCGTTGGGTGAACAGGGCGGCAAACGGCGCCCAGACCGCTATAATCGCTTCCGGCAGAGGCATCGTCATCGGGGGATCCTCCTCATGGGCTTGGTCGCCCGCGTAGGATACCCCAACGGTGTCTCTGCCTACCTTATCCTCGCGTCAGAACCCCAAAATGGCCAAAGTCGAGATCAGCGATCTCGCCGCTGCTTGCGGCGCGAGCGGACCCGCTCGAGGACAATCTCAACGCAGGGCTTCATCTTATCAAGGCCCATCCTTTGTTCTCGGAACTCATGGGCGGGACCGGCGTGTCCTGGCACCCAAACTGGCCCGACCGTGAGGGCTACGCGCGGGTAGAGGCTGAGCCGCATCACGGCCGTATCTACTTAAGGCGGCAGCTGCTTACCCCGGGGCAGTGGGCCTATGTGATCGGGCACTGCCTTTTGCACCTTGGCTTTGAACATCTTCAACCCTATCCACCCGGGAGCGCATGGCATGCGGCTTCCTGCGCTTTTGTCAGCGCGTTCTTGCGTCACCTGCGCTTTGGTGAGCCGCCCGCCGGTGTCCATGTTTGGCCGGAAAGCGCCACCCATTAGAGTCTGGTTAGCCGGTTTTCGGAGCACGTGCCGTTGGAGGCAGTGCGCTGTTCGGTGGGTGGCCCAAGCGGCGACATGGCCGGCGTGGAGAAGGATCCTCGTTGGGGGGCACCGTGGGCCCAACGCCTCGGGCATGGCTTGAGCCGAGCCATCACCCAGGCCGTGAATATCGCCGCGGGGGTCGACCCCACACGCACCCGCCCCGTGTCTCAGGCCGAGCAGGCGCGTTGCTGGTTCATCGACAGTTATCCCTTGCTTGGGGCACTGGCCTCCAGCTTCACGCTCATCGAGTCCACTGATGTCTGCCGCCGGGAGGCGATCAGCGTTGCGGCGGTGAGTGAAGTCACCCAGGAAATCTATCTCAATCCGGCCGCCGGGTTGTCCGAGCAGGAGCTTCGGTTCGTCATAGCCCATGAGCTTTTGCATGTTGGGCTAAGATACCTGCACCGCGCGCGCGGCCGAGATCCGTTTCTGTGGAATGCCGCCTGCGATTTCGTCATCAATGGCTGGCTGGTCGAGATGGCGGTCGGCCAGCTTCCACCCCGCGGGGCACTCTACGATCCGGCGCTGAAGGGGGCGTCCGCAGAGGCGATCTATGATGATCTCGTCAAGAACTTGCGCCGAGCACGAAAGCTCGCGACTCTGCGGGGCATAGCGCTTGGCGACATGCTCACCCCGCTCTACAAGACACCGCCCCCTGAGGCCGAGTCACTGGACGCCTTCTTTCGGCGCTGCCTTGCCCAGGGGCTCGACTTTCACCGCGCCTCGGGCCGCGGGTTATTGCCCGCCGGTTTGGTCGAGGAGATCCGCGCCCTCGTTCACCCCCCGATCCCGTGGGACGTTCAGCTCGCGGCGTGGTTCGACAACTACTTTCCGCCCCTCGAGCGCCGGCGGTCCTTTGCCCGGCCCAGCCGGCGCCAGTCGGGAACCCCCAACATTCCGCGGCCGAGGTGGGCCGTCGAGGAAGGGCGGGAAGACGGGCGAACGTTCGGGGTCGTCTTGGACACTTCTGGCTCCATGGCGCGAGCGATACTCGGTCGGGCGTTGGGGGCCATCGCAAGTTACAGCGTGTCCAGGGACGTGCCATTCGTCCGCGTCATCTTTTGCGATGCGGCCGCCTACGATGCGGGCTATCTCGCGCCGGAAGCGTTGGCCTCTCGGCTGAGCATCAAGGGAAGAGGGGGCACGGTGTTGCAGCCCGGAATCGAGCTTCTCGATCGCGCCAAGGATTTTCCAACGCACGGACCAGTGCTGCTGATTACCGACGGCCAGTGTGATGTGCTCACCATTCGACGTGAGCACGCCTTCTTAATGCCCGAAGGCGCACGCTTGCCTTTCAAGCCGCGGGGCCCGGTTTTTCGTATGGCGCCCTGAGTCCTTGGCAAATCGAAGCGGTATTCGGTATCGCAGCTTCGAAGCAGCGGTTCGCCGGGTCCATCGCTGACCGAACCCTGCCGGCCGAGCTCGCACTGGCCAAGGGGCAGCAGATGTTGCCGGCCCTCCCGGGCAGCTGCTGCGAGGCACTCAGAAGTGCTGTTCTTGCGCCAGTTGCCTGCGGTGCAGCGCCGTTTTGGTTTGAATGAAGTGGCCCTAGAACGGGTCCGCGCGTGGGTGAAGGAAAGCGGCGCCAGACGCAAGGTGGCTGCATGATGCGAGCGGCCTTGCAAGCGGCGCTGGCTTTGGGGGCCCTGTGAGCGGTGGATCTGCATTTTGGCTGTCGCAGCCGAGCACGGGTGCCGAAGGGCCGGGTTTCCTGTAGTAATGTGCCCTCTGCTTGCTGAAGCACGATGCCTGCCCTGACGCGCTTATTGCGGATGTCTAAACCGCCTGCCCGCTTGCCTATCGGTTCCGCCATGCCCTCGTCCTCCTGTATCTTGTTCACCAGAACAGAAGGCGGGTTAATGGGTTGATATCAGCGCCGACGGGCCGATCAGCCGGCACGGCCGCAAGATTGTCTTGAGCCAAGTTTGACATGTGCTCTGAAAAATGTGTTTTGCTTCAATGGCTTGCTTTGTTCAGCGGGGCCGTTATGGCACTACACGGTTGGTTCGGAGGGTATTGCTTTAGATAATCGTTGTTTCCGTTTTCCCCGGTCGATCGGAAATTCCCAGGGCATCATAGATGGCTTGCTGTCGGGGTTCGGGTCGGGTGGTTTTGCGCACATGCAGTGTTTTGCCGTCCTGGCGTTTGAGCTCAACGGTGACGCGAGCCTGGCCTGCGAGCGTCTGGCGCAAGCTTTCCCAGCTGAGATGAATGCCGCAAGCCTTGAGCTGAAAGCGGATGGTATGCACCAGATGATAAGCGAGTACCGAGATGAAAAGATGGCCACTGACGCGCTCGGTGTTTTGGTGAAAAACCGGGCGTAGCCCAAGCTCCGATTTGAGACTGCGAAACACCGCTTCCAAATCGGTCAGCATCGTATAGGTGTGCCAGAGGGTGGTCTCATCCCAGGTCTTTTGATTGGTGCGCAGGCAGTACACACCCGCTAAGGTATCGGCGCTCGTTGGCTTTCGGGCCCAATGCAGAGCCGTGGCCCGTTCTCGGGCCTCATCGTGCTCGACGGTAATGTCGTACTGTTGAGCGACGCGAGCGTACTTTTGTTTCAAGCGCCCGAGGCGTTCGAGCACATTGTCACAGCGTTTCACAGTGCGCACATAGACGGTTGTTTGGTCGGGTACGCGCTCCAGCTGTTCATGGGCAGGCAAACATCCAGCCACCCGCTATTGCTCGGGCGCGCGGCCATAGCGTTCGCTAACCTGTTCGACCATCGGTGCCAATTGGGCCATATCGCTGCCCGTGGTGACCACGTCAATGCCGACGATCACCTGGGTTTCGGTGTCCGTGGCATACTGGGTGTTATAGGCTGGGCGAAACCCGCCGTCGCCCATCTTCATCACCGGGGCTTGCGCATCGGTGGTGGAAGCGCGGGCTTCTTGCGCCTTTTTACCCTGTTTGGCTTTGATCGTTTCCAGCTCGGGCAACCGCTCGAGGGCTCTGCGGACCTTCTCCTCACGTTCCCGCACAGCCCGTTCCCGGGCGGCAGGCCAAAGTAATTGTCGCCAACCGGTCAGGATAATTGTCGGTCAATAGGTATTGCTGATATTGATTCGACGCGACTGGAGGTCTGCCATCCCAAGCGCGCCCATAGCCATCGGGTGCTGGAGCCGGCGCCACCTGGGGCAAAACCTCGGTGGGTGGGTTCTACGGTTTCAAGCGCCATCGGGTCATCAATGACGAGGGCGAGTTGCTGGTGCTTAAGCTCACGGCGGGCAACGTCGATGACCGCGCCCCAGTGCCGGAACTAACCCGCGGGTTGTTTGGCAAGCTCTTCGGCGACAAGGGATACCTCTCCCAGGCGCTTTTCGAGCCGCTCTATGAGCGCGGCGTTGAGCTGATTACCCGGCTGCGCAAGAAAATGAAAAACAGGCTGATGTCACTTGTCGATAAGCTGTTGCTTTGCAAGCGCGCACTCATCGAGAGTGTCAACGACCCGCTGAAAACATCTCCCAGATCGAGCCTACCCGCCACCGCAGTGGCGCCAACTTCCTGGTCAACCGGGTAACAGGTCTTGTGGCGTACACCTACCAGCCGAAGAAACCCCCGCTGAATCTGTGCCCCGATGAGCTGTCCCAGCTCCCAGTCTTGGTCTAGCGTTATGTCGAATTCACGTTAAAACAGCTTCTTAGGGAGGGGACGAGAGGCCCAAGCGCGGCCAGGTGGGGGGCAGGCGCTCGGGCGCATGGGTCACGATCACTACCCGCCGTCGCTGGATCCAGGGGCTGAGGTCGGCGAGGACGTGCTGCTCAGTTTCGCGGTCGAGGGCGGAGAAAGGTTCATCTAGCAGTGCCACTGGCGTGTCGCGCAGCACCAAGCTGGCTAGGGCGAGGCGACGGCCCTGACCGCCGGACAAACGGTGCCCGGATTCGCCGACCTCATAATGCAGTCCATCGCCTTGTTGCCGCAGCGCACTAGCCAGCCCGAGGGTTTCCAGGGCCTGCCAGAGTGCTGCGTCGGGCAGCTCCGGGTGGCCTAGGCGTAGGTTGGTCGCCACGGTGTCGTCCAACAAATGAGTCTCCTGGGCCAGGTAGCCGATCAGGCGGTAACGGAGGGCTTGCGGCCAGCTCGCGAGGTTGTGCCCAGCCAGGGTGACGGTGCCGCCCAAGGGGGCCAACTCTCCGGCCAGGGTCGCCAGCAACGTGCTCTTGCCGAGCCCGCTTCGCCCATGGATCACGAGGGGCTGGCCTGGGGTGAGGGCGAAGCTCAGTTTGCTCAGTAACGGTCGGTCGGAGTAGAAGCCCACCTCCAGGGCGTGTACCTCGAGACTGGATTCAAGCGGAACTCGGATTGCCGCCACGGGTGAGGCGGCGGAATCTGCTGCTGGCTTCCCGACCGACTCGACGCCTAGCGCCCGCAGCCGGGCGCTGGCTTGCAGGCTCTCGCCGATGCGCCAGGCGGCTCCCGGCAGTGCGCCGAGGGCCTCGTTGAGGCCGAAGGTCATCAGGGTCAGGAGCACCGCAACCGGGGCACCGATCTCTCCAGCTGCATACCACTGCAAGGTGACGACGAGCATCAGCAGGGTCGTTAGGCCGACCAGCAGCTGCACGGATTGCTCGGCAACGACCGCCACGCGTTCCTGGGCGCGCAGGCGGGTGGCCTGCGCATGCTCGAGCGCATCCAGCAGGGTGCGCTGGGCTTCCATTCGACGGTAGGCGAATAGATCCGCAAGGCCGCCGAAGAAGTCGAGCAATGCTACCCGTTGCTGGCTACGCTCGGCTACGGTCTCTCGCCCGCGGGACTGGCCCAGCCAGGCGGCTAGAGCCGACGCTGCTAGGGTCAGGGTTGCGGTTCCGAGGATCAGCAATGGCGCTGGCCACGGGGCCAGCCAGGTGGCGAGCAAGGTGGTGGCCGTCACGGCGAGCACGGCTGCCGTGACGGGTCCGTTGATGCGCAGTGGCACGGCATCTAGGGTGTCGATGTCGGTGGTGAGCCGCTGTTGCAGATCGCCGCTGCGGAACCGTTGCTGGGCCGAGATCGGCAAGCGGGCGATGGCCGCGAAGCTCCGTACACGTAGCTTGGCGAGTACCCGTAACACCGCCTCATGCCCGATCACCCGCTCACCGTATCGGGCCAGGGTACGCAGCAGGGCTACCAAGCGAATGCCCGCCGCTGGCGTGAACACATCCAACCCGACGAGCAGGCCGGCACCGGCCAGTGCCGCCGCAGTGATGAACCACCCGGACAAGGCCAGCAGGGCGATTCCGGCTGCCCAGGTGAGGGCCAGCAACAGGTACGCGGTGCCGGTCCAAACCGAACTGCCGCGCAACAGCCGCCGCAGATACCGCCAATCAGACACTACGGTTTTCTCGGAGCTGACCGTGCTCGAGACGCACCACCCGATCCAATCGCCGGTGGACGCTGGCTTGGTGGGTAGCCCATAGCACCGTGATACGCTGCCTACGGGCATGGGCCAGCAGTCGGGCGAGCAAGTCAGCCGCGGTTTCAGCGTCCAGGGCGCTGGTGGGCTCGTCCAGCAGCCACAGGCGGCTGGACGACAGCAGGGCTCGCGCCAAAGCCACCCGTTGGGCCTGGCCACCGGACAGTCCTCGGTTGCCTTCTCCGATAGGGGTATCGAGCCCCGCCGGTAACCTCGGATCGTCTACCGGCAGGCCGGCGGTGGCCAAGGCTTGGATCAGTGCGTTATCCTCGGTTTCGGCGCCGCTGGCCAGCAACAGGTTATCGCGCACGTTGCCGTGGAACAGATGCGCTTGTTGCCCCATCCAGGCGAAGCGGCGCGCTTCGTCGGCTCGGGCGATGGTGCCCGCTTGGGGAGCGAGAAAACCCGCGCACAGGGCCAGCAGGCTTGATTTCCCACTGCCACTCGGGCCCACCAATGCGATCTGTTCGCTCGGTGCGACCGTCAAGCTGATCCCTCGCAGCGCGGGTGGGCCGTCGAGGTCATAGCGCAGGCTGACGTTCTCCAGGCGCAGCAGGCACTGTCCGGCGGCAGTCAACGGGGGACTGGGGGCTGGCATGGGATCGATCCCTTTGCTGAGCAGGGGCCTTAAGGATCCCACCGCCGCGGCGGCGCTGGCGCGATCATGGTGGCTGTGGGCGAACTGGCGCAAAGGCTGAAAGTATTCCGGCGCCAGCAGGAGCACGTAAAGGCCCGAGGCGAGTGTCATGTGCTCGGCTGGGCCGAATTGGAGCCAGCCGAGCAGCGCGAAGCCCACGTAGATGGCGACCAGGCCGATGGCCACCGCGCTGAAGAATTCCATCACCGCCGAGGACAGAAAGGCGACCCGCAGGACGCGCATGCTGAGTCTTCGGTAACGATCGGCTGCTGCGGCCACCTCCAGCCGTGTGGCCTCCAGGGCCAGACTCCGACGGAGCAGATCGAGACCGCGAATGCGGTCGAGGAAATGTCCGGCGAGGCGACTTTGCAGCGCTTGCTGAGCCTCGTGCATCTGCTGGCTGCCCATCCCGATCAAGGCCATGAACACTGGGATCAGCGGCGCTGCGAGGAGTAACAGCAAAGCGGCGAGCCAGTCCACCGCGAAGGCGGCCGTCAGCAGCGTCAGCGGAACCAGTATGGCAAGCCCGCGGGCCGGCAGGTAACGGGAGAAATAGCCGCCCAAGGCGTCCACCTGCTCCTGGTAACGGCTGGCCCAAGCCCCCGAGTGTCCCAGGTGTGCCAGCCGCATCGGGCCGCGCTGGGCGGCCGTTGCGAGCATCTGGCCACGCAGGTCGCGGCGAACCGCGAAGGCGAGTTGCTGGCCGCTCCAGTCGCGCAGTGTCTGCAGGCTATAACGCGTTATCACAGCGGCCAGCGCCAGCCCCAGACAGGGCCAGTGTGACCCCTTTGGGGCAGGCAACAGAGCCTGGTGTACCAGCTCGGCGATCGCCATCGCCACCCCCACCGTCGCCAAGGCGGCGCCTAGTCCTGCGAGCCAGGCCAGATGGAGCCAACGCCGGTGTGGACGTAGAAGGATGGCAAGGGTTTGGAACGGATCGGAGACCGGTCCAGGCGAACAGTCCGACGATCCGGCCTGCCGCGGGCCGGCGCCGAGCGCGTGCTTCATGGTGCTCCTACCGTGCCCTGCCGGAAGTCGCGCGCTTCGCCGTCGGAGTTGCAAGGGTGGTCGGCGCTGGCGCCCATGAGTAAACAGGCTTGGGAACGATCTTCAATGATAGCCGATGTCGGTGCGCACTTTGCCTCGGAACACATAGTAGGTCCAGGCCGTGTACATCAACACGAAGGGGACCACGAACAGCAGGCCGATCAGCAAGAACAACTGACTCTCCGGCGCCGAGGCCGCATCGTGAAAGGTGTAGCGGGGGGGTACCACGTAGGGCCACTTGCTGAACAGCAGGCCGGCATAGAACAAGGCGAACAGGCCGATGGTGGCGATGAATGGCATCGCTTCGTAACAGCACCGCAAGGAGCGCCACAGGCCGGCGGCCACCAGCACGGTCATCAGCGGCAGCAGCCACAGCCAGGTCAGGTGGTCGAACCAGCGGCTGCGCACATACTCGTCCACCAGCGGGGTCCACAGGCTAACGGTCACGAAAAACACCATCAGGGCTGCCAGCAGGCGGTAGGCCCAGCGACGCGCCCATTGCTGGGTCTCGCCTTCCGTTTTCAGAAGCAGCCAGGTCACTCCGAGCAGCCCATAGCCCACCACCAACCCTAGGCCGGTCATCACCGTGAAGGGCGTCAGCCAGTCCAACGGTCCGCCCACGTAACGGAAGTTCTCGGTTTCGAAACCTTGGATGAAGGTCCCGACCACCGCCCCTTGCGCGAAAGTGGCGACCAGGGAGCCCCCGAAGAAGGCCCAGTTCCAGGGTCCACGCCGCCCCGGCGCCGACTTGAAGCGAAACTCGAACGCCACGCCGCGGAAGATCAGTCCGGCCAGCATCAGGAATACACCGATGTACAGCGCCGGCAGAAACACCGTGTATACCAGGGGGAAGGCGGCCAGCAGCCCGGCCCCGCCCAGCACCAGCCAAGTCTCGTTGCCGTCCCAAACGGGCGCCACGGAACTCATCATGAGATCCCGGTCCTGCTCGGAGGGAGCGAACGGGAAAAGGATACCGACACCGAGATCGAAACCGTCGGTGAGCACGTACATCAAGACGCCGAAGCCGATGATGACTACCCAGAGGTAAGTGAAATCATACATGCCATGATCTCCCTACGAACGCTCGGTGGAAAAATCCAAAGGAGTGTCGGCCGCCGAGAGGGGTCGTTTGGGTCGTCCCTGCAGCTCCTCTCGAGTGCGTTGCTCGATTTCACCCATGCCCTCGAGCACGATTCGGGTCAGGTAATAGATACCCGCGGTGAATACCAGTGCGTAGACGAGTGCATAGCCGATCAGAGTGAACAGCACCATGGCGCCGCTTAAGCTCGGAGTGAGGCCTGCCTGCACGGTGATCACCTCATATAGAACGTAGGGCTGGCGGCCGACCTCGGTGACGAACCAGCCGGCTAGCACTGCCACGAAGGGAAGAGGGATCATCCAGGTCAGGATGCGCAGGTACGGACGGCTTTGCGCGACACGCCCGCGGTAGAGCAACCAGGCGCCCCAGAGCGCGACGCCGATCATCAGCAGGCCGATGCCGACCATGATCCGGAACGACCAGAACACGATCCCGACGGGGGGGCGCTTCTCCGCCGGCCACTCTTTCAGGCCGAGCACGCGGCCATCCCATTCGTGGGTCAGGATCAGGCTGGCCAGCTTGGGGATCCCTAGCTCGAAGTGGTTGGTTTCGTTGGCTTGGTCCGGGATTGCGAACAGCAGCAGGGGTAGCCCTTCGCGAGTCTCCCAGGCACCCTCCATGGCTGCCACTTTCGCAGGCTGGTGCTCTAGCGTATTGAGGCCGTGGAAGTCGCCCAGGATCAGCTGGCCGGGGGCAGCCAGCGCTAGCATCACCAGGGTCATCCGCAGAGCCCGCTGGCTGGCGGTGACCGCATGGCCACGCAGCAGGTACCAGGCCGATACACCTGCCACCACGAAGCCTCCGGTCAACAGCGAGGCCACCGCCATGTGGGCGAAGCGATAGGGGAAGGATGGATTGAAGATCGCTTCTCGCCAGCTCGTTAACTGCACCATGCCGTCGGTCAGTTCGAAGCCGGCGGGGGTTTGCATCCAGGAATTGGCCGACAGGATCCAGAAGGACGAGATGAAGGTTCCCAACGCAACCATCACGGCGGCGAACAAGTGAGTGCCAGGCGGCACCTTGTTGCGGCCAAACAGCAACACGCCGAGGAAGGCTGCCTCCAGGAAAAATGCCGTGATCACCTCGTAAGCGAGCACCGGACCGAGGAAGTTGGCGCTGCGGTAAGCGAATTCACTCCAATTGGTGCCGAACTGAAACGCCATCACCAAACCGGAGACCACCCCCATCCCGAACACCACGGCGAACACCTTGATCCAGAACTGGGATAAGCGTGCCCACTCGGGATCGCCAGTGCGATAGGAAATCGCCTCGAGCAGGGCAATATAGGTCGCAAGTCCGATGGTGAATACGGGGAAGATGGCATGAAACGAGACCACGAACGCGAACTGAATGCGTGACAGGAGTAAAGGGTCTAGTTCCATCGGACTTCCTCACAGAGAGCGTCGGCGCCGAGGCGAGGGCAGGCCCGCCGCTGGGCATGTCGCAAGGCCAGTCGCAGTGGGATCAAGACCGTCACGCGCACATCGATCCGATCGAGGTGTTCCCTGAGAGGTTGTGAACAAATCTGCTGCGCCACCCGATAGGGGCGTTGGGCGGTGCTCGCTCCTCGCCCATCGAGCTGATATGGGTCTCGGGTTGGCGCCGTGCGCCTGGCTTTCGGGCCGCTCGCGACGGTTTTTCCACAACCTCTGAGCGCACGTGGCGTCGCCTTCGTTACCTGGATCGAGGTCATTAGAGGATTCCTGTCAGATGATCACAACGCTCGCGCCCAGTCGGGTCGCAGCGCGACTTGACCGGCCAACGCATGGTCGATGACGGCCAATATGCGCTTTCGGTCGCGCGGTAGCTGGCCATGCAGGGGGAGATAGTTTGAGGCGTGATTGGTGCGAAAGACCGCGTTCGTCGGTTCAGCGGCCGTTACGATGGTTCTCAGTTCCTCCAGCATCTGGTCGACTGTCGGTAACTGAAACCGGCCGCGGCTCTGGAGCGTGGCGATGGGCGTTCCGGGTAAGACGGTCAGCGTGAGGAGCGATAGAAACTTGGGATCCATGGCCGTGATCAGCGAAGCGGACCCCTCCGCATGCTCATGGCTGCGCTCGATCCCGCCGACGCCTAACAGAAAAATGGCGGATAGCTTGATGCCGGCCTCATGAGCGCGCTGAGCGGCTTGGACATGTTGCTGAAAATTGGCGCCTTTGGCGATGCGCTTAAAGGTGACGTCGTCGCCGGTCTCGGGTCCTATGTAGAGCAGGGAGAGTCCCTCCTCGCGCAGGCGGTTCAGATCATCGACGCTTTTCTGATTGAGATTCATCGCTGTCGCGTAGGCGCTCACTCGGCGAAGCCTCGGAAAGGCATCGTGGCAGGCGTCCAGAATAGCCTGCCACTGGGTCACTTCCATGACCAGCGCATCGCCATCGGCCACGAATACCTTGTCGACTTTGCTCCCGAAGGCGCGCCCGGCTTGCCGTATGTCGTCTAAGGTGGCTGTCAGATCGCGGACCCGAAATCGCTTGGCACGGTACATGTCGCAATAGGTGCAATGATTCCAGGAGCAGCCGATGGTTGCCTGCAGGATATAGGAGTTCGCCTCACTGGGGGGGCGATAAATGGTTCCCTCGTAGCACATGATGAGTGTCCCCAAACGATCCCGCTCCATGCTGGATGACGCACCGCGGGCTGTCAAGGCGGTGAGCCTCACCACCTATCGGTTTGAGCCGAGAATCCCAAGGGGCCGTCATACCGGCATGGATTGCCGGTATCCAGACCACAGGGAAGTGGCCCAGACAGCCATCCTTGGCGACTGGATTCCGGCTTCCGAGCCGGAATGACGGGCGTATTCACTTGGACTCGACGGGTTAGCCAGCAAAACGTGTTCGCCCTGTGTCGAGCGTATGGACTTGTTCGATGAGGCGGGTTCTGGGTATCGTATCGGGCCCGGAGTCTGGAACCGGTGCGAGCAACAAAACCTCCATGACCGGGGCGAGCAGCCGTTTCAATGCTCAAGCCATTAGTGAGTTGTGTAGCAGGTTTTGTCGCAACCTCTGAGTTCAAGATGAGGCGAGTCGCCGACAGGAACAGGGAGCTTCGCGTCTGCGCCCGCCATGGGGCCTAGGTCAGCGCAGTCGTTTGACACGCAGCTTCTAGGCGCTTGGCATCATTAGAGCGTCCTATTTCCGCTTCTTATCTAGCTTCGGATTCAATCAATTTTTTTACGGCTTAGGGGGGACTTAAACGATGCTCCGTGTGATCGTCTTGGACGACATTGCCTTGGAAGGTCTAGCTTTGCTAGATGCCGCCGAAGGTATCGCTTACGACGTACGTACCGGCCTAGCGGGGGACGCCCTGCGGCAAGCGCTGCTCGAGTATGACGGTGCAGTGTGTCGCAGCGGAGTCAAGATCGAGGCGCCGGCCTTGGAGGGGAATCGGCGGCTACGGGCGATTGTCCGTGCCGGGGTAGGCACCGACAACATCGACAAGGCGCCTGCGACGCGTCAGGGTATCGTCGTGATGAATACGCCCACTGGCAACACCATCAGTACCGCCGAGCATACCTTCGCCTTGATGTTGGGACTGTCCCGCAATGTGGCCCCTGCCAATCAGAGCCTGATGGAGGGGCGCTGGGACCGAAAGGCGTACATGGGTGTGCAGTTAGCGGACAAGACGCTGGGGATCGTCGGTCTGGGACGTATCGGGCAGGAAGTGGCGAAGCGAGCAGTTGCGTTTCAGATGCGGGTGATGGGCTATGATCCGTTTCTTTCCCCTGAACAGGCGAAGCGTTTGGGGATCGAGCCTGTGGAGAGCGTGCGTGAGATGCTGCCCAAGGTCGATTATCTGACGGTCCATACGCCATTGACGCCGGAGACGAGAAACTTGATCGGTCGTGACGAGATCGAGTTATTGAAACCGGGCGCGCGGCTCATTAACTGTGCCCGGGGAGGAATTTATGATGAGACGGCGCTCTTGCGAGGGTTGGAGAATGGGAGGCTGGGCGGCGTCGCGCTCGATGTTTATGCCAGCGAGCCCTGTCGCAGCAGTCCGCTTTTCGGGTTGCCCAACACGCTGTGTACACCCCATCTCGGTGCCAGCACAGAAGAGGCCCAAACCCAGGTCGCCATCGAGGCCGTGCAGCTACTCCTCAACTTCCTGGCCACGGGTGAGATCCGATACGCGGTCAACATGGTCCCCATCGATCCGAAGACCCTGGAGTCCTTGCGTGGCTATCTCGATGTTGCTTACCGGTTGGGACGGTTGCTGACTGAGTGGCATGAAGGCGTTACGGAGTCCTGCCAGTTGCGCTACGCTGGGCAAGTGAGTCAGCGAGACACGCAACTGTTGACGGCAGCGTTTTGTGCGGGTTTGCTCGAGCGGGCACTGGAGGCGCCGGTGAATACTGTCAATGCGCAGATGCTGCTGCAGGAACGGGGTATCAGGCTTTCTGAGGAACGCAGCCATGGCATAGGGGCCTTCAGCTCATCCATCACCGCTGAAATAACCGGCGACGGCTGCATTTCGCGCGCTGGTGGGACGCTTTTTGGCCATAATATGCCGCGGCTCATCCGTATGGACAATTACCGCTTGGAAGCCTATCTGGACGGCAACGTGTTGCTATTCGCACACCAGGACGTACCGGGCATCATCGGTGCGGTGGGTACCATTCTGGGTAACCATAAGGTCAATATTGCCCAGATGGCGGTCGGGCGGGAGAGTGCGGCGCCCGGTGGCACGGCTATCGGAGTCTTGAACCTCGACAGCTCGCCCCCTCAGGGAGCACTCGACGAGGTACTCCGTGTCGAGGGCGTTCAGCGCGTGAAGCACATTGTGATGCCTGCGCGCGGCGAGCTGCCGCCGTGGTTGCAGGGGTGAAGAACGTTGTCTTCCGTGGCCGGCTGTCGTGGGCCCGCTCGACTCGCCCTTGCGAGCCTGTCAAGAAGCCTCGCGTGCTGTTCTCTAGCGTGCGCATGATGACCGAGCCAGCTGGCAGTCAATGGCAGTGACTTAGGAATGGTGATATAAAGGCTCGGCTTTTAGCCAGGGAAGTGTATGGAATTGGCCGGACTCCGGCTGATCACTATCGGTGGCTTGGCGCGGGTGGCTGATCGATAGCGGGATCTCGATAAACCTGCTTTATTTATGAGCGATGATATGAATATTTATGTTGGGAATTTGCCTTACAACTTAACCGACGACGATCTGAGGGGTGCATTTTCGCAGTTTGGAGAAGTGTCGAGCGTCAGCATCATCACCGACAAATTTTCAGGGCAGTCGAAGGGTTTCGGTTTTGTAGAGATGCCGAATAATTCGGAGGCCGATGAAGCCATCAAGGCTCTAAATGGTAGTGCCCTCAAAGGACGGAACATCAAGGTTAATCAGGCAAAGCCACGTGCCGACCGTCCACCGCGCCGCCCGAGATATTAACACCTCACTGCAGGGCGAAAGGCCTTGGGCCGCGCAGGAGCTTGAGAAGCTGTTTTAAAAATGTCGCGAGCGCCGGCTGAGCAAGGCGCACGGCGGCGACAAAATCGTTTGGAACGATTTTGAATAGCTGGAAGCGGGCCCCGAAGGGGCGAGCCCCAAGGATGGGGCGAGTCACAACCGCAGTGTACAAACGAGTACATGAGGATTCTGAGCCGCCGAGCAACGCAGCTCAGGCAAGCGCAGTAGTTTTTAAAGCAGCTTCTGAGGGATGGGCGTGAGTTAAAAGGAAACGGCTTCGCTCGTGCGGTGAGAGGCTGCCAAGACACCGCAGCGAGCGGCCCGATAGCGGCGTTGGGCGGTGCGCTTCTCGCCTATCGAGCTGATAGGTCTCTCGGCTTCGCTCCGTTGGCCTGGCTTGCGGGCACCTCGCGACGGTTTTTTCACAATCTCTCAGTGCCGCCCACGGTTAGACCTTCGATCCGCAGTGTAGGCTGCCCGACCCCTACCGGCACGCTTTGTCCTTCCTTGCCACAGGTGCCAACCCCCTCATCCAGTTGCAGATCGTGGCCGACCATGCTGACCCGGGTGAGCACGTCCGGCCCATTGCCGATCAACATCGCGCCCTTGACGGGCCGAGTCACCTTGCCGTCCTCGATAAGGTAAGCCTCGCTGGCGGAGAACACGAATTTGCCCGAGGTGATGTCTACTTGTCCGCCGCCGAAGTTCACTGCATACAGTCCCTTGGAGACCGAGGCGATGATCTCCTCGGGGCTGTAGGGTCCGGGCAGCATGTAGGTGTTGGTCATGCGGGGCAAGGGTACATGGGCGTAGGATTCCCGACGGCCGTTCCCGGTCGGCGGCATCTTCATCAGCCGTGCATTGAGCTTGTCCTGTAGGTAGCCTTTGAGGATCCCACGCTCGATGAGGGGCGTGCATTGACTGGGCGTTCCCTCGTCATCGATATTCAGGGAGCCGCGGCGGTTTGCCAGCGTGCCGTCGTCGACCACCGTGCAGTGTTCGGTGGCGACCCGATCACCTAGCCGGCCGGTAAACGCCGAGGTGCCCTTGCGGTTAAAATCACCTTCAAGTCCATGCCCAATGGCCTCGTGCAGCAGGACACCGGGCCAGCCGGGGCCGAGCACTACGGTGAAGGTGCCGGCGGGTGCCGGCGATGCCTCGAGGTTGACTAGCGCCTGTCGGGTCGCTTGGCGTGCGTACTGCAGCCCCCGTTCGGCGGTGAGGAAATGAGCCCCGTCGTGTCGCCCTCCACCTCCAGCACTGCCTTGCTCTCGACGTCCCCGCTGTTCGGCGATCACCTGTACGTTGAGCCTCACCAGAGGACGCAGGTCGCCGGCGTAGGTTCCGTCGCTGGCAGCGATGAGCACTGCCTTGTGGTTGGCCACCAGAGTGACGATCACTTGCGTGATCCGCGGGTCTTGCCGCCGCGCCTCGGCATCGATGGACTCCAGCAACGCGATCCGCCGCGCTTCGCTGAGCGTTTCGAGCGGGTCGGTGCTCGGGTAGAGGGTGCGTTCACCGGGGAGCGGCTGGATCTCGACTCGGCCCTCGCCACTGCTTCGGGCGATAGCTCGGGCTGCCGCTGCGGCCTGTCGGATGGCCGACGCTGTCAGCTCGTCGGTGTAAGAAAATCCCGTCTTCTCACCGCTGATGGCCCGCACGCCGACTCCTTGGGTGATGCTATGGGAGCCGGATTTCACCCGGCCGTCTTCCAGTATCCAGGATTCGGAGCGGCTCCACTGAAAGTACACATCGGCGGCATCCACGCTGTGACAGAGAAGGCTGCTCAAGGCTGCCTCAACCTCGTGGTCTGTTAGGCCGGCCGGTTCAAGGATGTGGTTTCTTACCAGCGCTAGGGATCGGCTCATGTGTGTTCTTCCCCACGATGCGGATGTGCTGCAGGCTCGGAAAGCGTTCGCGTATGAGCTCGGCTTGACACCGGTCAAACTCGCCGTCAACGATCCCGGGTCCCTGACCTAGGCGCGCCAACACTTCACCCCAGGGATCCACTAGCAGGCTGTGGCCATAGGTTTCCCGCCCACACGCATGTTCTCCGCCTTGAGCGGCGGCCACCACGTAGCACAGGTTTTCGATGGCACGGGCTCTGAGGAGCACCTCCCAGTGGGCAGCACCGGTCACCGCCGTGAAGGCTGCCGGCACCGCGAGTAGCTCCATTCCTTGGACCACCATGGCGCGAAATAGCTCCGGAAAACGCAAGTCGTAGCAGACGGCTAGCCCCAGTTTGCCAAACGGCGTCTCGGCAACCACCACCTGACGCCCGGGCTCGACACTCAGAGACTCGCGATAGGAACGGGGTGGGTCGCCCACGGAGACGTCAAACAGATGGATCTTATCGTAGCGAGCGACCACCTGGCCCTGATCGTCGTACAGTAGACAAGCGGCATAGACCTTGCCTTTATCATCAGCTTGCAATGGAATGGTGCCGCCCACGATCCAAATCCCATGATGCTTGGCTGCCTGCGCCAAAAACTGCTGGATAGGCCCGGCTTGGTAGCGCTCCGAGACAACGGGTGCCGGCTCGGCTTCGTTACCCAGGTAGGCAAAATTCTCTGGCAGCACCACCAGACGCGCTCCTGCGCCGGCGGCGGCTTCGATAAGCTGCGCCGCGGCGGCGAGATTGGTGCCGACGTTCAGGCTGGACACCATTTGCACGGCGGCCACGTGATAAGTCGCGGTGGGTTGGGCAGCGTGGGATCGCTGCGGTTCTCGGTTCACTTTCTTACCATGAGGTGATGCGATGATTAGGTGTTAATTGCTCGACCCTAGCCATCCTTGGCCACTGGATTCCGGCTTCCGAGCCGGAATGACGGGCGTATTCACCTGAACTCTTATACAGTAGAACGCGTTTACCCTGACTCGAGGGTAGCCATGAGTTGGTAGCCATGAGTTGACAGTGGCGAGCTTCCTTCGTTAACGTCGGTACACGGATAATAAGGATTGGAGCCAGCATCTTGAAGGCAGCATTTCCCCGCATCGAACGTCTTCCCCCGTACGTGTTCAGTGAGGTCAATGAACTCAAGGCCCGCGCCCGGTCGGCCGGCGAGGATATCATTGATTTTGGTCTCGGTAATCCCGATCGAGCGCCTCCGAAGTATATCGTGGATAAGCTGGTGGAGGCAGCACGGCGCAAGGATACCCATCGCTACTCGATGTCGAGGGGCATACCGCGGTTGCGGCGCGCCATCTGCAATTGGTATCAGCGCCGCTTCGACGTGAGCTTGGACCCTGACACGGAAGCCATCGTCACCCTCGGTTCTAAAGAGGGCCTGGCCCACCTGGCATTAGCCACCGTGGGGCCTGGGGATGCGGTGCTGGTGCCCAACCCGACGTATCCGATCCATCCCTACGGGTTCGTCATCGCGGGCGCGGATATTCGGCACGTCCCCCTGGTGCCGGAGCTGGATTTTTTTGCCGAGCTGGAGAAGGCGATCAAGGACTCCTGGCCGCGGCCAAAGATGTTGGTGCTGAATTTTCCCGGTAATCCGACCACGAGCTGTGTGGACCTCGACTTCTTCGACAAGGTCATCCAGATCGCGCGCGAGCACGAGATCTGGGTACTCCATGACTTAGCCTACGCGGATCTCTGCTTCGATGGGTACTGCGCCCCTTCGATCATGCAAGTGCCCGGTGCCCGGGATCTGGCAGTGGAGTTTTTTACCCTGTCCAAGAGCTACAACATGCCCGGTTGGCGGGTGGGTTTCATGGTGGGCAACCCGATCCTGGTAGGGGCCTTGGCCCGCATCAAATCCTATCTCGATTATGGCATGTTCACGCCCATCCAGGTGGCCGCGGTCACCGCTTTGGATGGCCCCGACGACTGTGTGCATGAGATTTGCGACACCTATAGGAGGCGCCGCGACGTGCTGTGCGATGGTCTCAATGCGGCCGGTTGGCGGGTAGAAAAACCCAAAGCCACCATGTTTGTGTGGGCGAAGATTCCACCGAGCCATGCTCACCTCGGTTCTCTGGAGTTCTCTAAACGGCTCCTCATCGATGCTAAGGTGGCCGTGTCCCCAGGCATCGGATTCGGGGAATACGGCGACGATCACGTCCGATTTGCCCTGATCGAGAACGAACATCGCACCCGCCAGGCGGTGCGCGGGATCCGCGCGATGTTACGCAAACAGGCGGGCGTCGTGTCGCTGGCGGGAGCGGGTCTGTGAATGCAGTGCGCGTCGGTTTGCTCGGACTCGGCACGGTCGGTTGCGGCACGGTGAACGTGCTGCGCAGAAATGCGGAGGAAATTGCCCGCCGTGCCGGGCGGGCCATCGAAATCGTGCGAGCCAGCGCTCGTCACCTCGATAAACCCCGCGGTTGTTCTACCCAAGGCATCGTGCTGGCCAGCGATCCGCGCGTGGTGGTGGACGATGCCGAGATCGACATCGTGGTGGAATTGCTTGGGGGCATCGAACCGGCGCGGTCGTTGGCATTACGTGCCATCGACCAGGGCAAGCATGTGGTGACAGCCAACAAGGCGCTCATCGCGTTGCATGGTAACGAGCTATTTGCGGCCGCTCGCGCCAAGGGCGTGATGGTGGCGTTCGAGGCGGCAGTGGCGGGCGGAATTCCTATCATCAAAGCCATCCGCGAGGCTCTGGCAGGCAATCGGATCGAATGGGTGGCGGGGATCATCAATGGCACCGCGAACTTTATCCTGACAGAAATGCTTGAGCGCGGTCGCCCCTTCGCCGAGGTTTTGGCCGAGGCCCAGCAGCTCGGGTACGCCGAAGCCGACCCGAGCTACGACATCGAGGGCATCGATGCGGCCCACAAGCTGGCGATTCTAGCCGCTATCGCCTTTGGCAACCCCTTGCAGTTCGATCAGGTCTACGCGGAAGGCATCGTCGGCATCACTCCCGACGACATCAATTATGCGCAACAGCTTGGTTATCGGATCAAGCACCTGGGATTTGCCCGGCGCACCGCAAGGGGAGTGGAGATGCGCGTGCATCCTACCTTGATCCCCCGGCGGCGCTTGATCGCCAACGTCAATGGCGTGATGAACGCCGTTCTGGTCAAGGGCGACGCCGTCGGGCCAACGTTGTACTATGGTGCCGGTGCCGGTGCGGAACCCACCGCCTCGTCGGTGGTCGCGGATCTGGTGGATGTGGTGCGTGCCATGACCACCGATCCGGAGAACCGGGTGCCCCATCTGGCTTTCCAGCCGGATGCCATTTCCGAATTGCCGGTTTTGCCCATGGCGGAGGTGGAAACCGCCTATTACCTGCGCATGCGGGCGCTGGATCGACCGGGGGTGTTAGCGGATGTGGCACGCATCCTCGGCGATCGCGGCATCAGTATCGAGGCGGTGGTGCAGAAGGAGCCCGAGGCGGACGAAGGGTGGGTGCCGCTCATCATGCTGACCCACCGCGTGCGAGAAGGTCACATGATGGCAGCGTTGGAGGCGATCGCGGCGCTGGAGGGCATTCAAGGTCAAGTGATACGGATTCGAGTGGAGCAGCTCAATGGAGATTAGAGGAGAGTTAGCGAGTAGCGGTCGGCGAGGGAGGGGGCGGCGCGTTCCCGCTAGTTGCCGTCAAATCGAAGGCGAGGTCTTGGCGTGCTAAGCGGTCAGCGCTACGTGGGACTCATCGAACGCTTTCGCGATCGTCTGCCGGTACCAGACGATGCCCGAGTCATCAGTCTCGGCGAGGGACAGACTCCGCTCATTCGCCTCCACAACTTGCCACGCTCGCTGGGGCTGGAGGTTGCCCTGTATGTGAAGTTCGAAGGCCTGAACCCGACGGCGTCGTTCAAGGACAGGGGGATGACGGTGGCGGTCACCCAAGCGGTGAACGCGGGCAGCCGCGCGATCATCTGTGCGTCCACCGGCAATACCTCGGCTTCCGCTGCCGCCTATGCGGCGCGCGCCGGCATCACCGCTTTCGTGCTGATTCCCGATGGCAAGATTGCCCTCGGCAAATTGGCCCAGGCGATGATGCACGGGGCCGTGGTGCTGCAGATCAAGGGCAACTTTGATGCCGGTATGCGGCTCGTGAAGGAGGTGGCGGAGCACGCGCCGGTCACCATCGTGAATTCCATCAATCCTTTTCGCATTCAGGGGCAAAAAACCGCCGCCTTCGAAGTGGTGGAAGCATTGGGTCGGCCTCCCGACTATCATTGTCTACCGGTGGGTAACGCCGGGAACATCTCGGCCTACTGGATGGGTTATTCGGAGTACTGGCGCGACGGCATCATCAAGGTGCGCCCGCGCATGTGCGGTTATCAAGCCTGTGGCGCGGCACCCTTCGTGCGTGGACACATGGTGGATACGCCGGAGACGGTTGCGACCGCGATCCGCATCGGTCATCCCCAATCCTGGGATCTGGCTTGGGCGGCCCAGCGCGAGTCAGAGGGCTGGTTTGACGAGTGTGCCGACGAGGAGATTTTGACCGCGCAGCGGTTGCTGGCGGAGCAGGATGGGGTCTTCTGTGAGCCGGCCTCGGCGGCCTCTATTGCCGGTGCGGTCCGAGATCTCAAGCAGGGCAAGATTGAACACGGAACAACAGTGGTGTGCACCCTAACCGGCCACGGCCTCAAGGATCCAGACGTCGCCGTGCGCCAGAGCGCGACACTTTTTCAAGCCATCGAGCCGGATCTGGATGCGGTCAGGGCAGCTATCCTCGGGAAGCTTGAGAAGCTGTTTTAAAAACTACTGCGCTTGCCTGAGCGGCGTTGCACGGCGGCTCAGAATCCTCATGTACTCCCTTGTGCACTCCGGTGGTGACTCGCCCCATCCTTGGGGCTCGCCCCTTCGGGGCCCGCTTGCAGCTGTTCGAAATCGTTCCCGACGATTTTGTCGCCACCGTGCGCCTTGCCCAGCCGGCGCTCGTAACATTTTTAGAACTGCTTCTGAAGGGTGATGCGAGGTCCAATGGTGTCGGCGGGCAGGGACGGGGCGGATCGGTCCTCGCGTGCCGGACGAAGCAAGCGGATGAACCCAGTGGGCACACGAGAGGTTACGCTGTTCGTTCCCGGTTTGCTGGGACCGGGTTCGGTCCCGGCGGAGGCTATCACGGAGGGGCTGGCGGTTCCGGCCCTGGAAACAGTGTTCTCGCGAGGCGATCCATCGCCATCGGTCAAGCCTTGGATCGGCCATGCCCTGGAAGGTTGGCTTTGTCAGCTGGTCGATTTGCCGCCACCGCAAGGGCAGGATTGGCCAATCGCCGCCCTCACTTATGCTCTTGATGTGAAGGCACGCGCCAACGGTTGGTATCTGCGTGCTGACCCGGTACACCTGAAAGCGGATCTCGATCGATTGGTCCTCTTCGATGCGGACGTGCTCTCGCTTTCCGCAACCGAGGCGAGGGCGCTGGTGGACGAGATCAATGCTCATTACCAGGGGCAGGGTTGGTGCCTCGAGGCGCCCCACCCAAGGCGTTGGTACCTGCGGCTGCCGCAAGCCCCGCGGCTACTCACCCAAACCCTGTCGGTAGCGGCTGGGGCGAGAGAAATTTCCGGGCTACTGCCGCAGGGCGAGGAGGCCCAGCACTGGCGCCGCCGGCTCAACGAGATTCAGATGTTGTTACATGCTAGCCCCCTCAACGAGGCTCGGCAGGCACGGGGTGAATTGCCCATCAACAGCGTTTGGTTTTGGGGCTGCGGTGGGTTGCCACCGGCGTCGACGGTTCCCTGGCAGCAGATGTGGAGTCAGGATAGCCTCAGTGAAGCACTGGCACGCCACCTCGGCATCGGTCACAGGCCGCGACCCGAGACTGCCATCCAGTGGCTCGATGAGGCCGCGCCGGTCCACCACCTCGTGGTCCTAGAGCAGGGCGATGCGCTTTGTCGACGTGTCGACATCGAGGGTTGGCGGGTGTATCTCGACACCTTGCACCGCGATTGGCTTCAACCCTTGGTTGAGGCGCTGCGGCAGCGGCGGTTGCATCGCTTGACGTTGCTGACGGAAAGCGGTGGGGGGGTGAGCGTCCGATCCTCCCAGTTGCGTCGCTGGTGGCGCCGGCGCCGGCCTTTGCGTTATTTCATGGCGGCCAAAGAGCGACGGTATGAAGCGGCAGATTATTCGTCGCGCCCTTGACAGTCCTCCGGGCGATCGGCTCCGTGGGCTGCATCCGGTGCTGGCTCGGGTTTACGCGGCCCGCGGGGTGCGTTGTCTTTCCGAGGTGGATCATTCGCTCAGCGGTCTGTACCCGTTTGGGACGCTGTCCGGCATTGATGCCGCCGTCGAGCTATTGGTCGATAGCCTGGAGCGTGGCGAACGTATCCTGGTAGTGGGGGATTTTGATGCCGACGGTGCCACTAGCTGTGCCCTGGCGGTACGCGTCCTGCGCAGCTTGGGGGCCGCCGAGGCGACCTATCGGGTCCCCAACCGTTTCCAGTACGGTTATGGACTGACCCCAGCGATAGTGGAGGTGGCCGCCCGCCATGGTGCGGATCTCCTGATCACGGTGGACAACGGCATGACCAGCGTGGAAGGGGTTGCCCATGCTAAGCGGCTCGGCATGCGCGTGTTGGTGACCGACCACCATCTGCCGGGACATCAGCTGCCGGAGGCGGATGCCATCGTCAACCCCAATGCACCGGGGGACGCTTTCCCCAGTAAGCACCTGGCGGGGGTGGGGGTCATTTTCTACGTGTTGATCGCGCTTCGGGCCCGGTTGCGGCAAGCCGATTGGTTTGCCAAACGGCGCATGGCGGAGCCTAACTTGGGGCAGGTGCTGGATCTGGTGGCCCTCGGCACGGTGGCGGATGTCGCCACCTTCGACCACAACAACCGTATCCTGGTGGCCCAGGGCCTGGAGCGGATTCGAAGTGGCCGCTGCCAGCCCGGTGTGCAGGCACTGTTGCAGGTGGCGGGTCGCCCGCTGCAGCGGGCGACCACCGCGGATCTGGCCTTTGGTGTCGCCCCGCGATTGAATGCGGCGGGTCGTCTGCAAGACATGTCTCTCGGTATCGAATGCCTGTTGGCCGAGCAGGCGGGGCGAGCGCTTGAGATGGCGCAGCAGCTCGATAGCCTCAATCAACACCGGCGCCGGATCGAGACCGATATGTTGGACGATGCGCTAGCCCAATTGGATCGGCTATCGTTTGAGGCGGTGTCTGAAGCCCCTGTCGGGCTGTGTCTTTTCCGCCCGGGGTGGCACCAAGGCATCATCGGCATCCTCGCCGCTCGTATCAAGGAGCGCTGTCATCGCCCGGTGGTGGCATTTGCTGAGCACGGTGCGGAGGAGCTGAAGGGCTCGGCGCGTTCCGTCCCCGGATTGCACATCCGCGATGTCATCGCGGCGGTTGCTGTCCAGGAACCGGGCTTGATCAGCCGCTTCGGCGGGCATGCGATGGCGGCGGGACTCAGCCTTAAGCGCCGCCATATGGATCGCTTTGCCGACGCTTTCGATGCCGAGGTCCGCCGGCGGTTGTCAAAGGAGGATCTCGAACCCGTGATCTACAGTGATGGACCGCTCACCGCGCAGGATCTGGGCTTGGAACTGGCCGAATCGCTGCGAGGTGCGGGTCCCTGGGGACCGGGCTTCACCGAGCCGGTATTCGATGGGCACTTCGCGGTGTTGGAACAGCGCATCGTCGGCCAACGGCACTTGCGGCTGGCGCTAGGCGTCCCCGGCACCGAACGGCGCTTGGGGGCCATCGCATTCAATGCCGAGCTGACGGGGGAGGGGCCTCTCCAGGCGGTGGAAATGGCTTACAAGCTGGCGGTCAACCATTATCAGGGATCGAGGAGCGTGCAGCTTATCGTGGAGCACTTGCAGCCGGCTTGCTGAGACGCCGCCCCCGATATCGTTGCGTTGTTGCCGGCCAGGTATCCTTAACGGGGGTTGGTCATCGTTTCGGCAGCTTCACGGCCTTTGCCCTGGAGGCAGCCGACCCAAGCCCGCAAGGGACGCTCTGAAGACGTCCCTGTCGGCTTGGGTCCGGCCGCCTCCGCACCCACCCCTGCCGCAAGGGGTTCGGCTGCCGAAGGCTTGGGCGCCGATCGTGCGCACCGAAGAGCCATCCGGAGGAAACGATGACTGGGGCCCGAAAACCCATTTGCCATAATGAACTTGGAGAAACCCTATGATGGAAGTGAACGCTGTGATCCTGCAGATGAAGGACATAGAGGGGCGCCTGAAGGCCCTCAGGGGGTATCTTTGACTATGATTCGCGGCGCGAACGCTTAGAGGAGGTTCAACGCGAGCTTGAGGATCCGGCGGTTTGGAACGATCCGGCTCGGGCCCAAGAACTCGGTCGTGAACGGGCTCAGCTAGAGGGCGTCGTCAACACGGTAGCCGCACTCGGCAGTGGACTCAAAGATGCGCGTGATCTGCTGGAACTGGCCCGCGAGGAGGAGGATGCGCAGGCCGTTGAGGTCATCGAAGAGGAGCTCGCGGAGCTTGAGGAACGCCTGAGCCAACTTGAGTTTCGCCGCATGTTTGCTGGCGAGATGGATGCTGCCAACGCCTTTGTCGACATCCAAGCGGGCTCTGGTGGCACGGAAGCGCAAGATTGGGCGGAAATGCTGCTGCGTATGTATCTGCGCTGGGGGGAGCGGCGCGGCTTTGAGAGCGAGCTTATCGAGTGCTCACCGGGGGAGGTGGCCGGTATCAAGAGTGCCACGATACGGTTCCAGGGCGGGTACGCTTACGGGTGGTTGCGGACCGAGACCGGGGTACACCGGTTGGTGCGCAAATCGCCGTTTGACTCGGGTAATCGACGGCACACCTCCTTCGCTGCGGTCTTCGTTTCCCCGGAAGTGGATGAGGAAGTCGCTATCGACATCAATCCCGCGGATCTGCGGGTCGATGTGTACCGTGCCAGCGGGGCGGGTGGACAGCATGTCAACCGTACCGAGTCGGCGGTGCGGATCACGCATCTGCCGAGCGGCATCGTGGTGCAATGCCAGAGCGACCGTTCGCAGCATAAGAATCGCGCCACCGCCATGAAACAGCTGCGGGCTAAGCTCTATGAGCTGGAGATGCAGAAGCGGCGAACCGAGCAGCAGGCGGTTGAGGACAGCAAGTCGGACATCGGCTGGGGCAGCCAGATTCGTTCCTACGTGCTTGACCAGTCGCGGGTGAAGGATCTGCGTACCGGTGTGGAGACGGGTAACACCCAGGCGGTGCTCGACGGAGACCTGGATCGGTTTATCGCGGCAAGCCTAAAGAGCGGGCTGTGAGAGGTTGTGAAAAGAACCGTCGAGAGCGGCCCGAGAGCCAGGCGGACGGAGCGAAGCCAAGAGACAGATCAGATAGATAGGCGAGGAGCGAGCACCGCCCAACGCCGCTATCGGCTCGCGTAGCAGGTTTTTTTACAAGCTCTGAGGTGCTCGACAAGACGTGTTTCGCAAGCTGACGCGGCTTGCTGCGCCATGTCTGCAGGCTTGGGCGCCGACGCTGGCGAGGGTCAGCGGGAGGCGGGTGTTCAGGTTTGCCTCACAGGCAGCGATACAGGGTCTTTCAGCCACGGTCATCGGTTGTCAGCGTCACCCACCCGAGATCTCACGTGCTGCTTGCAGCTCGAAGCGGTACGGCGCTGCCGCACTCCTGGGATGGCCCACAGCAGGGTGCGCCGGCACTAGGACTCGGCCCGTGGTTCGTGCTGGTTGTTCGTGAGGCTGTTACGAGGAGTCAAGAATGGATGCCTTTAGCATATTCGTCCTGGTGTTTCTGCTGCTCGCGGTGATCTTGGTGGCCATGGGAGCCAAGGTCGTACCCCAGGGGCAAGAGTTTACGGTGGAGCGCTTCGGCCGCTACACCCGGTCTTTGTCCCCCGGTTTGCACGTGATCGTCCCGGTGATCGATCGGATCGGCGCCAAGATGAACATGATGGAGACGGTGCTCGACATTCCGACTCAGGAGGTCATCACCAAAGACAACGCCATGGTGAAGGTCGATGGTGTGGTGTTCTATCAAGTGTTACATGCCGCCAAGGCGGCCTACGAGGTCCAAGATCTGGAGCGGGCCATCACCAATCTGACCACCACCAACATTCGTACCGTGATGGGCTCCATGGATCTTGACACGCTGCTCTCTGAGCGCGACCAGATCAATGCGCGGTTGCTGCAGATCGTCGACGATGCCACGACCCCGTGGGGCGTCAAGGTGACGCGTATCGAGATCAAAGATATCTCGCCGCCTACCGACCTGGTGGATTCGATGGCGAGGCAAATGAAGGCCGAGCGGGAAAAGCGGGCCGCGGTGTTGGAGGCAGAGGGCCAGCGGCAGGCGGAGATCCTGCGCGCCGATGGTGAGAAACAAGCGGCGATATTGGAGGCCGAAGGTCGTAAGGAGGCGGCTTTCCGGGACGCTGAAGCGCGGGAGCGGCTGGCTCAAGCCGAGGCGCGAGCGATCCAGGTGGTGTCGATGGCGATCGCCCAGGGAAATGTCCAGGCCATCAACTATTTCGTGGCTCAGAAATACGTCGAGGCGCTTCAGAGCATCGCCCAAGCGGATAGTCAGAAGTTGGTGCTCATGCCCCTTGAGGCATCCAGCGTCATCGGTTCCATCGGCGGCATTGCGGAGCTGGCCAAGGAGGCCTTTAAGCGTCCCGGCGCCAGCGATGGATAGCCTTTCGTTTACCCCCACGTTTTGGCAGTGGTGGATCTTGGGTCTAGTGCTGGTCATTCTGGAGGTTTTTGCGCCCGGGGCGTTCTTGATCTGGATGGGGATCGCCGCCGGGCTGGTGGGCTTGCTGCTGCTGTTGGTGCCGACGCTGCCCTGGCAACTTCAGGTGCTGACGTTTGCGGTTTTCTGCGTGGCGCTCGTTTGGGTGTGGCGGCGCCATATTCAGTCTCATCCTATTCAGAGTGAGGCGCCTTGGCTGAACCGCCGGGGCGAGCAGTATGTCGGTCGTGTGTTTACCCTCGATGAGCCGATCGTCAACGGCAGGGGAAAGCTGCGTGTGGACGATTCGATTTGGCGGATCAGCGGCGCCGATTGCCCTGCTCAGAGCAAAGTGGTGGTCACGGGGGTCGACGGGGTGGTGCTCACGGTGGGTCACTACGATACCGAGCCAAAGCCCTGATAAACACGGTCGCGGGTGTGGAACGGGTGGTTCTATGGCTCGGGCATTCGATCCAGCCACGGGATCAATTCGATGGGCGTTGCAAGCATACCGTCGGCGCCCCATTGCCGGGGGTCCTCTCCGGCCGGTATGTAGCCAAACAGGGCCACCAGGGTGCGCATCCCTGCCTGCTGACCGGCAATGATGTCCCGTGGCGCATCGCCCACGTACAGGCATCGCTGAGGTCGGGAGCCAGTCTCGTGACACGCGAATAGCAGCGGCTCCGGGTCTGGCTTTTGTTTTGGGGTGGAGTCCCCCGAAACGACACACGCGGCCCGACCGGCAAGGCCAAGCGCCTGCACCAACGGTACGGTCAGGGCTGCGATCTTATTGGTGACGATGCCCCAGCGCAGATGCCTGGCCTCGATCTGGGCCAAGACCGTTTCCATGCCCGGGAACAGCCGGGTTCGGGTGGCGACGTTTTCTCGGTAGATGTCGAGAAAGCGTCGGTAAAGCGCTGCGAAACGAGGATCCTCACGGTTGAGGCCACAAGCACCCTCCACCAATGCGCGTCCCCCCAGGGAGATGAGTGGGCGCACGCGTTCCAGGGGAAGCTCCGCTTGCCCCTGCTCGGTCAGGATTCGGTTCAGGGCATAGGTCAAATCGGGGGCGGTATCGGCTAGGGTGCCGTCCAGATCGAACAGGACCGTGCTGAGACCCGCTGCTCGGGGTTGGTGGGCCTTAGGTGTCATCGGCAGCGCGCATCGAGGCGATGTAGTTGACTTGAAGGTCCGCTCCGAGCTGGTAGGTTTTGGTCAAGGGGTTATAGGAAAGGCCGGTGATGGCCTCCAGCCGCAACCTGGCGGCACGGGACCATTTAGCCAGCTCCGACGGTTTGATGAACTTGGCATAGTCGTGGGTGCCCTTCGGCAGCAGCCGCAGCACGTATTCTGCACCGATGATGGCCAGCAAATAGGCTTTCGGATTGCGGTTGATGGTCGAGAAAAAGACATGTCCCCCGGGGCGGACTAACGTCCCGCAAGCGTTGACCACCGACGAAGGGTCTGGAACGTGCTCGAGCAGCTCCATGCAGGTGATGATGTCGTAGTGTTGCGGTTCCTGATTGGCTAGCTCCTCCGGGGTAATATGGCGGTAATCGACCTTGATACCCGATTCCAACCGATGCAGTTTGGCGACCCCGATGGTTGCCTCGGCGGCATCGATGCCAACCACCTCGGCGCCGCGCTGAGCCATGCTTTCGGCCAAAATGCCGCCGCCGCAGCCAGCGTCGAGGACGCGCTTACCGGCCAGCGGGGCGCGCTCCTCGATGAACTGCAATCGCAGGGGATTGAGATCGTGTAAAGGTTTGAAGTCGCCCTGTGGGTCCCACCAACGGGCTGCCAGGTCGTCAAACTTGGCGATTTCCTCAGGATCGATGTTGTGTGTCGTCTGCATAGCGCATACTCCGATGGCTTTCTCACGATGTTTGGGCTGCTCCGGGGCTGGGAAGGGCGAGGGGGTCTGCGCCGTTTCCCGATGGCGGGTCTAGACGGCCCGTTGAGGTTATCCGATATCCGAGTCGACGGCGTTCAATGAGTTCGGATCCGCTCGCGCCAGGCTGCCGCCTGTCGCAGTAGCCGCTCTTCATCGAGCGTGACCAGCACGCCTTGATCAAGAACATGGCGTCCGGCTATCCAGACATCGCTCACTTGACGCCTGCCGGCGGCATAGACCAGCTGGGACAGAGGGTGATAAAGGGGCTCGGTCTCGATAGCCTGAAGATTGATCGCTACCACATCGGCCGATTTACCGGGCACCAACGAACCGATTTGATGCTCGAGCCCCAGCGCTCGGGCTCCGTTCAAGGTGGCCATACGCAGCGCTTGGGCCGCCGGAACAACGCTGGGGGAACCGGCTACGCCTTTGGCCAGCAGGGCGGCGGTGCGCATTTCACCGAGCATGTCGAGGTCGTCGTTGCTGGCGGCGCTGTCGGTGCCCAAGGCAACATTGACGCCTGCCGCCAGCAGGCGTGCTACCGGGCAGAAACCGCTCGCCAGCTTGAGGTTGGATTCGGGACAGTGCACCACCTGGGCGCCGAAACGTGCGAACCAGTTGAGCTCGGCTTGCTCGAGCTGCGTCATGTGCACCGCCAACAGACGCGGGGAGAGGAGCCCCAAACGCTCCAGCCGTTGCAGGGGACGTTCGCCGTAGCGCGCTTCGCTCTGCATGATCTCATCCGCCGTCTCGTGAACGTGCATGTGAATGCGTAGATCCAATTCCTCGGCGTAGACCACGATGTGCTCTAGGGGCTCATTGGAAACCGTGTAGGGTGCATGGGGCGCGAAGGCGGTTTGCACCAGCTCCGAGTGTCGGAAGCTGTCATGGACTTCGATGGCTTTGGCCAGATATTCTGCGGCATCCCGAGCCCAGACGGTGGGGAAATCGACGACGATAAGCCCCACGGTGGCGCGAATACCGGCTGCCTCAGCGACGCGGGCGGTTTCGTCGGGGAAAAAGTACATGTCGTTGAAGCAGGTGGTGCCGCTGCGCAGCATCTCGGCCACCGCCAGTTGGCTGCCGTCGTGAACGAAGTGCTGGCTGACGAAGCGCGTCTCGGCTGGCCAAATATGGTCATTGAGCCAATTCATGAGAGGTAGATCATCGGCCAAGCCTTTGAAAAGATTCATGGCCGCATGGGTGTGCGCATTGACAAGCCCAGGGATCAGGGCGTGCATCGGCAAGATGTGCTCAGTTGTCGGGCGATAGGTTTGCAGCGCTGTGGCCTCGGGTAAGATGGCGAGGATCCGGCCTTGGTGAATGGCGAGCGCGTGGTGTTCCCATACCGCGGTCTCAGGTTCCACGGGTATGATGTAGCGGGGACGAATCAAGGTATCGATGCTTTGCATAATAGGCCGTTGCCCCCGAGTGCACTCTGGTGGGAAGGGTCCCTGTGGGCCATGACTGGCTGCATAATAAAAGGGGTTGGCTATGGTTTCCAGGTGTACCGTGGCGATCATCGCCGTTTACCTACGTGCGGGGGGCAATGAGTGGCTGGACTTGAGCGTTTCGACGGGGTTCACGATGTGGGTTCCGTGCGCGCCGTTTCCTGGACCGGTGTGGGCATTGCCTTGCTCGATCAACGTCGATTGCCCGAACGCTCGGAGACCGTCGTGCTCCGGAGCGTTCCCGAGGTGGCCGAAGCGATCCGCGGTATGGTCGTGCGCGGCGCGCCGGCTATCGGCATTACCGCGGCTTATGCCGTGGTGCTGGCCGCGCGCAGCCGCTATGGCGTCGATCCGGCCGGTTGGAAGCAGGCCATAACGTCTGATCTTTCGCTGCTTGCCCAGGCGCGTCCCACAGCGGTCAATCTGGTTTGGGCGTTGCGACGCATGGGAGCGTTGATTGCTCACCTCGTAGGTGACCCGGAGTCGCCCTTGTTGGCCGAAGCCAAGCGCATTCATGCTGAAGACATCGCAGCCAATCATCGGATGGGTGAGCTGGGAGCAGCGCTCATCGAGAGTCCTTGCGAGGTGCTTACCCATTGCAATGCCGGCGCGCTGGCGACGGGAGGATATGGCACGGCGCTCGGGGTCATCCGCAGTGCCTTCGCCAACGGCAAAATACAGGGTGTGTACGCGGACGAGACGCGGCCCTGGTTACAGGGAGCCCGGTTAACGGCCTGGGAGCTGGTGCAAGATGGTATCCCGGTCAAGCTCATCGCGGATGGCGCGGCGACCTATGCGATGCGCCGAGGGAAGGTGAGCTGGGTGATCGTCGGTGCCGATCGAATCGCTGCCAACGGCGACGTAGCCAACAAGATCGGCACTTACGGTCTGGCGGTCAGTGCCCGCTACCACGGCGTGGGTTTCATGGTGGTTGCACCCACTTCCACCCTCGACTTGGGAATTTCCGACGGTAGCGCGATCCCCATCGAAGAGCGCTCCGCTAGCGAGCTGATTCGGCTCGGCAAGCAACAGGTCGCCGCGGTCGGTGCCGATGCGTGGAACCCGGTTTTCGACATCACTCCGGCTGATCTCATCGACGTCATCGTCACCGAAAGGGGCGTTGTTCGAGCCCCTGACCGAGCAAAGCTGGCAGCGCTCATGGCCACCGAGCAGGGGACTCCTTGAACCTGGGCACAGGATTTGCCTCGACCGTGACACGCGCAGGCAGGGGGCTTCGTTGCGCCCAGGTTTCCCTGCTGTGGGCCTGTTGGGGTGGGCCGCCCGGCTTGCCGCGGTACCCGCGGCAAGCCGGGTTGTCATGCTCGATCCGAAAAGTGAGAACCCCAAAAGCGAGAACGGCTTGATCCGACTCACAAGCGGCTTGACGCCAGAAAAGGAACATCTTAGATGAATATTGCCCTTTGCCTTGCCGAGGAGCTCAACGCACGACCGCTGCAGATCGAGGCGGCGGTGGAGTTATTAGACAGCGGCGCAAGCGTGCCCTTCATCGCGCGTTATCGCAAGGAGAGGACCGGGGGGCTCACCGATCAGCAACTGCGACAGCTCGAAGAACGCCTGCGCTACCTTCGCGAGCTGGAGGAGCGGCGCCAGACGGTGCTGACCAGTATCGAAGATCAGGGTAAGCTCACCGTAGAGCTCAAGCAGTCGATTGTGGAGGCTTATACCAAGACTCAGCTAGAGGATCTGTATGCTCCCTATCGACCCAAGCGGCGCAGCAAGGCGAGCCTCGCCCGCGAGGCGGGCCTAGAGCCCCTGGCCGATGCGTTGCTCTCCAATCCGGACTTGGACCCCTCCACTGAGGCGATCCGGTACGTGCGAGTGGATAGTGAAGGCGATGAGGTAATGGCTGTGCCCGATGGGACGGCGGCGCTGGAAGGCGCTCGTCACATCCTTATGGAGCGCTTCGTCCTGGATGCGGCGCTGCTCGGACGACTGCGCGAGCTAGTCTGGGAGCGGGGCGTGCTGCGGGCCACGATGGTAGCGGGCAAGGCGAGCGAGGGGGCAAAATTCAAGGACTATTTCGATTATGCTGAGCCCATTAAGGACATCCCATCGCACCGGGCATTGGCTCTGCTGCGCGGACGCAATGAGGGGGTGTTGCGCCTATCTTTACAGGTCGGGGACGATCCAGACGCTGGGGATCGCTACTGCGAGGCAGTGGTGGCTGAGCAGTTTCACATTCGCGACGGTGCCCGCCCCGCCGACGGCTGGCTTCAGGACACGGTGCGTGCCGCCTGGCGCACCAAGTTTTTTCCACGCATCGACGTCGATCTCAAGCTGCGCCTGCGGGAGGCGGCGGAGCAGCAGGCGGTCGGAATCTTCGCTGGCAACCTGAAGGACCTGCTGCTGGCCGCACCAGCCGGCGCGCGCGCCACCATGGGGTTGGATCCAGGATTGCGCACCGGAGTAAAAGTGGCGGTGGTGGATGCGACCGGCAAGCTGCTCGAGACCGCCGTCATCTATCCCCATGCGCCGAAGAACCAATGGACCCAGGCCATTGCGCAATTGGCCACCCTGGCCGAACGCCATCGAGTGGAACTCATCAGCATTGGCAACGGTACGGCGGCGCGAGAGACGCAGCGCTTGGTTGCGGACCTTATCGAGCGCCACCCGGCACCCCACCTCATCGGAGTGCTGGTGTCGGAGGCGGGTGCCTCGGTGTATTCGGCCTCCGAAGCCGCCAGCGAGGAGCTCCCCTCGGTCGATGTCTCACTGCGAGGGGCGGTGTCCATTGCCCGCCGTCTTCAGGATCCGCTGGCTGAGTTGGTGAAGATCGAACCGAAATCCATCGGTGTCGGCCAATATCAGCACGACGTCGATCAAGGTCACCTGGCCCGTTCCCTGGAGGCGGTGGTGGAGGATTGTGTCAATGCGGTGGGGGTGGACGTGAACACCGCGTCACCGGCCTTGCTGAGACATGTGTCCGGGCTCAACCAGGCGCTTGCCCGCAATATCGTGGCCTATCGCGATCAGCACGGGCGCTTTAGGGACCGGGAGGAATTCAAGGCAGTGCCTCGCCTGGGAGCCAAGTCCTTCGAACAGGCGGCGGGATTCTTGCGCATCCTGGACGGCACCAATCCACTGGATGCCTCCGCGGTCCATCCGGAGGCGTATCCGGTCATCGAGCGCATCAAAACGAGCACCGGCCGGGATTTGGCGGCGCTGATCGGTGATCTAAAATTCTTGCGCTCGTTAAAGCCTGAGGGTTTCACCGATCAGCGCTTCGGCGTGCCTACGGTCACCGATATCCTGGCCGAACTGGAGAAGCCGGGGCGGGATCCCCGGCCGGAGTTCCGGAGTGCGAGATTCCAGGAAGGGGTAGAAACGATCGCGGATCTGCAGCCAGGCATGGTGCTCGAAGGGGTTGTCACCAACGTCACCGGTTTTGGGGCTTTCGTCGACATCGGTGTTCATCAAGACGGATTGGTGCACGTGTCCAGACTGGCGGACCATTTTGTCAAGGAGCCACGGCAGGTGGTCAAGGCGGGCGACATCGTGAAGGTTCATGTGTTGGAAATCGACCTGGAGCGACGGCGCATCGCGTTGTCCATGCGCAGCGCTGCGTTGCCACAACAGGTGGAGACCAAAGGCGCCCAGTCAGGCCCCCGGGCGCCCGCAAGCGATGCCAAGCGAAGCCTTCCCAAGAAGCCGTCGCAGCGTGGGGAAAGGCTGGGGCCGCAGACCGCTATGGCGGAAGCCTGGGCAGCGGCTCTGAAACGCCGTTGAGGGGCGCGGACAGGCCTGTTTGCATGGCTTCGAGCTCAGGCGCTTTGGTAACGGCCATAGAGTTTGCTGTAAAGACCGCCGCTTTCCATCAGTTCCTCATGGGCACCCTCTTCGATGATGCGCCCGGCATCGAAGACATAGACCCGATGGGCTTGCTTGACCGCGCTTAGGCGGTGAGCAACGATCAGCGTCGTGCGGTTCTTGAGGAAACCTTTCAATGCCTCGTGCAGGCGTGCCTCGGTTTTGGTGTCCAATGCCGAGGTGGCCTCGTCGAGAATGACGACCTTGGGG
The DNA here is from genome assembly GCA_964624765.1 of uncultured Thiotrichales bacterium. Classification (GTDB taxonomy): domain Bacteria; phylum Pseudomonadota; class Gammaproteobacteria; order HK1; family HK1; genus JAGTVB01. The sequence continues at coordinate 35,580 of CAZUZO010000004.1, forward strand.
TCGCTGAGTACCAGCCGTGCGATCGCGATCCGTTGCCGCTGGCCGCCAGACAGACGCACTCCCTGCCGACCTACCACACTGTCGAGACCCTGGGGGAGGGCCGCGATGTCGGCGCGCAGCTGCGCCACCTCGAGGGCTTGCCACAGCCGCTGGTCGGGGATATCACGGCCCAGAGTGAGGTTTTCGCGCACGGTGTCGTTGAATAGGGCCGGATGCTGAAGTACGGTGCCGACGTTCTCCCGTACCCGGTCCAGACCGATGTCGTTGACCGGAACGCCGCCGAAGGCTAGCACGCCCCTCTGGGGTGGATACAGGCCGAGCAGCACCTGCACGAACGTCGATTTTCCACCGCCGCTAGCGCCCACCAGCGCGACCTTCTCTCCGGCCGCGATGTCCAACGAGAGGTGGTCTAGCACCCACGGGCCTTCGCCATAGCGAAAGCAGAGGTCGCGCACCGTTACCCCTACCGTCTCTTGAGCGGCGAACGGATCCCTGCGATGGGGATAGTGCGGTTCCTGCTCGAGTGCCACCAGCCGGTTGATACGCCCCAGGGCCGCCCGCGCTCCATAGTAGGCATACTGGATGTTGAGGACTTCCTGCACCGGCGTCATCATGAACCAGAGGTAGCCGAAGACGGCCATCATCTGGCCCACGGTGAGCTCGGAAAACACCACCAGCAGCATGCTCAATGCGCGAAAGACTTCGAAACCGATGAGAAAGACGAGAAACGAGAGCCGATTGGAAGCATCGCTTTTCCAGGCGAACGCCACGGCATGGTCGCGTACACCCCGTGCCCGGTCGATGACGCGGGCGATATAGTGCCGTTCCCGGTTGGCGGCGCGGATTTGCTGGATAGCCTCCAGCGTTTCCGTCAAGGCGTCCTGAAACACCGCGAACGCCGCATTCTCCCGTCGTTTCAACTCCTTGACGCGTTTGCCGAGGACCACGGTGAAGTAAATCACGAGGGGGTTTACCAACAGGATGACCAATGCCAGGGGCCAGTGCATCCACAGCAGAACCCCAGCGATGCCGATGAGCGTCAGCACGCCGATCAAAAACCGTCCGATGGTGACGCCCACGAACTGATCGATGGCGTCGGCGTCGGTGACGAAATGCGCCGTCACCGCACCGCTGCCCAAGGTCTCGTACTCCGCCATGGAGATCCGTTGCAGACGGTGTAGCAAGTCGCGACGCATGCAAAAGGTGATATCTTTGGCGATAGCGGTGAATTGCCGCGTTTGCCAGACGCTGAGCAACACCGACACCAGACGCAGCATGACGGTGAGGGTGAGAACAGCCAGCACATACAGCGCCGGCCCGTGCCAGGCGGGTGGGAATATCCGGTCCATGAGGGCCACTGCCGCTCCCGGATGTTGCAGCAGCACTTCGTCTACCAGCAAGGGCATCAACAGCGGGATGGGAACGCTTGTCAGCGCCGTCGCGGTAGCGATGACATGTGCCGCTATCAGCTCGCGTCGGTGACGCAGAGCGATGGCGATGACGTATTGCCAGCTATAAGGAGTGCTTGCGCGAAGCTCCGCTTCGGGCATGGAAACGGACCGGGCTTGACCCTTGGCATCGGCGGTGTGTGGGTTCAGGGATGGCGTCCTCCGTGTTTACCTGCAACATAGTAGAAGTGGTCACCGTATCACTTTATAGTTCCGGTGTAGGTCATCGTTGCGAGCGCTTCTTAAGGTCTTCGCCTTTCCTTTAGAGGGGCAGCCGATCGGATGGCGCCAGGGATGCCGTGAAGAGAGCCCGGTCGGCTTGACTCCGGCCCCTGCCGCGCAGATCACTGCGCCGAGGGCTTCGGCGCCGATTCTGTGTTCCCAAGAGCGCCCCCGACGAGACGATGATCATGGCCATCATTTCTGTGTCGTAGCGGGACCACGACAACAGCATGGAAGGATTTCGTTCGGGGCGCGTCGCCCCCTATTGGTTGTTGGGTTTCGGCTGGGTTCTCCTGGGGCTTTGCTTGATGGTGCTCGTGCTCTTGGTGAATATACGGCAGGCGGAGCAAGATTTCATTCGGGGCACCAATGAGCTGCACGACCGCCTGGTGCAGCGGCTCAGCAGTAGCGAGGTGGTGTTGGCGGGTTTCGCCGCGCATTTCTCGGTCAAGGAGGGGATGAATCCTAGCAAAGTTCGCCGCTACGCGCGAAAAATGCTCGAGCACTACCCCCACATCTATCAACTCGAAGCGCAGATCAAGGTGGCGGCCGCGGAGCTCGAGGCGTTCGAAGCACGCATGCGCAACGCGGGTTATCCGCGCTACAAGGTTCGGAGTTTCAACTACGAAACCGATCGCCGCTGGCAAGACGTTAGCCCCCGAGCCTTCTACTATCCGATCTACTTCATGGAGCCCCTTATCCCGGAAGCGGTTCCCGTGCTCGGTCTCGATGTTTTTTCCCTGGCCCATCTCCGAAAAGCCATCGTGGAGGTGGCCCGCACGGCTCAGATGGTCGCTTCTTCGCCGCTGGAGCTGGTGGAAGGGGGACGGGCCTATATCCTGTTTGCTGCCGTGGATGGCGCACCGGCCGCCGCTCCAGGCTCTGCTCTTGGCCACGCTCAGTTTCCAGACATCATCGTCTCGTTAGTGGTGCGTACCGCGGAGTTGATCGCTGGAGACAAGTTGACGGGGCAGGACGATGTGACGCTTTACGACTCGGGATTCGACGTAACCGATCCCGCAGGTTGGATCTATCGCCATCCGGTTCCGGCCGCTCACTCCCTGACGCGGGTAGGGCTGCCCCGCTTTTTCGACAGCCGTGCACTCGAGGTGCCTGGCCACCCTTTCGTATTGCAAGTGACTAGGCAGCTCACCTGGAATGTCGCCAAAACATCGCCGCTCATAGCGGTTGGTGGGTTTTTTCTGATCACGTCCTGGGTACTGGCCTTCTATATCCGCAGTCGACAGGTGAGCGAAGAGCAGCGGGAGGCCGCCACTCGAGCACTGGCCGCCGAGCGCGATCTACTCAACGGTATCACCGCGACAGCCGTGAGTGCCATCGTGGTATTTGACCGGGCAGGGGTCGTGACGTTTGCCAACCAGCGGGCCGAGAGCATTCTGGGTCTAGCGCGCCAGCCAGGGGGTTGGCGTTCCGCTCGCGATCGGGAGTGCCTGTTCATCCCTTGCGAAGGACACTGCGAGGGGAGTGCGATTCCCCTGCTCCAGCGCATCGTCGACAGCGGTCAGCCGCTTTTCGGTGCCCACTATGCGCTACGATGCCCCGACGGCTCCCATAAACAACTGTCCATTAACGCCGCGCCCCTCAAGCAAAGTGCCGGCGCTGTCAGCCATGTGGTGTGCGCGCTGGAGGATATTACCGAGCGCCGGCGCGCTGAAGAGTGGCTCAAGCAAAACGAAATCCAACTGCGTGAGCAAGCACGGCAGCTCACCGAAGCGGACCGGCGTAAGGACGAATTTTTGGCGCTGCTCGGTCATGAGTTGCGTAACCCGCTCGCACCGATCCGCAATGCCGTCGTGTGGCTACAAGGGCACGCAGAATATCTGCATCCACAGGCACGCTGGGCGCAGGAGGTCATCGGGCGCCAAGTGCATGGCCTGGCTCGTCTGGTAGACGATCTGCTCGATGTGTCGCGCATTACCCAAGGGCGAATCGAGCTACGGCTGGCGCCGACTTCCCTCGCCGAGGTGGTTTCCCGGGCCGTGGAAACGGTGTGTCCCACCATCGATGGCCGCCGGCAGACCCTTGAAGTGTCATTACCGAGAGCCCCGCTCTGGCTGCATGGGGACGTGATCCGGTTGGCCCAGGTTTTCGGCAATCTTCTCGACAATGCATCGAAATACACGCAAGCGGGTGAAAAGCTCTGGTTGACGGTCGCCCAGGAAGGCGATGAGGCGGTGGTCAGTGTGCGCGATAACGGCGTCGGGATACCGGCGCACATGATGGCGCATATTTTTGAGCCGTTTCAACGGGGTAACGGCGGTGGGGGTTCGCACCACGGTGGCCTCGGGCTCGGCCTGAGCCTGGTGCGCGATCTCGTCACCCGGCACGGAGGTCAGGTCAACGCTTTCAGCGCGGGACCCCAGCGAGGGAGTGAGTTCATCGTGCGCCTGCCGGTGTGGGTGGGTGAGACCCGCGCGCAAATGCCGGCACGGCGGGTGGTGAAGGGCTTCCGTCCGCCCCCGACGGTTGCCAAACGCGTGTTGGTAGTGGATGACGAGGCGGATGCTGCGACATCTCTGGCCATGCTGCTGCACACCATGGGGCACGAGGCGTATACGGCTTCCGATGGGCCCGATGCCCTGACGGCAGTCACCCGCTTACAGCCGCAGGTGGTGATCCTCGATCTGGGGTTGCCGGGTATGGATGGGTATGAAATCGCGCGTCGCCTGCGCCGCACCCATACCTCCGCGATGTTGTTGCTGATCGCTTTGACTGGCTATGGGCAGGAGACGCACCGGCGCCGATCGGCAGCGGTGGGAATCGATAGTTATCTGACGAAACCGGTGGACGACCTCACCTTGGAGTCCTTGATCGGAAACTTTGTGCCGTGCGAGCATTAACTGCGGCGCCTTTATCTGCCCAACGTCTCCTTAACCGAGTCAGAGCTTGTGAAAAAACCCGCTAGGCAACCCGATAGCGGCGTTGGGCGGTGCTCGCTCCTCGCCTATCGACTTGATATGTCTCTCGGGGCGTTGGTCATCGTTTCGGCAGTTTGATGACCTTTGCCCTTGGGGCAGCCGACCCCTTGGCGCAAGGGACGCCGTGAAGACGTCCCTGTCGGCTTGGGTCCGGCATCCTTGCCGCACACACCCTTGCCCAAGGGGTTCGGCTGCCGAAGGCTTGGGCGCCGATCGAGCGCTCCGAAGAGCAACCCTGACGAAACGATGACCATGGCCTCTCTCGGCTGCGCGCCGTCCGCCTTGCTCTCGTGGCACTCGCGACGGTTCTTTCACACCCTCTTAAGGGGACTGCATCCCTTCTGGGATGTTGCGTCACATCGGCTGGGCGCGTTACGGTAACCACCCATCAACGACTGATCATGAGGTGATACCCGATGAGTGATGCCTTGGAGTACTTGGTTAAAGTTCGCCCGGACGCGATGACGTCCTATTTCAAGTTCCTGCGGGAGGCCGGTAAGCATCTGGATACCCGCAGCCGTGATCTCATTTCTGTGATCACGAAAGTATATGCCCAGACGGAAAACGGGTTTCGGCAGTATCTGAGCCGGGCGATACGTAATGGTGCGACGCCCGATGAAGTGCTCGACGCGCTACTGATGGCTTTCCCGGCGCTCGGGCTAGCCAAGATCGTGTGGGCGATCGATATCCTGCTGGATATGGATATCCCAGAGTTTCGGCCCCAAGCCTTCGGTGCCGAGCCCGAGTGGCACGACGTCATGGCCTTTGACCAAGTCACGCCCGATGAGGTCACCTACGCGAGCTGTGATGGGCGAAATCTCTTTATCTATCGAAATCACGGTAGCATGCGCGTTTACGATAGCCGCTGTCCGCATCAGGTGACCAACATTCCCCATCTCGCCCTCGAAGGCAAGCAGCTCACTTGCCCTAAGCACCAGTGGGCATTTGATATCGAAACGGGAGAGTGCGTGGCGAAGGGCGATCGACCGCTGAAGCGGTTCGAGCACAAGCTGGAAGGGGGCCGCTTGTTTGCCTATTGGTAAAGCGTCCGGATGCGACTCGCGACTGGGATTCTAACGATGATCTACTCGATCGGCGATCGTAAGGTCGTGTTCCAAGGTGATCACTTCATCGCTGAAAATGCCACCGTGATCGGATCGGTGGTGGTGGAGGACAATGCCAGCATTTGGTTCCAAGCGGTGGTGCGGGGCGATAACGATCTCATCGTCATCGGCAGGAACAGCAATGTGCAAGATGGGGCCATCCTGCACACCGACCCCGGTATCCCATTGGTGATCGGGGCTCAGGTCACCGTTGGGCACCTGGCGATGCTACATGGTTGCACCATCGGTGACGGCACATTGGTCGGCATCAAGAGCGTCATCCTCAACCATGCGGTGGTGGGAAAGGGCTGCTTGATCGGGGCAAATGCGTTGATCACCGAGGGCAAAGAAATCCCTGACGGCTCGCTGGTGATGGGCTCTCCGGCGCGCGTCATCCGCACCCTCAACGAGCAGGAGACGGCCGGACTCGCAAGGAGCGCTCGGCGTTATGTGGACAATGCTAGGCGCTATCGCGAGCAGCTTCGAGCGAGGGGTTGAAGCGCTCCTGTGTCGGTCGTTTCCTCATGGGGCAAAGCGCTCGACCAGGTAGCGGAAAATCCCGCGCAGGCCCATGGCTTCGCCCCCTTCGGGCCGGCCGGGCCGGCCTGTCAGATTAAAAGCCATGAGGTCGAGGTGTGCCCAGGGTGTGTTCTCGGGCACGAATTCGCCGAGGAACAAGGCGGCGGTGATGGCACCGGCGTAGGGTGAGTCGGTGGCGTTCAAGAGATCGGCAAGGGTGCTTTTCAATAGCGCCCGATAGGGCGCATAGAGGGGAAGCCGCCAGAGCGGGTCTTGCTCCCTTTCGGCGCTCCTCAATAAACCCGACGCGACGTCATCCTGGCGACAAAACAGGGCGGGAATATCGGTTCCTAGCGCGGTGCGGGCCGCCCCGGTCAGGGTGGCGAAATCCAACACAAGCTCCGGTTGCTCGCGGCTACTCTCCGCCAACGCATCACAGAGAATCAGTCGGCCTTCCGCGTCGGTGTTGTCGATTTCCACCGTCAGGCCTTGGCGGGTGCGGATGACATCACCCGGATGTAGAGCATTGCCTGCGATCGCATTCTCCACTGCGGCGATGAGTACCCGCAGTCGCACCGGCAGGGCTGCCGCCATCACCAAGCGCCCGAGACCGAGGGCGTGGGCCGCTCCCCCCATATCCTTTTTCATCAAGCGCATCGCCTTGGCGGACTTCAGGTCGAGCCCCCCGGTATCAAAACACACACCCTTGCCCACCAGGGTCAGTTTGGGGTTGGATTCGTCACCCCAACGCAGGTCGATGAGGCGAGGCGGATGTTGGCTGGCACGCCCCACGGCATGGATGGCTGGGAAGTCGTTGGTGAGGAGCTCGTCCCCGACCATCTGCTTGATCTCACCGCCAAACTCCCGAGCAAGCCGCGCCATCGCCTCTGCCAGCTGCTCGGGCATCATGTCGTCTGCCGGGGTGTTGATGAGATCGCGGACTAAGTAAATCGCTTCGATCGGGTTTTGCACCGCCGTGACATTGCAAGTGGGCGGTATGGCGAGCCGTGCTCGGGGTTGCGGATCGGTGCGATAGTGCGTGAACTGGTAGGCCCCGAGTGCCCAGCCCACGAGCGCTCGTTCGATGAGCTCAACCGTCCAATTCGCCTCGAGACGGTAGTCCTGGGGCGGCAGGTTGATTGGCAGATCCCCCAACGCCCAGGGATCGGCCCGCGATGTGATGCCGGCGATCACTTTCCCAAGCTCCGCGCCAGGGCTTGGCATGAGACAGAAAGTTCCGGCCTTAGCCTGAAATGAGGTGGCCGCTACCCAACGGCGTGTCGGTTCATCCTGTTGCTCTAACCAATCGCTGAAGCGGTTCTCTTCGACCGGCTCGAGGGCCACGGCGTTAGGTGGGGTATCTTGAGTCAACCAGTTTGGCATTGGGAGTTTCCTGGAATGCCTTCGCCCTGTTCGCCTGTGGATCGGACCTGCAGCTGCAGCTCTGGAGGTCATTGGGTCCGTGATGCGGCGGGCTCGGGCTCGTATCCGAGTATGGGACCAAGGTAGCGCTCTGCGGTTTCCCGGGTCACGCCTTTGCGCCGGGCGTAGTCTTCGACTTGATCGCGTCCGATTTTACCCACCCCGAAGTATCGCGATTGCGGGTGGGAAAGGTAATAGCCGCACACGGAAGCGGCCGGAATCATCACGGCACTTTCGGTCAGCTGGATGCCTGCGTAGTCATCGGGTCGGATGAGGGCCCAAAGCAGTCTCTTCTCGGTGTGATCGGGGCAGGCCGGATAGCCTGGTGCCGGTCGAATGCCGCGATAGCGCTCTTCGATGAGGGCTTCGTTGGTGAGGTTCTCATCGGGGGCATAGGCCCAGAATTCCTTGCGCACCCGCTCGTGTAGGCGCTCCGCGAAGGCCTCGGCGAGACGGTCGGCAAGTGCCTTTAGCAGGATGCTGTCGTAGTCGTCGTGGGCGGCCTCGAACGCCTCAACATGCTTTTCGATGCCGATCCCGGCGGTGACCGCAAAAGCCCCGAGGTAGTCGGGCACCCCGCTATCCTTGGGCGCTAGGTAATCGGCTAGACAAAGGTTGGCTGCGTTGCGCCGTTTGACCATTTGCTGGCGCAAGAAGTGTACGACGGTCAGGACCTCGGCTCGATCCTCGCCGGAGTAGATCTCGACATCGTCTGAGCCGACCGAGTTAGCCGGGAAAAAGCCGATGACGGCTCGTGCGGTGAGCCATCGTTCGCTGATGATGCGCGTCAGCATGGCCTGGGCGTCCCGGTAAAGATGGGCGGCAGAATCTCCCACGAGGGGGTCTTCTAGGATCTTGGGAAACCGTCCGGCTAGCTCCCAGGTCTGAAAGAACGGTGTCCAGTCGATGCGCGCACAGAGCTCTTCGAGGTCGTAGCGTCCGAATACCTTGATCCCCAAGAAGCAGGGAGGGGGCGGGCGGTACGCTCCCCAATCCGTTGCGAAGCGATTGCTGCGCGCCTCGCGCAGGGCGGCAAAGCGCCGGCTGCGCTGCTCTTTGGCGCGGTCTTCGCGCAGTTTCCGGTAGCTTGCTTTCGTTTCTTCGACGAAGGTGTCTCGCTGCTGCGGGCTAAGCAGGTGGCTCGCAACCCCGACCGCGCGCGATGCGTCGGGCACGTAGACCACGGGGCTGGAGTACTGGGGATCGATCTTCACGGCCGTGTGGATCTTGGAAGTGGTGGCGCCTCCGATGAGCAGGGGGATACGAAAGCCCTGTCTCTCCATCTCGACGGCGAGGTGCACCATCTCATCCAGGGACGGGGTGATGAGGCCCGAGATACCAACGATGTGGCAGTGTTCGGTGCGCGCCGTTTGCAGGATCTTCTCGGCTGGAACCATGACCCCAAGGTCCACCACCTGGTAGCCGTTGCACTGCAGGACAACACCGACGATATTTTTGCCAATGTCGTGGACATCGCCTTTGGCCGTGGCAAGCAGAATCTTGCCGTTGGCTCGGGTATTAAGGCCAGTTTGCTCGGTTTCCATGTAGGGCAGCAGATAGGCTACCGCTTTCTTCATCACCCGCGCCGACTTTACCACTTGGGGCAGGAACATTTTGCCCTGACCGAAGAGGTCGCCGACCACGTTCATGCCGTTCATGAGTGGACCTTCGATCACGTCCAGAGGGCGTTGGCATGCTTGCCGCGCCGCCTCGGTGTCTTCTTCGATATGCTCGGCGATGCCCTTCACCAGGGCGTGTTCCAGCCGTTTTTCCACTGGCCATTGGCGCCAGAGCCGATCGTCTTTTTTTTCGGCATGCCCGCCGGCGCGGTACTGCTCCGCGATCTCGAGGAGCTGTTCCGTGGCATCCGGGCGCCGATTCAGGACCACATCCTCCACTCGTTCCCGCAAATCGGTTGGGATTTCCTCGTAGATCGCCAGCTGGCCTGCATTGACGATCCCCATGTCCATGCCGGCACGGATGGCGTGGTAGAGGAACACGGCATGAATGGCTTCCCGCACCGCATTGTTGCCCCGGAACGAAAACGAGACGTTGGAAACGCCACCGGAGACTAAGGCGTGGGGTAGGGTTTCCTTGATGAGCCGGGTCGCTTCGATGAAATCTAACCCGTACCGCGCGTGCTCTTCGATGCCGGTTGCGACCGCAAAGATGTTGGGATCAAAGATAATATCTTCCGCTGGGAAATCCGCACGCTGGGTGAGAATGTGGTAACAGCGGGTACAGATCGACACCTTGCGTTGCAGAGTGTCGGCTTGGCCCGCCTCATCGAAGGCCATCACGATGACCGCCGCGCCATAGCGTCTTACCAGTCGTGCTTGACGGATGAACGCCTGTTCGCCTTCCTTGAGACTGATGGAATTGACGACCCCTTTGCCCTGCAGGCACTTTAGGCCGGCTTCTAGGATTTCCCATTTCGAAGAGTCCAACATGATGGGGACGCGGGCGATATCGGGCTCGGCAGCCAGCAGGTTTAGGAAATCCACCATTTCGCGTTTGGAATCCAGCATGCCTTCGTCCATGTTGACGTCAACCATCTGCGCGCCGTTTTCGACCTGGCTTCGGGCGATATCAAGTGCTGCTTCCACACCGCCCTCCTGGATCAATCGCCGAAATTTCGCCGACCCCGTGACGTTGGTGCGTTCACCGACATTGACAAACAGCGATTCGGGACCAATGTTGAGCGGCTCGAGCCCGGCTAGCCGGCATTTGACTGGGATGCTTGGCACCTTGCGGGGTGGAAAGGGTTGTACGGCTTCGCGCAGGGCCTGGATATGGGCCGGCGTGGTGCCACAGCAGCCCCCGGCGATGTTAAGAAACCCACTCTTTGCCCACTGGCCGATCTCGTGCGCCATGTTCTCTGGGGTATCGTCGTATTCCCCGAATTCGTTGGGCAGCCCCGCGTTGGGATGGGCCGACACATGGGTGTCCGCTAGGCGCGAGAGCTCCTCGATGAAGGGGCGCAGCTCTTTGGCGCCGAGAGCGCAGTTCAGTCCCATCGCGATCGGTCTTGCGTGGCGCACCGAGTTCCAGAATGCCTCGGTGGTTTGGCCCGACAGGGTACGCCCGGAGGCGTCGGTAATGGTGCCGGAGATCAAGATGGGAAGCTGTACAGCTTGTTCATCGAAATACTCCTCGATGGCGAAGATCGCCGCCTTGGCGTTGAGCGTGTCAAAGATGGTTTCGATCAGGAGCAAGTCCACCCCCCCTTCGACCAATCCGGCTACGGCCTCGGCGTAGGCGGTTCGGAGATCATCGAAGGTCACCGCGCGAAACCCAGGATCGGTGACCTCAGAGGACATGGACGCCGTACGGTTGGTGGGTCCAAGCACACCGGCGACGAACCTTGGGTGTTGCGCCGCATCGGCTTCTGTGCGAGCGAGTTGAGCGCCGGCGCGGTTGAGTTCGCGCACCCAGGCTTGTAATCCGTAATCCGCTTGAGCGATGGCCGTGGAGTTGAAGGTGTTGGTCTCGATAATGTCTGCGCCCGCATCGAGGTAGCTGCGATGGATGGCACGGATGATATCCGGTTGGGTGAGATTGAGCAGATCGTTGTTACCCTTTAAATCTTGGGGCCAATCCGCGAAGCGTTCGCCCCGGTAATCGGCCTCTTGCAAACCGTGCTGCTGGATCATGGTCCCCATGGCGCCGTCCAGGATGAGGATGCGCTGGCGAAGCAGGTCCATGAATTGTTGCGTGCGATGTGGGTTCATTGGGTTGCTCTGAGAGGTTCTAAAATAAAACGTAGCGAGCTGCCCCAGAGCCAGATGGAAGGCGCCAAGCCGAGAGACATATCAAGTTGATCGGCGAGGAGCGAGCACCGCCCAACGCCGCTATCGGGTAGCGCAGCCGGTTTCTTTACAAGCTCTGCGGGCGGGCTTTTTCGAAAGTTTAAGGCTAGGTTGCTCGCCACGCAAAAACAGACCCACCGTCAAACCAGGCGCGCCCGGCAGGCGGAGTCGGCAGGGCGATCCGATTGACGCTGGCGGATGGGTTACGGTACAAGGTGGGGATACGAACCGCGGGGATGATCACCCCCTGTTCCCTTGGGGGGCGTGGGGCGAACGACTGGCTGTCGGAGGAGGAGGCACTATGGGACATCGATTATCGAAAATCTACACACGCACCGGTGATGCCGGAACGACCGGGCTTGCCGACGGCTCGCGCGTGGACAAGGACAGTCCACGCATGCAGGCCATCGGCGAAGCGGACGAGCTTAACAGTTTCATCGGTGCCGTCCTGGTCCATGAGTTGCCGGACAGGGTTCGGGATTGCCTGATCGATGTTCAGCATGGGCTGTTCGATCTGGGTGGCGAGCTGGCGATCCCTGGCTCGGCGACCCTTACCGAGGACTATGTGGCGGCCTTGGAACGTACGCTTGACGGTTTTAACGCCGATCTGCCGCCGCTCAAGGAATTCATCTTGCCTGGTGGGGATGCGGCGGCCGTCGCCTGTCATCTGGCCCGGGCGGTTTGCCGGCGGGTGGAGCGTCGTCTCGTCGCCCTGGCGCGTGAGGAGAGCGTAAACGACGTCAGCCGCAAGTATGTGAATCGGCTTTCCGACCTATTGTTCGTGATCGCGCGGATCCTGGCGCGTCGATCCGGTGGGGAGGTGTACTGGGACCCGCGTCGCAAACGGGGCTAACGATGGGCAGCGGCTGGCTATCTGTTGTGCTGAACGCACCGTCGGCGCCCCAGCCTTCGCCGACCGACGCCGGGCCAAAGGGGGGCGGCGGGCGAAGGGCCGAAGGCCATCCACCTGCCGAAACCATGACTAACGGCAGAGTCAACAATAATTGTGCGCCAGGGTGGTCAGTGCTTGGACGGCCGGCAGATAGCGTCCTCTTGGGTCGTAGACAAACGACAGTGGGTTTTTCAAGGGCGGGTCGAGAGGAATGGCCGCCAGTGCTCCTAATCGCAGCTCCTTGGCGATAGCCGCACGAGATAACACCGAAATGGCAAGCTCACCGTGCACGATCCGTTTGATCGCTTCAAGGCTGGCAAGCTCCATGAGCACGTCGAGCCGCTCGGGATCAAGGTCATGCGTGCGCAGATAGGATATCAGGGCGGCGCGGGTACCCGAACCTACTTCGCGTAATACGAAGGGGTGGCGAATGAGCTCGGTGGGTCTGACGGATAGACGTCCCGCCAACGGATGTGAAGGCGCGACGATGGCCACCAACTCGTCGGTTCGACACAGATCGGCTGATAGCAGGTCGTTGGTGATGGGCCCTTCGACGATCCCCATATCGATTTGGGCGCTCTCCATCATGGCGAGGACAGCCTGGGAATTGCATACATGGAGGTGAAGGCTGGCTTCCGGAAAGTCTGTGGAGAAGCGTGTCAGCAGTGGAGGTAGCATGTACTCGGCGATGGTGGTGCTTGCCCCGATGGTGATGTCGCCGCCGATCTGACCGGTGACCTCTTGTACTGCACTTTCCATCTCCGCGTTCAAGTCGAGAATCTTGCTCGCGTAGTCGTAGACACACTTGCCGACCTTGGTCAGACTGATGCCATTGTGGGAGCGGTCGAATAAGCGGGTATCAAACTGCTCCTCCAACTGCCTGACCTGGAAAGTGATGGCCGGCTGCGTCATGTGCAGCGCTTCGGCGGCTTTGGTGAAGCTCTTAAGACGAGCCACCGTATGAAAAACGTACAATCGGCGGTCTGACATCCCTTCCCCTTGCGGTGAGTGGCCCCCACCGATGATTCGATCGAAGCGTTCGTGTTTTGGGTTGCGAGCGCTTGCTGTTTGCCGCCGAGGTTCGGCTCAGAGGTTATAAGAAAAACCCGCTGCGCGATCCGATAGCGGCCTCGGGCGGTGCTCGGTCTCTGCTTTGCTCTCCAATAGTTCGCGCGGCTTTGCGCTGTCCCCTGGCTGTTAAACCACTCGCTGGGGTTTTTATGACCTCTTGGTTGGCATGACAGACGCCAACTGCTCGGCGAGCTGACCGAGGGCGGCGTGTCGCTATCGGACGGTCAAAGCCCCTCTATGCAAAGCCCTGCCGGCCCGCATGCCTGGTAGGTACTTTACCATTTAAGATCATACTAATAAACCTATTAAAATCGGTTCTGGGCGGGCTTTCGCGCCTCAAACCGTTGGCGAGCGCCTGCTGGCAGCCAACTGGGCCAGGTGTGGTTGGATAATCTGGATGAGCGCTTGGAAGATCTTTGGATTTCCAGCCACAATATCGCCTCGATCGAGATGTTGGTCACCTCCTTGCGGATCGCCCACCATTCCGCCTGCTTCCTGGATAAGCAAGCTGCCTGCTGCCATGTCCCATTCTTTGAGACCGAACTCCCAGAAGCCGTCGAGCCGGCCGGCGGCCACATAGGCCAGATCCAAGGCAGCCGAGCCCGGTCTGCGGATGCCTGCAGTCGATAGGATGAGCTCGCGAAAGATCGCGAGGTAGGCGTCGAGATCGACCACGAACCGATAGGGAAAGCCGGTTCCCAGTAGCGCGTTCTTGAGATGTTGGCGGCGACTCACTCGGATGCGGCGCTCGTTGAGCTGGGCCCCTTCGCCTTGGGTGGCGGTGAAAAGCTCGTTGCGCAAAGGGTCATAGACAACGGCCTGCGCCAACCGATCTCGATACTTGAGCGCGATGGAGACCGAAAACTGTGGAAATCCATGCAGGAAATTCGTGGTCCCATCCAATGGATCGATGACCCACGTGTAGGCATCGCCTCGATGTTCCCCGCTCTCCTCGCCCAGGATGCCATGACTGGGGTAGGCCCGGCGAATCACCTCGACGATGACACGCTCGGCCTGTTGATCGACTTCACTGACGAACTCGTTGTGCGCTTTTTCTGTTACGCTAAGTTGGTCGACGCGTTCGAGGTAGCGAACGATGAGATTTCCCGCCGAGCGGGCGGCGCGGATGGCGATGTTGAGCATCGGGTGCATCATGACTCTCCAATACCGTTCATTATGAGTGCAGACCAGTCCGCCAGCGCGGGTATGCCGGGTCGAACCCACGAGTCGGCGCGTTCCATACTCGACAATATCCGTATCGTGCTGGTGGAGACCTCTCACCCCGGCAACATCGGTGCGGTGGCCCGGGCCATGAAGACCATGCAGCTTCATCAGCTGCACCTGGTGCGTCCGCAGGTGTTCCCTTGTGCGCAGGCGACGGCCCGCGCCGCGGGTGCCGACGATGTGCTGTTCGACGCCAAGCGTTGGGAGACGCTCGATCAGGCGCTCCACGGTTGCGGCTGGGTGTGCGCGACCAGTGCGCGCACACGTAGCATCCCATGGCCGGAGTTGACACCGCGCCAGGCCGCCGCACAAGCCGTAATGAGGGCACGCCACACGCCGGTGGCGCTGGTTTTTGGCCGCGAGCAGTGGGGATTGAGCAACGCCGAGCTCGACCGCTGTCATAGCCTGGTGCGTATCCCAACCCATCCGCAGTTTCGTTCTCTTAATCTGGCTGGCGCCGTGCAGCTCGTGGCCTATGAGGTCCAGCTCGCTTGGCAAGAGCAGGAGTCGCTCCAGGCGGCTCCTACCGCTAGGCCTTCGCCCTGTCGTGTCGATGATCTAGAAGGCTTCTATGATCATCTGGAGGCCACTCTGATCGATATCGGCTACCTCGATCCTCTGCGCCCTAAGCGTTTGATGCGACGGCTGCGCCGCTTGTTTAACCGCACCCAGCCTGACGCATCGGAGATCAATATTCTCCGCGGTATCCTGACCGCCATGCAGCGGGCGGTCAAGATGCGACGCGACGCCGGACATTGATGTAGGCCCGCGAATGCGCAGACCCGCCAGAAGGCGGCCTACGAGCCGCCCTCGGCGCCGCCGAAGAGCGCGACCGGTTGCCCCCGCCGGCGCACGATTCGACCGTCGATGGTCAACTCCTCGTCGAGAAACCAGCGGATCGCTTCGGGTAGGATCCGATGTTCCTGCTCGAGTACCCGCTCGGCAAGGACCTCAGGGGTATCCTCAGGAAAGACCGGCACAGCTGCCTGAATGATGATCGGTCCGCCATCGACTTCTTCGGTGACGAAGTGAACGCTGGCCCCATGTCGGCGGTGGCCGCCCGCCAGCGCACGGGCATGGGTATTAAGCCCCGGCAGGGCCGGCAGCAGCGAAGGATGGATGTTGATTAGCCTACCCTGGTAGTGGGCGACAAAGTTCCTGGTGAGGATGCGCATGAAGCCTGCCAAGATCACTAGCGCCGGTTGGTAATCATCGATGATGGCTTGTAATGCCGCTTCGAAGGCAGCGCGGGTGGGCCCGGCCTGGCGATCGACGACATGGGCGGGGATCCGGGCCCGGTGGGCGCGCTCTAAGGCCAGGGCTTCAGGCTCATCGGAGATGACCGCCGCAATACGCGCCGGCAGGTCCTGCTGAGTGCGGTCTATGATCGCCTGCAGGTTGCTGCCGCGCCCAGAGACCAGCACCACGATGGCGGGATAATGATCGATCACTCCAGGATGATGCCCGGTGTCGGTTCGCTGTGGGCTTCCAAGCTGCCGATGACGAACGTCTGTTCGCCCATTGCCTCTAGCCGTTCCATCGCCGCGTGCGCCGTTTCTTGGGGCACGATCACGACCATGCCGATACCGCAATTAAAGGTCCGCAGGAGCTCTTGTTCGGTGATGCGGCCTTGCTCTTGCAGCCACTGGAATAGGGCGGGCCTGGGCCAGGCGGCGACGCGGATACGTGCCCGCACACGGTCCGGCAGAACACGTGGTACATTCTCTAGCAGGCCGCCGCCCGTAATATGGGCGATACCGTGTACCGGCAGGTGCCGGATAAGATGGTGTATCGCCCGGACATAGATGCGCGTCGGCTCCAGTAGGACATCACCCAGGGACCGCTCACCGAAGGGCTCATGCAGGCCGGTCTCGGCGATCTCGAGTACTTTTCGGATCAGCGAGTAGCCGTTCGCGTGAGGGCCACTGGAGGCTAAGCCGATCAGGACGTCACCCGGTGTTGCCTGGGATCCGTCGATGAGTTGGTCTCGCTCCACGATACCCACACAAAAACCGGCGAGATCATAGTCTTCGCCGCGATACAGGCCGGGCATCTCGGCCGTTTCGCCACCCACCAAGGCGGCGCCAGCCAGTTTACAGCCCCGCACGATGCCGTCGATTATCTGGGTTGCGATCGGCACATTGAGCTTCCCGGTGGCGAAATAGTCAAGGAAGAACAGGGGTTCGGCACCGTGGGTTAGAATGTCGTTGACACACATGGCGACCAGATCGATGCCGATGCTGTCATGGCGTGCGGCGTCCACGGCGAGCTTTAGCTTGGTGCCGACCCCGTCCGTGCCGGAGACCAGTATCGGACGGCGGTAGCGATCCAGCGGCACTTCGAACAGGGCGCCGAATCCGCCCACACCACCGATGACACCGGGGCGGTGTGTGGTCTTGGCAAGCGTGGCGATAGTTTGCACGAGGCGGTTAGCTTGGTCGATATCGACCCCGGCCTTGCGGTAGGTCAGCGTCTGGCGTGTGCGTGCTTGCATCCTGCAGATGGTATCGGGGTTAGGTTTGGGCTGCAAACTTGACTTGCTGGCGCCGCTTGCCTAGCGTTTTCGGTATGAGCAATTAACCGATGTCATGAAGCGAAAATGTTCTTTCCTCGATGTGCTGTTCTAGGTTTTGTCTTACTGCTGCTCGGGTGTACGCCGAGCGCTGCCGCGGTTGGGGAACAGATGGGGCTTTACGCGGCAAGGGTGCCGGTGGCGAGCCAGCATCAAGATGAGCGGCAGGAGGCGTTTCGCCAGGCCTTCGAGCAGGTGCTGGTTAAGGTGACTGGCGAGCGGATGCTGCCGAAGCATCCTACCCTCATCGAAGCGCTTTCGCGCCCGGAGCGATATGTTGCAGAATTTGGTTATGCCACCGAGCTGGGGGCGACGCCGGATGAGGGGGGTGCACCTCCACGAAAACTTTTGCTGTGGACGCAGTTTGATGCCGCGGCGGTGGACGCCTTACTGCGGGACGCTAACATCCCAGCCTGGACGCGCACACGCCCTTCGGTGCTGTTGTGGTTCGCACTGGAGGAGGCCAATCGTCCGGTGGTGTTAGGAGCGGATGGCGGACACCGACTGGCGGCGCTGTTGGAAGAGACCGCCGCGCAAAGGGGATTGCCCCTCATTCTGCCCTTGCGTGATCTGGAGGACCGGGCTCGATTGAGCGAGAGTAAGCTATGGGGCGGCTTCGAAGAGGATATCCTGGCGGCATCCAAGCGTTACCAGAGCGATGCGGTGCTGGTGGGCCGGGCTTACCCGCTACTCGCCGATCAGTGGGAAACCCGTTGGAGCTTGTTATGGGGGGGCTCAGCTCGCGACTGGTCTGCGCGCGGCCCTGCTCTTGAGCCGTTGGTAACGGAGGGGATCCATCAGGCTGCCGGGTATATAGCGGAGCGGTTCCGGGCCCGGTACAGCTCGACGGTAGCTGAGAGCATGGAGCTCGTGGTGGGCGGAGTTAACTCGCTGGCCGACTATGCCGGCCTCATGGGCTATCTCGAGACTCTGCCAATCGTCAAAGCCGTTCAGGTGGAGAAGTTGCAAGGTGATCGGATTTGGCTGCTGGTCAAAGCGCGCGGGGGGGCCGCCACCCTGCGCGACGCGCTGGCGCTGAATCGCAGGTTGGTGGCTGCGGGGGTTACGCCAGGCCTGGAATTCGAGCTGCAGCCATGAACAGTGCGATTCAGCTGACACTTCCCGTTGGTCTCAGAGACGGACCGTCGTTTAGCAACTTTGTGCCAGGACCCAACGAAGAGATCGTGCGTGCCGTGCGCGAACTTGTGGTCAGTGGCGGGGAACGCGTGGCTTATCTTTGGGGGGCGCCGGGAACGGGCAAGACCCATGTGCTGCAGGCGAGTTGCCGGGAGGCCTCGAGCCGGCACGGCCGAGCGGCGTACCTGCCTCTGGCGAGAAAGGCCGAGCTGACAGCCGACGCCTGTGAGGGGCTCGACGGATTAAGTCTGGTATGCCTCGATGATGCCGATGCGGTGGCCGGAGATCGAGTCTGGGAGGAGGCGGTTTTCTGCCTCTACGAGCAAACTGAGCGGTCAGGAACGCGTCTCCTGTTCGCTGCTCAGGGGGTTCCTCACAGTGCTGGGTTTGGGCTGGCTGATCTCACTTCGCGCCTTGGTCGCGGCTTGATTTTACGCCTGCGCTCCCTGGACGACGAGGCGAAACGCCTCGCACTTCAATGCCGGGCCCGAAATCGAGGGTTTGCGCTTCCCGATGAGGTCATTTCGTTTTTACTGCGACGCTATCCGCGAGACACTCACTCTCTGTTCGAATTCCTGGACCGGGTCGATCGCTTGACCTTGTCGGAGAAGCGCATGGTGACCATTCCCTTCGTCAAGCGGCTGCTTGCCCGGTGAGAGGGTGAGAAAACGCTAGCGAGCGCTCCGAGAGCCAGGCGGACCGCGCCAAGCCGAGAGACATATCGAGTCGCGAGGCGAGGAGCGAGCACCGCCCAACGCTGCTATCGCGCTACGTAGCGGGTTTTTTCGCAAGCTCGCGCTCGTACCGGTCTGAACATCCCCTAGCATGCCGTTAGGCCGAGCGTGACGCTGGCACTTGCAGGGCGAGAGCGGTCTCGGCAAGTCGCTTGCCCAGAGCGAGGCAGAGGCGCTGCTCTTCATCGCAGAGGGGCCGATCGCTGTGAGGTCCTGCCAGATGAGTGGCGCCATAAGGCGAGCCCCCCGTGCGTGTGGTGAGCAAGTCGGGCTCGGAGTAGGGAAGCCCTAGCACCAGCATGCCGTGGTGCAGCAGGGGCAGCATCATGGAGAGGAGGGTGCTCTCTTGCCCTCCGTGTAGACTCGCGGTGGAGGTGAACACGGCCGCCGGTTTTCCCTCGAGCGCGCCGGCCAACCACTGGCCGCCGGTGCCGTCGAGGAAAAATTTCAGCGCTGCCGCCATATTGCCAAAACGCGTGGGACTCCCGAGGGCCAGGCCGACACAATCGACGAGATCATCGATAGTGGCATAGGGTGGCCCCGCTGTGGGTATTTCGTCCTCAGTGGCTTCGCAGACCGTCGACACCCGGGGGACCGTTCGTAACCGGGCGTGCATGGGAGGCACACTTTCAATACCTCTCGCGATGTGGCGTGCCATGTTCGCCACGTTGCCGTGAACGCTGTAATAGACAACGAGGATATCGCCCACCCTAAAGGATCTCCAAAACTTTCTCCGGTGGGCGCCCGAGAACAGCCTTACCGTGCGCGAGCACGATCGGCCGCTCGATCAGAACGGGGTGATCGACCATCGCTTGAATCAAAGCGGTCTCATCCAGGTTCGGGTCACCGAGGTCCTGTTCGCTATAAGCGCGTTCCTGACGGCGCATGAGGGCTCGAGGCGCTATGCCCAGTAACTCGAGGATATGCCGCAGCTCATCTGACGATGGCGGAGTCTTTAGATATTCGATGATATCAGGCTCGATCCCTTGCTCCTGCAAAAGTTGAAGTGCCTGGCGCGACTTGCTGCAGCGGGGGTTGTGAAAAATCCTAACGTGCATGGATACTCCTTTCGGCTATGGTCTTCGGTTGGGGCACCTGGTTTCCGGCCACAGAGACCAACGTTCCATGTGCCAACCTGACGGCCATCGTTCTCCCGTGACTGCTGAACTCGATAGGGGTTCGATTGTAGCGGCTATTTCCTTGACAGCATAGGGTGCCAATGTTAGCTTCCTACCTCTCGGTCAGCCGCTTACCTTGGATTCATTTGTATAACATTCAGTAACTTGACGGTATGATGCCAGGAACCTACAGAACACACTTCCGGCCGTGGATGGTGAACGGGGGCGCTCTGGTTCTGATGCTGCTGGGAGCGTGTGTGAGCGTGCCGTTGCAAGAGATAAGCGATGCACGGCAGGCGGTCAGGGCGGCGCAGGAGATCGGAGCAGAGCGGCGGGCACCGATCCACTATGAGCGTGCGGAGATTTTGCTGGGACGCGCCGAAAGAGCTATGGCTACCGGTGAGTACGAGAAGGCATGGGGAGAGGCGACCTTGGCGCGGGAAGAAGCCCTGAAGGCTCGGGAGCGCAGCCTCGAAGCCGTCCGACGAGAAAAGCCATGAGGGCATCGCGAGGGTGACGATCTGTTTGCGGTGTCTCGTTTCGGGGCGGGTACAAGGTGTTTTCTTTCGTGCCGCGACGCGGGAGAAGGCGCATCAGCTAGGGGTGGATGCTCGGCCGACCAATCTACCTGATGGACGCGTGGAAGTCTTGATACGGGGTGAGCCGGAGGCGGTGGAGCGCTTGCGGGCCTGGTTGTGGCAGGGGCCGCCGGCGGCGCGCGTAGATGAGGTACAGTGCATGCCCGACGATCCGCAGGCATTGGATCGGTAGGACCGTGCTAGAGCCGGTTACACGAACTCGGAAGGCGTAAGGCGGTCTATTCACAA